>DATHSW010000045.1:0-32052 GCA_035463855.1 Candidatus Deferrimicrobiaceae bacterium | reverse complement strand
CGGCTCCGGGGGAGCCTGGATGCCGAGCGGCTCTTCCGGGCCATTCCCGGTCTGGGACCCGCGCTCGCGCGCCGGGTTCACGAAGCCCTGCACGTGGACACGCTGGAGGCCCTCGAGGTCGCCGCGCACGACGGGCGCCTGGCCGCGGTGCCGGGGATCGGCCCCCGGCGCGCGGCGGGGCTTCGCGCCGCGCTCGCCGCCATGCTGGGGCGCACCCGCCTCCGGCCCCGCGAGGCGGCGGAGGAGCCGCCGGTCGCGGTGCTCCTGGACGTGGACCGGCAGTATCGCGACGCGGCCGCGGCCGGCCGGCTGCCCCGGATCGCGCCGCGCCGCTTCAACCCGGAGGGCCGCGCGTGGCTGCCGATCCTCCACACCGAGCGCGATCACTGGCAGCTCACCGCGCTGTTCTCCAACACCGCCCGGGCGCACGAGCTGGGAAAGACGCAGGACTGGGTCGTCGTGTACTTCCACACCGACAGCCACGTGGAAGGACAGCGGACGGTGGTGACCGAGACGTGGGGCCGTCTGGCCGGCCGGCGGGTGGTCCGCGGCCGGGAGAGCGAGTGTCGGGTCGCCTACGGGATTCCGGAGAGCAGCCAGGGCAGCCCGAGCGCGAGCAGGGCCGACAGGAAGAAGGCGCCGAAGATCCCGCCGAGGGCCCAGAACGCCGGCCGGCTGACGTAGCCGCTGGCGAAGTAGATCGGCGCCGGCCCGGTGGCATAGGGCGTCAGCACCCCCATGAGGCCGATGGCGTAGCAGAGCAGCAGGGCGAGGGGCCGGGCCGGCAGGTCGGGCATGGCGGCGCCGGCGACGAGGAAGACCGGGAGCAGCGCGGTGGCGTGGGCGGTCAGGCTCGCGAACATGTAGTGGGCGACGAAGAAGGTCGCCACGAGCAGCACCAGCCTGGGGGTGGCCGGCACCGATGAGAGATCGGCGGCCATGCGGCCGGCGAACCAGGCCAGGAATCCCACCCGGTTGAGCCCGTCGGCCAGCGTCACGAGCGTGGCGAACCACACGAGCACCCTCCAGGCGTCCGTGTAGCCGAGGACGTCGCGCCACGAGAGCACGCCGGTGAGCAGCATCAGGCAGAAGGCGACGAGCGCCGCGGTGGTGGGGTTGAGCCACCGGCCGGCGAAGATCCAGAGGCCGAGCGCGAGAACCGCGATGGCCGCCATCGTCGCCTCCCGGCGACTCATCGGGCCCATCCGCCGGAGCTGGTGGGCCGCCCAGACCGGAACCTCGCGGCTGATCTTCACGCCGGGTGGGTAGACCAGATAGACGACCAGCGGCAGGGAGAGGAAGAGCACGAGCCCGACGGGCAGGAACCCCAGCGCCCACTCGGTCCACCCGACGCTGATGCGCGCGCTGTCCCGCATCAGCGTCACCGCGAAGAGATTCGCGGCGTTCGCGGTGAGAAACATGGAGCTCGTGATGCCGGTCACCGCGAAGGCCGTCCACATGAGATAGGCGCCGATGCGTCCCGCGGTGGGTCCCGGCGAGGAGTCGTAGAGCGGGGGGATGCTCTTGATGATCGGGTAGACGGTCCCTCCGCTTCGGGCGGTATTGGACGGCGTGAAGGGGGCCAGCACGAGGTCGGCGAGCGCGACGGCATAGCCGAGGCCGAGGGTCCGGTACCCGAGCCCGCGCACGAGCCCCAGCGCGATCCTCCGGCCCAGGCCGGTCTTCTCGTAGCCCCGCCCGAACATGAAGGCGACGAAGATGAGCCACACCGTGCTGTGCGAGAAGCCGGACAGCGCCCATCGAAGCGCATCGTCCGGCGCCGGCGCCACGAGGCCCAGGACGGTGGCCGCCGTGATCCCGAGAATTCCCACGACCGGGCCGGGCAAGGGTTCGGTGATCAGCGCGGCGACGACCGTCGCGAACAGCGCGAAGTAGCGCCACGCCGCGGGAGCCAGGCCGGACGGAGGGGGAACGAGCAGGAGCGCGGCTCCGAGGGCAAGGGGAGTGAGCGCCCGAACGACGCGAATCGCTAGGCCCCTGTCGGCATGGCGCCCGATTCTCCGCCGACCACGCGCCCGTCTTCAAGAGCCCGGCGCGGGGGCGCTGGGGACCGGGCGCCCCAGGCCCCCCGGACTGAGGCCGGCCGGCCCCAGCCCGGAGGCCCGGCCCAACGACAAACTGGCGCCTTATCCGAGGGTTGGCGGTGGCATGTCGCTTGCGAGCGATCGGCTCCATGACGCCCGGAGGGCAAGAGAGCGCGCCGCCGGCGGGGTCGGTCCCGCGCCCGCCGACCGGCGGGCGTCCCGGGATGCGCCGCTGGCTGGCGGCGGGCGCGATCGCGCTGGGGCTCGGCCTGCTCGCGACGCTGGTCGCGCCGCGGATCGTGTCATGGCTTCGTCCCGCGCCGCCCAGCGGACTGCTGTCGGCGAGCGGCCGGATCGAAGGACGCATCACCACGCTGACGCCGAAGAGCGGGGCCTGGGTGGTGGCCCTGCACGTGGACGAAGGCCAGCCCGTGCGCGAGGGCCAGCTGCTCGCGACGCTGGACGATCGGGCCCAGCGCGAGCGGGTGCGGGCGGCGGAAGAGCAGGTCAACGCGCTGGCCCGGAAGCTCGTCGCGGCGAACAGCCAGCTCGGGATGATCGAGCGGCAGGCGACGCTGCAGACCGAGCAGGCGGCGGCCGCGTTTCGCGAGAGCGAGGCCCGGCTGCGCCGGGCGCGCGCCGGCCTGGCGCAGGCCGAGCGGGACGCGCAGCGCGCGGCGATGCTGGTAGCGAAGGAGCTGATCGCCCCGCAGGAGGGCGAGCACGCCCGGCTCCGGGCCGACGTCGAGGCCAACGCGGTCACCGAGGCGGAAGAAGCGCTCGTCAGCAGCGAGAAGGGGCTCGCCCTCGCGCGCGTGGGGCTCCAGCAGGTCGAGATCCTGCGCGCGGAGCGCGACGCGCTGGCACGGCAGCGCGCCCAGGCGGACGCCCAGCTCGCCGAGCAGCGGAGCCACGTCGCGGACTTCAGCGTCCAGAGCCCGATCGACGGCCGGGTGCTCACCCGCACCGTCGAGCGCGGCGAGCGCGTGGAGGCCGGCACGCCGCTCTTCACCCTGGTCGACCTCGACCGCCTCTACGTGAAGATCTACGTGCCGGAGCCCAGCATCGGCAAGGTGGCCCTGGGGCAGGAGGCGCGCGTGTACGTCGACGCGTACCCGGGCCGCGCGTTCCCGGCCGGGGTGAGCCGCGTGTCGCAGGAGGCGGAGTTCACGCCGAAGAACGTCGAGACGCGGGAGGAGCGCGTCAAGCTGGTGTTCGCGGTCGAGGTCGCGCTCCGCGAGAACCCCGACGGCGTGCTCAAGCCGGGGATGCCCGCCGACGCGGTGATCCGCTGGCAGCCCGACGCGCCGTGGAGGTGAACGGCGCCCCCGCCCTCGCGGTCCGGAACCTGTGCCGGAGCTACCGGCGCGGCCGCGTCCGGGCGGTCTCCGACGTCTCGTTCGAGGTGCCGCGCGGCGAAGTGTTCGGCCTGATCGGGCCCGACGGCGCCGGCAAGACCAGCGTGCTCCAGGTGCTGGCCGGGGTCCTCCGCGCCGATTCCGGCGCGGCCCGCGTGGCCGGCGTCGACGTGATCCGGAGCCCGGAGGCGGTGAAGGAGGCCATCGGCTACATGCCCCAGGGCCTCGGGCTCAACCTCTACGACTCGCTCACCGTGCAGGAGAACATCGAGTTCTTCCGCGATCTGCGCCGGGTCCCGCGGGAGCAGTACGGCGACAACCGCGAGCGCCTGCTCCGGATGACGCGGCTCGAGCGCTTCCTCGACCGTCCGGCCGGCCAGCTCTCGGGGGGGATGCGGCAGAAGCTGGCCCTCATCTGCACCCTGATCCACCTGCCGGACGTGCTGCTGCTGGACGAGCCCACCACCGGCGTGGATCCCATCTCCCGGCGCGACTTCTGGTCGATCATCCACACGCTCGTGGCGAGCCGGGGCGTGACCGTGCTGATGACCACCGCCTACATGGACGAGGCCGAGCGGTGCCACCGGGTGAGCCTCATGCACGATGGCGCGGTGATCGCGGCCGGCCGTCCGGACGAGCTGACGGCCCCTCTGGTGGAGCGGGTCTGGACCGTCCGGAGTCCCCATCCCGACGACGTCGTCGAGGCGTTGACGAAGGGGGAGCACGCGCAGTCGATGGCGATCGCCGGGGGCGAGGTGCGGGTGCTCGCGCGCAGCACCGGTCGTGACCCCGCCGGCGAGCTCGGCGCCGCCGGCCTCACCGGGTTCAGCGTGGACGCGGTCCGGCCGAGCTTCGAGGACGTGTTCGTCGAGCATCTGACCCGGGAGCCCCGCGCTCCGGCCGCCGCCCCGCGCGGGCTGCTCGCGGCGCCTCGCGCCACGTTCATCGGCGGCGCGGTGATCGCGGATCGCCTCACGTGCCGGTTCGGCGCCTTCACCGCGGTGGACGAGGTGAGCCTGGCGCTCGACGAGGGGGAGATCCTGGGCCTCCTCGGGCCCAACGGCGCCGGCAAGACCACCCTGATCCGGATGCTCTGCGGGCTCCAGGCGCCGACGGGCGGCGCGGCCACCGTCGCCGGCTTCGACGTGCGGCGGGCCCGGACCGCGCTGCGCGGTCACATCGGCTACATGTCCCAGCGCTTCTCGCTCTACCCGGACCAGACCGTGCTGGAGAACCTCCGCCTGTCCGCCGGCCTCTACGGGATCCCGCGGGCCGAGCGGCCGGGCCGGATCGAGGCCCTGCTGTCGAGCCTGGGGCTCGAGAGCCTCGCCGACCGCCAGCCGCGGGCGCTGCCGCTCGGGGTGCGCCAGCGGCTGGCCCTCGCCAGCGCGATCCTGCACGAGCCCCGGGTGCTGTTCCTCGACGAGCCGACCGCGGGGGTGGACCCACTCGCCCGCCGCCAGTTCTGGGATCTCGTGCACCTGCTGGCCCACCGGCACGGGGTCGCGGTGCTGGTCTCCACCCACTACATGGACGAGGCCTCGCACTGCGATCGCCTGGGTTTCATGCACGAGGGGCGGCTGGTCGGCCTCGGCCGCCCGGCCGAGCTGACGCAGAAGGCCCGCGCCGAGGGCGGCCCGATGCTCTCGGTGGAGGCGTCCGAGTTCGCCCGCGCCTTCACGCTCCTGCGGCCACGCTTTCCGGACGCGATGCTCCACGGCCGCCACATCCGCTGGCAGACCCGCCAGCCCGAGCGAGACGCCCTGGCCGTGCGGGAGACGCTGGCCGGAGCGGGCCTCACCGCGGCCATCGAGACGCGGCCCCTGTCGATGGAGGATACCTTCGTCAGCGTGCTGCGCGGGGCGGGGCTCGGCCATGCGTAGGCTGCCCGGTGACCGCGCGCTCGCCATCGCGCGGAAGGAGACGCGGCAGCTCCTCCGCGATCCCGCGTACCTCGGGCTCGCGATCGTGGTGCCCCTGTTGCTGATCCTCCTCCTCGGCTACCAGCTCTCGCTGGACGTCAAGGGGCTCCTGGTGGCGGTGGTGGACCACGACCGCTCCCGGTGGAGCCGGGAGTACGTCGACGGCCTCGTCCACTCCGAGTACTTCCGGCTCGTCGGCATGCTCGACAGCCCCGAGGAAGCGCGGGAATGGGTCCGGTCGGGTCGGGCCCGCGTCGTCATCGACATCCCGCCCGACTTCGGGCGCCGGCTCAGCGCGGGCCTGCCCGCCACCCTGGGCGTGACCGTCGACGGCTCGTTCCCGGCCCGGGGCCAGATCGGGACGGGCTACGTGGAGGCGATCAACGCGCTGTACAACCAGCGGCTCCTACGCGAGCACCTGGCCCGCCACGGCGCGGGCGACGACCGACTGTGGCCCGTGCAGATGGAGCTGGCCGTCTGGTACAACCCCACGCTCGAGAGCAAGAACTTCATCGTGCCCGGCATGCTGGTCGTGATCCTCATGATCTTTCCGCCGCTGCTCAGCGCCCTGCTGATCGTGCGCGAGCGCGAGAGCGGCACCATCCTGAACCTCTACTGCTCCCCGGCCGGCCGGTGGGACATCCTGGCCGGCAAGGCGCTGCCGTACGTGGCGGTCTCGTTCCTCGATTTCCTGCTGATCTTCGCCGCCAGCATCTGGCTCTTCCGCGTCCGCTTCGTGGGCGCGGTGTGGGTCCTGGTGGCGGGCGCGCTCCTCTACTCGGTCTGCACGGTGGGGCTCGGCCTGCTGATCTCCACCCTGACGCGAAGCCAGCTCGCCGCGATGCTCGCCACCTTTCTCGGTGCGGTGGCCCCCGCCTTCACGTTCTCCGGCATCTTCACGCCGCCCGCGAGCCTGGACGCGGTGGGCCGGTTCGTGAGCCGCCTGATTCCCGCCACCTACTTCATGGACATCGTCCGCGGCAGCTATCTGAAGGGTGGCGGCGTCGTCGCGTACGTGCCGAGCCTGCTGATCCTGATGCTCTACTGCGTGGTCATCTACGTGGCGGCCTGGCTCGCCCTCCGGAAGCGGCTCGGCTGATGGTCAGCCGCCTCGCGGCCATGATCCGGAAGGAGTGCAGCCAGCTCTTCCGGGACGTGCCCATCCTGCTGTTCGTGATCTGGGCCTTCACCGGCGCCGTCTACACCGGCGGGCACGGCATGGGGGCCGAGCTCAGGGACTACCCCGCGCTCGTGCTCGATCTCTCCCGCAGCGCGGAGAGCCGCGAGCTGCTCTCGCGCTTCCGCGCGCCGTACTTCAAGATCGTCGGTTACGCGGCGAGCGACGCCGAGCTGGTGCGGTGGCTCGACGGCGGCCGTGCCAGCCTCGCCATCGTCGTCCCTCCGGATTTCGAGCGTCGCGTTCAGCGGGGCGGCGCGCGGTTCCAGGTGATCTCGGACGGCAGCCAGTCCATGTCGGCGACGATCGCCGGGGCCCACATCGCGAGCATCGCCGGCCGCTACGGCGTGGAGCTGCTGGAGGCGCGGCTGGGCGGGGCCGGCCTTGGACGGCTGCCGCAGGTGGACGCCCGGGTCCGCGTGGAGTACAACCCGAACCTCGTCGAGACCTGGTTCTCGGGACTCCTGGAGGTGTTGAACCAGGTGACCATGATCGCGATGCTGCTGGCCGCCGCCGCCATGGTGCGGGAGCGGGAGCACGGTACCCTGGAGCATCTGCTGGTGAGCCCGCTGCGGCCCTGGGAGCTGTTCGCGGCCAAGGTCGTCCCGGTGGTCGTCCTGGTGCCGCTGGCCGCCCTCGGCTCGGTGTTCGGCATCGTCCACGGGGTGTTCGGCACCCCCATCCGCGGCAGCGTCGCGCTCTTCTACGCGGTGTCCGTCGTCTACGTCTTCGCGCTGGCGAGTCTCGGCCTGGCCATCGCGATGCTGGCCCGTAACCTCGGCCAGGCGATGCTGCTCCTGCTCCTGATCCTGTACCCGATGATGCTGCTCTCGGGGGCCTTCACCCCGCCCGAGAGCATGGGGCCGTTCATGCGCTACGCGAGCCTCGTGTCGCCGGTGCGCCACTACGTGGACTTCGGCTACCAGGTCCTGTTCAAGGGCAACGGCCTCGCGTACGTCTGGCCGGACATCGTCGGTATCCTCGTGCTCGGCGTCGCGCTCTTCACCATATCGATTCGCCGCTTCGCCCGCCTCACTCGATGACGCGCTCTCGCTCGCGCAGGTGGGCGGGCGGCCGGCGCCCGAGACATGGTGGGACGGCCGCGCCCCGGCTGGGGTGGTGATTCCCCGGCTCGCGCGCCTCACCGGGGCGGGACCACTCGGAAGCCTTGATTTCGCCCGAGGTCCTTCCGAGCAGCCGCTGGCATGGGGGTTGCTCCACCACGCCCGGGGAGGAGTACGGATGGCGCTCTATGGCGTCGAGCAGGATCTGAGCCGGATGACCGTAGAGGAGTACCGCCGGGCTCAGGAGCGCCTGATCGCCGAGTGCGCGGTGCTCCGCAGCCAGGGCCGGCGGGTCCGCTTCATCAGCAGCGTGCTCGACCCTGCCGCGGCCCGCGGTCTCTGTCTCTTCGGCTCCGAGAGCAGGGAACTGGTGAACCAGCTCAATGAGGCCAGCGGCCTACCGTCCCCACGTATCTTCGAGGTGCTGGACCTCACGCCCAGTCGCATCCCGCGCGAGATGTCCCGCGGCCGGCGGCGGCCAGGCCGGGCCGGGGCGGCGCCGTCGGGGGCCGAAGGTGATCCGCCATCCGGCGGTCCGGACACGCTGCGCGGCGAGATCTGGCACTGGATCATCGAGGGCCGGCGACTGGTCGCCGAGTGCATCGAGACCATGCGGAGGAAGGAGCAGATCGAGGGCAGGGTCGAAACGCTCGAGCAGGACAACGAACGCCTCCGCGAGGAGGTGGACCGGATCCAGCAGGACATGCAGATCCTGATGGCCGAGCGCGACGAACTGCTGGCGGCCTTTCACGCCCTGGCCGGCCGGGTAGGCGAAGCCGTCGGGCAGATCAGCCAGCGGCTGCAGAGACCCAGGTGAGCACGGTGGCCAAGTCGGTGTCGCCGGCCCGCCGGGACTCCGGGATGAGATCCTCGGCGACGATGGAGACCATGGCGCCCGCCGCAAATCCCATCGCGTAGAGCTTCCATCGAAAAGGAGGGGACTCCATGTGGCGGTACAAGCTCGTTCGCGTGAATCTGTCCGGCTGGGAAGAATCGCAGGTGAGGGCGTGCGAGACTCGGCTGAACGAGCTCGGCAGCGAAGGCTGGGAGGCGGTCGCGCTCATCGAGCTGGCGGACGGGTGGGGGATGCTGTTCAAGATGGTTCACGAGGTCGGTTCCTTCTGACTCAGGGAAAGCAAGGGGCTGGGCAACGAGCATAACTACTCCGCGAGCCCTCGCGTGGCTCCTGGCGCTCGTCGCGCTCACCTCGGCCTGCCTCGGCCCGATCGCGTCGCTGTACCCGCCCCGCGGCGGCGAGCTCGGACGGCGGGTCTGGATCGTCAGGCACGACTGGCACACGGGGTTGGTGCTGCGCCGCGAGGACGTGCCGGCCGACGTCTGGCCCGAGCGCGACGACTTCCCGGGCGCCGAGTACCTCGAGGTCGGCTGGGGCGACCGGGCCTTCTATCAGGCGCCCCGGGGCACGCTCTGGCTGGGGCTCAAGGCCGTCTTCTGGGCGACCGACAGCGTGCTGCACGTGGCGGCCTTCGACGTGCCGCCCACCGTGTACTTCGCCGGACGCGAGGTCGCGGAGGTCGAGCTCTCCCCGCGTGGCTTCCGCGCCCTCGTGGCGTTCATCGCGGGCGCGCACGCCCGCACCGGCGAGGGCCGCGCGATCGGGTTGGGGCCGGGCAAGTACGGGCCCAGCCGCTTCTACCTCGGCCGCGAGCCCTACGTGCTCACCACGTGCAACGTGTGGACGGCCCGGGCGCTTCGCGCGGGCGGGTTCCCGATCACACCATTCTGGGCGCTCACGGCCGCCAACGTCATGGTTCAGGTCGAGGCCGGGCGAGCGTCGCCGCGTCCCCGTCCGCGCTGGCCGCGGACCGTCGCTGAAGCCAGGCGGCTGCAGGCCCGGCTCCGGCACCGCCTCAGGCTCACCGGCGGGCCGCGCGCGCCGGGTCTCGTCGCGGGCGCCGACGTCGCGTACCGCCGCGATGGACGGTGGGCGTGGGCGGCCGTCGTGCTCGTGGCGTGGCCAGGGGGCGGGGTCGTCGAGTCGGCGGTGGTCGCGGGGCCGTCGGCGTTCCCGTACGTGCCGGCCTACCTGGCCTTCCGCGAGGGGCCCCTGCTCTTGGCCGCCTTTGACCGTCTCTCCCACCGACCCGACCTCTGCCTCTTCGATGGTCACGGCCTTGCCCATCCGCATCGATTCGGCCTGGCCTGCCACCTGGGCCTGCTGCTCGACCTCCCCAGCGTCGGCTGCGCCAAATCGTTGCTGGTCGGCAACTACCGGGAGCCCGGGCGGGCGCGTGGGGCCTGGACCCCGATCCACCTCGACGGCGACGACGTCGGGGCCGCGGTCAGGACGCGGGCTGGAGTGAAGCCGCTCCTTGTTTCACCCGGCCACCGGATCGGAGTGCGTGCCGCGGTGCGATGGGTGCTCGCCTGCTCGCGCTTCCGGGTGCCGGAGCCGATCCGGCTGGCCGAGCAGCTTGCAAATCGCGTGGCCGGAGGTGAACGTGGACCGCGCCCCCGGAGCGCCACCTAGCTCGGACAGGAACGCGTCCTGCGCCTCACGTCGCAACCGCTAGCAATGCCGGTCCACGGGGGTCGGGAGGCGCTCGCCTATGGCGAGGCGATTGCAGCCGTCGGGGATGCCGGGGCAGCCGTGGGGACGTTCAGTAACGATGGACGCGGATTACGCAGCGAGGCCGTGGGCAGACGGTGCGGCGCGCGCGCCTCATTGAGGCGTGCATTCCTGCCTCACTTGGTCGAATCGAGGCTCCGGAGGGGCGTGGGGGCCGACCTCCGTCCACCTCTGGAAGGGAGCCGTGCATGACACGTCTAGAGCTGACTCGAGACGAAGCGGCACTACTGCGCGAGCTTCTCACCGTCTACCTCGCCGACTATCGCCGTGAGGTCGCGGGGACGGAGAACCCGGAGTTCCGCCATACCCTTCAACGGCGATGCAACTTCATCGAGGAGGTCGTCAGGCGCCTGGAGGATGCCGCGTAGGCGGCGCCGACGTGAGGCGAAAGGAGGAGGTGATGGCGGCGGCCGACGAGTTCAAGCCGGCCTACCTGGCGCTGCTCGCCAGCGGCGAGCTGGATCGGCGAGTCGCCACCGCGTGGGCCCACCTCGAGGACTGCGACCTCTGCGCACGCTACTGTCACGTCAACCGACGGCGGACCGTGGAGGGGGCCGTGTGCCGAACCGGCGAGCGGGCGGTGGTGAACAGTTACGGCGCCCACCATGGCGAGGAGGACCCGTTGCGGGGCTGGGCCGGGTCGGGAACGATCTTCTTCTCCTGGTGCAGCCTGCGCTGCGTCTTCTGCCTCAACTGGGAGATCAGCCAGAAGGGGCTCGGACGCGAGGTGGAGCCGGAGGAGATGTCCGCGATGATGCTGGCGCTCCAGGCCCAGGGATGCCACAACATCAACCTGGTCACCCCGAGCCACGTGGTGGCCCAGATCCTGGCCGCGGTCGCCATCGCCGCTCGGCGCGGACTGCGCCTGCCGCTCGTCTACAACACCGGCGGCTATGACAGCCCCGAAGCGCTGGCCTTGCTCGACGGGGTGATCGACATCTACATGCCCGACATGAAGTACGGCGACTCCGAGACGGCCCGGCAGTACTCGAAGGTCCGCAGCTACTGGGAGGTCAACCAGGCAGCGGTTCGCGAGATGCACCGGCAGGTGGGCGACCTCCAGATCGACAAGCGGGGCCTGGCCCGGCGCGGGCTCCTGGTCCGGCACCTGGTGCTTCCGGGCGACATCGCGAACACCGAGAACGTCCTGGCCTTCCTGGCCCGGGACATCTCGCGCAATACCTACCTGAACCTCATGGATCAGTACTTTCCGTGCTACCGCGCCTGGGATTACCCGCCCCTCGATCGGCCGATCACCGGCGATGAGTATGCGCGGGCCGGCGCGATCGCCGACAAGTACGGCCTCCGTCGCCGCGACCGCCCTCGGCGGCAGGGGGCCACGGGCACGCCGTGATCGCCTGAGGGGCTCGCCATGGCGTGCGCCTCACGGTTCCCTGGCGATCTCGGGCTCCAGCCGGATGGGTGTCGCGAGCGACGCCGAGACGATGCAGGACTTCTCGGCCTTCTCGAGCACCCGAAGCGCGCGTTCAGGCTCTGTTCCCACGGGCACCTGCAGGCGCGGCCGCAACACGATCTCCATGAAGCGCATCCGACCATCACGCCGATCCACCGTCCCTTCGACCGTAAGCTCCAGGGAGATGAAATCGACCCGGGACACTTGTGCCACGGCGCGCAGCGTGAACATGAAGCAGGTCGCCACCGCCGCCAGCAAGAGCTCCTCGGGACTCCAGGCGTCGCCCGGGCCGTCGAACTCGGGCGGCGGTGCCGATGCCAGATTCGGAGAGCCCTTGGCGGACGTTGCCGCATAGCCTGTGGTGCCGCCGCTGAGAACCACCTCGTATCGATGGGGTAGTGGCTTCATACGCTTCCTCCCGCCTGCCTGGAAGTGCATCCCCGATGCCACCGCCCGGGAGACACCGGCGTCGCGATGCTTCGACCGTGTGGGGCAGGGATGCCGCAGACACCCGGACCGTGCGCGGACGAAGTGGCCGTCAACACGGGGCCCTTCCCTGGCATCGGCATTGCTACTTCAGAGCGACGCCCATCAGCATCGACGGCGGCAGCAGCCGGAGGAGGATCCATGCCCGTGCGCGTAGGGATCAACGGATTCGGCAGGATCGGACGGATCTTCATGAGGACCTCGCTGGGTCGGGACGACTTCGAGGTGGTGGCGGTCAATGACCTCGCGGAGGCGAGCACGCTCGCTCATCTCCTGAAGCACGACTCGATCCACGGCGCCATCGGGGCCGAGATCGATGCCAAGGAACGCTCGCTCTTCGTCGATGGGCGCGAGATCCGCGTCACCGCGGAGACGGATCCGGGGCGCCTCCCGTGGCGGGAGCTTGGCGTCGAGATCGTGGTGGAGGCCACGGGCAGGTTCCGGGATCGCGCGAGTGCGCGGAAGCACCTGGACGCCGGCGCGAGGAAGGTGGTGATCACGGCGCCCGGCAAGGAGCCCGATCTCACGGTCGTGCTGGGGGTGAACGAACACCGCTACGATCCGCGGCGCCACCACATCATCTCGAACGCCTCGTGCACGACGAATTGCGCGGCCCCGGTGCTCAAGGTGCTCCACGAGTCGTTCGGCATCCGGCGCGGCTTCCTGTCCACGATCCACGCCTACACCAACGATCAGCCCCTCCTCGACTTCGCTCACAAGGACCCGAGACGGGCGCGGGCGGGGGCGCTGTCCATGATCCCCACCACCACGGGGGCGGCGCAGGCGGTGGGTCTCGTGCTGCCGCAGTTGGCGGGGAAGCTGGATGGGCTGGCGATCCGGGTTCCCACGCCCAACGTCTCGCTCGTGGATCTGGTGGCCGAGCTCGAGCAACCGACGACCGTCGACACCGTCAACCGGGCGTTTCGGACCGCCGCGTCCGGTCCGCTGGAGGGCATCCTGGACGTGACGGACGAGGAGCTGGTGTCGGTGGACTTCAACGGCAACGCGCATTCGGCCATCGTGGACCTGCCCTCGACGGCCATGATCGAGCACACGCTGGTGAAGGTGCTCGCCTGGTACGACAACGAGTGGGGATACTCATGCCGGGTTCGCGACCTCGTCGCCCATATGACGCGCGCCGAGTGATGACGGTCGGGATCCGGCGCTGACCGGGGCGTTCGCCCGGGCGGGCTTCGATGGCGAGTGGGACCGCGGTGCCCCGACCTGAGGCCGGGTCTCCACCCGGACTCGCGGGCTCATCGCGCTGGCCGCGGCCAACGCGCTGATTTGCCTGCAGTTTCTCTCCGCCCGATCTTGGCACCCTCGTTGCTCCACCTTCCCTCCCTGGACTACTGCCTTGTGGCAAGAGGAGAGGCGCCGCGTGGCTTGGGAGCCGATCAGGAAGTCATCGAAGGACTGGTTCGTGAGTCCGAACCTCGGAGACTACGCGCGGGCGTGCGCGGAGTTCACGTGGGACCGGGCCCGGCGCGAGATGGATGGTCTTCCGGGAGGCCACGGGCTCAACATCGCCCACGAGGCCGTTGACCGGCACGCGGCCGGTCCTCGCCGGGATCGCCTGGCCCTGCGGTGGCTCGGGAAGAAGGGGGAGGTGGAAGACTACAGCTATACCGGCCTGCGGGACCTGACCAACCGCTTCGCCAACGTCCTGCGCTCGCTCGGGGTGGGTCCGGGCGAGCGCGTCTACGCGCTGGCCGGACGCATCCCCGAGCTCTACGTCGCCGCGCTGGGCACGCTCAAGCACCGCAGCGTGTTCTGCCCCCTGTTCTCGGCGTTCGGCCCCGAGCCCATCCGGGTCCGGATGACGAGCGGCCAGGCGCGCGTGCTCGTCACCACCGAGTCACTCTACCGGCGCAAGATCGCCGGGCTCCGGGCGGCGCTCCCGGATCTCCGGCACGTGCTCCTGGTCGGGGACGATCGCGGGCCCACGAGCGTCCCGGGAACCGAGGACTACGCCACCCTCATGGCCCGCGCCGACGAGCGCTTCGCCATCGAGCCCACGGATCCGCAGGAGACCGCGCTGCTCCACTTCACCAGCGGCACCACCGGCAAGCCCAAGGGCGCGGTGCACGTGCACGAGGCCGTCGTGGCCCACCACGTCACGGGCCGGCTCGCGCTCGATTTCCATCCGGAGGACGTCTTCTGGTGCACCGCGGACCCGGGCTGGGTCACCGGGACGTCGTACGGGATCATCGCGCCGCTCACGAACGGCATCACCAGCATCGTGGACGAGGCCGAGTTCGACGCCGCGCGCTGGTACGCCATCCTGCAGGACCAGCGCGTGACGGTCTGGTACACCGCACCGACCGCGATCCGCATGATGATGAAGACCGGCCCCGAGCTCGTGCGCAAGCACGATCTCCGGGCGCTGCGGTTCCTGTCGAGTGTCGGCGAGCCGCTCAACCCGGAAGCGGTCGTGTGGGGTCAGGAGGCCTTCGGGCGGCCATTCCACGACAACTGGTGGCAGACCGAGACGGGCGGGATCATGATCGCCAACTACGCGGCCATGGACATCCGCCCGGGCTCCATGGGCCGCCCGCTGCCCGGCGTGGAGGCCGCCATCGTCCGGAAGATCGGCGAGGACCGCGTGGAGGTCGTCGAGGAGCCCGACGTCCAGGGCGAGCTGGCGCTCCGCCCCGGCTGGCCGTCCATGTTCCGCGACTACTGGCAAGAGCCCGAGCGCTACCGGAAGTGCTTCCTCGGCGGCTTCTACCTCACGGGGGATCTCGCCCGGCGGGATCGGGACGGCTACTTCTGGTTTGTCGGCCGGGCCGACGACGTCATCAAGAGCTCGGGCCACCTCATCGGCCCGTTCGAGGTGGAGAGCATCCTGATGGAGCACAAGGCGGTGGCCGAGGCTGGCGTGATCGGCAAGCCGGACCCGGTGGCCCTGGAGGTGGTGAAGGCCTTCGTCTCGCTCAAGGACGGCTTCGAGCCGACCGAGGAGCTCCGCCGGGATCTGCTGGCCTTCGCCCGCACCCGCTTGGGGGCGGTCGTCGCCCCCAAGGAGATCGCGTTCCAGCCGAGCCTGCCCAAGACGCGGAGCGGGAAGATCATGCGGCGCCTGCTCAGGGCCCGCGAGCTGGGGCTGCCCGAGGGCGACACCTCGACGCTCGAGGGCGCGGACGCCGAGCGATGATCATCGACGGCCGCGAGGTGCCGGCCGGGCCGGACTCGACGATCCTCGACGCCGCGCAGCGGGCGGGCGTCTCCGTCCCGACGCTGTGCCATCATCCGTCGCTGCCGCCCGACGGCTCCTGCCGGATGTGCCTGGTCGAGATCGACGGCCGGGCCGGGCTCCACCCGGCCTGCACGTTCCCCGCCGCGGACGGGATGGTCGTGCGCACCGAGAGCGAAGCGACCAGGTCCGCGCGCCGCAACGCCCTGCGCCTGCTGCTCCGCGACTACCGGCCCGGGACCGGGAAACCGGGCAACGAGCTGCTGGAGATGGCCGCTCGCCACGGGGTCGGCACGCCGACGCAGACCGCGCCGCCGTCCTGGCCGGTCGACGATTCGAACCCCTTCGTTCGAGTGGACCGGAATGCGTGCATCCGCTGCTGGCGCTGCGTTCGGGCCTGCGATCTCCTGAACGGGGTCACCGCCATCGGCGTGTACGGCCGCGACGAGCGCGCCCACATCGGCTTCGGCCTCGACGGCCCCATGCAGGACAGCGCGTGCGAGTTCTGCGGGATGTGCGAGGCGGTCTGCCCCACCGATGCGCTCACCATCAAGCCGTTCATCGGCGGCCGGACACCCCGGGCCGACCGCGGAGCCAGCACCGTTTGCGGCTACTGCGGGGTGGGCTGTCGCCTCGACCTCCATCTGGCCGACGGGCGCATCGTCGGGACCAGCCCGGACTGGCGGGCGCCGGCCAACCACGGCCTCCTGTGCGTCAAGGGCCGCTTCGGCTGGGACTACGTGCGCCACGCGGAGCGGCTGACCCGGCCGCTCGTGCGCCGCCGCTTCCTCGGGGGCCGGGGCGAGGACCTGGTGGAGACGGACTGGGACACCGCGCTGGACCTCGTGGCCCGGACCTTCGTGGAGGTCAAGGCGCGCCACGGCGCCGACGCGCTCGGCTTCCTGGCGTCGGCCAAGTGCAGCAACGAGGAGAACTATCTCTTCCAGAAGCTGGCCCGGCAGCTGATCGGCACCAACAACGTGGACCACTGCGCCCGGCTCTGCCATTCGCCCACGGTGGCCGCGCTCACGCAGGCGCTGGGCTCGGGCGCGATGACCAACTCGATGGACGACATCGTGCGGGAGGCCCGGTGCGTCTTCGTGATCGGGTCCAACACCACGGAACAGCATCCCGTCCTCGGCATGAGGCTGCGGCGAGCCGCCAAGCAGCGCGGGCTTCCGATCATCGTGGCCGATCCGCGCCGCATCCCGCTCGTGGACGCGGCCGCGCTCCATCTGGCGCTTCGCCCCGGGACGGACATCGCGCTGCTGAACGCGCTGGCCCACGAGCTGATCGCCAAGGGCTGGGTCGACCGGCGATTCGTCGAGGCGCGCACCGAGGGGTTCGAGGCCTTCGCGGCGAGCGTCCGGGAGGACACCCCCGACCGCGCCGCCGCGGTCACCGGCGTGCCGGCCGCCGACATCCGGCGCGCGGCCTGGCTGCTCTGGGAGCGCCGTCCGGGGGCGCTGCTCTTCGCCATGGGCATCACCCAGCACACCTGCGGGACCGACAACGCGTTCGCCTGCACCAATCTCCAGCTCTTGCTGGGCAACTTCGGCGTCGCGGGCGGGGGAGTGAACCCGTTGCGGGGGCAGAACAACGTGCAGGGCGCCTCCGACATGGGCGCGCTCCCGGACGTGCTGCCCGGCTACGCGCCGGTCGCGGACGCGGCCGCGCGGCGTCGCTTCGATGAGGCGTGGGGCGTGACCGTGCCCCCGCGCCCGGGGCTCACGGTGACCGAGATGGTGGACGCGGCGCGGACCGGCGGCATTCGCGGGCTCTGGGTGCTCGGGGAGAACGCGGCGATGACCGACCCGGACCTGAACCACGTGCACCGGTGTCTGGCCGCCTGCGAGTTCCTGGTGGTGCAGGAGATCTTCCGCAGCGAGACGGCGCGGTTCGCGCACGTGGTGCTGCCCGCCGCCGCCTCGGTGGAGAAGGCGGGCACGTTCACCAATACCGATCGCCGCATCCAGCGGTTCGACCCGGCGGTGCCGGCGCCCGGCGACGCCCGACCGGACTGGTGGATCATCGGCGAGATCGCCCGGCGCGTGATGCGTCTCACCGGCCCGCATCGGCCCTCGGGCCCGCGCGCCGGGTGGGACGACGTCTCGCCGGCGGCCGTCATGGACGAGATCGCCGGGCTCACCCCTCTCTACGGGGGCGTCAGCCATCCGCGCCTCGGCGAGATGGGGCTCCAGTGGCCGTGCCCGGATCCCGGGCATCCCGGGACCCCGCTCCTGCACGTCGAGGGCTTCCCGCGCGGCCGCGCCCGCTTCACGCCCGTGTTTCACCGGCCCGCGGCCGAGCTGCCCGACGCCGACTATCCGCTCGTGCTCACCACCGGCCGGGTGCTCGAGCACTATCACTCGGGGACCATGACCCGCCGGGTGCCGGGTCTCAACTGGCTCGTGCCCGAGGCCACCATCGAGATGCACCCGCGCGATGCCGGGCCGCGCGCCGTCCTGGACGGGGGCCGCGTACGGGTACGCTCCCGGCGGGGCAGCCTCACGGCGGTTGCACGCCTCTCGGCCGGCATCGCGCCGGTCACGGTCTTCATGCCGTTCCACTTCGCCGAGGCCGCGGCCAACGTGCTGACCCACGCGGCGCTGGACCCGGTGGCCAAGATCCCCGAGTACAAGGTCTGCGCGGTGACCGTCGAGGGAGTCACCCCCTCGGCCCGAGGAGGCGGCGATGGCGAGCGTCGCTGACCCGCACGGCTCCATGCTCCTGCGTCAGATGCTGCTCATCCGGCGCTTCGAGGAGAAGGCCGCCGAGCTCTACACGCTCGGCAAGATCCGCGGCTTCCTCCACCTCTACATCGGCGAGGAAGCCGTCGCGGTGGGGGCCATGCAGGCGCTCACGCCGGAGGACGGCATCGTGGCGACCTACCGGGAGCACGGGCAGGCGCTGGCGCGGGGGATGCCGGCCGGCTCGCTCATGGCCGAGATGTACGGCAAGGCCAACGGCTGCAGCCGCGGCCACGGCGGCTCCATGCACTTCTTCGACGTCTCGCGGCGGTTCTACGGCGGCCACGCCATCGTCGGAGGCGGCCTGCCCGTCGCGGTGGGGCTGGCGCTCGCCGACAAGCTCCAGGGCCGGGCGCGGGTGACCGCGTGCTTCTTCGGCGACGGGGCGGTGGCCGAGGGCGAGTTCCACGAGTCGCTCAACCTGGCCGCGCTGTGGAAGCTCCCGGTCCTCTTCCTCTGCGAGAACAACCTCTACGCGATGGGCACCGCGCTGGCCCGACACCAGGCGCAACCCGACATCCGGCGGAAGGCCGATTCGTACGGGATGCGGTCGGACGCCGTCGACGGCATGGATGTCCTGGCGGTGGAATCGGCCACGCGGCGCGCCGCCGAGCACGTCCGGCGCGGCGACGGCCCCTTCCTGCTGGAGCTGCGCACGTATCGCTTCCGCGCCCACTCCACCGCCGATCCGGAGCTGTACCGGACGAAGGAGGAGGTGGCCGAGTGGAAGCGGCGCGATCCCATCGAGCTGTTCACCGCGCGGCTCCAGGGGGCGGGTGCCCTGAGCGCGGCGGATCTGGAATCGCTTCAGACCTCGGTCGCCGCGGAGATCGACGAGGCGGTGCGCTTCGCCGAGGCCGGGCCCTGGGAGCCGGTGGAGGACCTGACCCGGGACGTCTACACGGGGACGCCATGAGCAAGATGAGCTACCGGGACGCGATCCGCTCCGCGCTGCGCGAGGCGCTCCGCGACGACCCGCGCGTGTTCCTGATGGGGGAGGACGTGGGCGGCTACGGCGGCGCCTTCAAGGTCAGCCACGGGCTGATCGAGGAGTTCTGGCCGGAGCGGGTGCGGGACACCCCGCTGTCCGAGAACACGTTCCTCGGCGCCGGCATCGGCGCCGCGCTCGGCGGCATGCGCCCCATCGTGGAGATCATGACCGTCAACTTCAGCCTGCTGGCCCTGGATCAGATCGTCAACAACGCGGCCACCCTCCGGCACATGTCGGGTGGCCAGCTCGGCGTGCCGCTCGTGGTGCGCATGACGACCGGAGGAGGCCGGCAGCTCGCCGCCCAGCACTCGCACAGCCTGGAGGGCTGGTTCGCGCATATCCCGGGGATCAAGATCGTGGTCCCCGCGGTGGCCGCCGACGCCCGGGGATTCGTCCTCGCCGCGCTCCGCGATCCGGATCCCGTGTTCATCTTCGAGCACGCGACGCTGTATCCGGTGGAAGGAGAAGTCGATGAGCAGGCGGGGCCGGCCGAGATCGGCCGCGCCCTCGTGCGGCGTGCGGGGGACGCGGTGAGCCTCGTCACCTACGGGGGCACCCTCGGCAAGGCGCTCCAGGCCGCCGACGAGCTCGCGGTGGACGGCATCCAGGCCGAGGTGATCGACCTGCGCTCGCTGCGGCCGCTGGACACCGAGACCATTCTCGCCTCGGTGGCCAAGACCCACCGCGCGGTGATCGTGGACGAGGGCTGGCGCACCTGCAGCTTCGCGGCGGAGGTGAGCGCCCGGATCATGGAGGGCGGCTTCTACAGCCTGGACTCCCCGGTGGCCCGCGTGTGCAGCGCCGAGGTGCCGATGCCGTACGCCAAGCACATGGAGGAGGCGGCGCTGCCCCAGGTGCCGGCGATCGTGGCCGCGGTCAAGGAGATGCTGGTCGCCCATGGCTGAGTTCCTGATGCCGATCCTGACCGCGGACATGAGCGCGGGCACGCTCGTCGAGTGGCGCAAGAAGCCGGGCGACGCGCTCAAGCGCGGCGACATCATCGCCCTCGTGGAGACCGACAAGGGGCTGATCGACATCGAGGTCTTCACGCCCGGCGTGCTCGAGACGATCGTGGTCCAGCCGGGCGCGACGGTCCCCACGGGCACGGTCCTGGCCGTCATCCGTGACGCGGCGCCGACCGGCGCGCTCCCGGCGCCGGCCGGCGCCCCGCCGCCGCCGGCTCCGTCTCCGGCGGTCCCGGCGTCGCCGCCGGTGGCGCCCGCCCCGCCCGGCCGGCTCCGGATCTCACCGCTGGCGCGGAAGCTCGCGGCCGAGCTCGGGATCGATCCCGCCGCGGTGCGGGGGACCGGGGCGGGTGGCGCGATCAGGCGGGAGGATGTCGAGCAGGCGGCGGCCGCCCGCGCCGCCGCCCCCGCCGAGAGGCCCCGCGCCGCGCTCGAACGGCAGGCGCGGTTGCGACAGGCGATCGCGGCCGCCATGGCCCGCTCCAAGCGCGAGATCCCCCACTACTACCTCGCCACGACCATCGACATGCACGGGGCGATGAACTGGCTCGCCGAGGAGAACCTCAAGCGCTCGGTCCCGGACCGGCTCCTCTACGGGGTGCTGCTCATCAAGGCGGTGGCGCTCGCCCTGAAGGAGGTGCCGGAGCTGAACTCGGTGTGGCGGGGGAGCGAGCCGGTCCGGAGCGAGGCCATCCACGTGGGCGTGGCCATCTCGCTGCGTGGCGGGGGGCTGGTCGCGCCGGCGCTTCACGACACCGCGGGGCAGAGTCTCGGCGATCTCATGCGGAGCTTCCGCGACCTGGTCCTGCGCGCCCGGAGCGGCGGGCTCCGGAGCTCGGAGCTGTCCGATCCCACCATCACCGTCACCAGCCTCGGCGAGCAGGGGGTGGAGAGTGTTTTCGGGATCATCTTCCCGCCCCAGGTCGCCATCGTCGGCTTCGGCAAGATCGTCGAGCGGCCGTGGGCGGTGGGCGGACAGCTCGTGGCCCGACCCGTCGTCACCGCCACGCTCTCCGCCGATCATCGCGTGAGCGACGGCCACCGCGGCGGCCTCTTCCTGGCCGCGGTGGACCGGCTGCTGCAGGCACCCGCGCTCCTATGACCCGCGACGAGATCCGGGCCACCGTCCTGCGCACGCTCGGCGAGATCGCGCCCGAAGCGGACCTGTCCACGCTCAAGGCCGACGTCTCGTTCCGGGACCA
Source organism: Candidatus Deferrimicrobiaceae bacterium (assembly GCA_035463855.1). Classification (GTDB taxonomy): domain Bacteria; phylum Methylomirabilota; class Methylomirabilia; order Rokubacteriales; family CSP1-6; genus CAMLFJ01. Next base: position 10,892 of record DATHSW010000045.1, on the reverse strand, counting down.
GCTCGACGTGGATTCGATGGACCTGCTGAACTTCGTCGTCGCCCTGCACGCCACGCTCCACGTGAGCATTCCGGAGGCCGACTACCCGAAGCTGGCCACGCTGGACGGCTGCGTAGAGTACCTGGCCGGAGCGGGCGCCTGATGAACGAGCAGCCGGCCGAGGATACGCTCGCGCGGATGTTCTGGTGCCGGGTCGAGCGGAGCGCCGACCGTCCGGCCCAGATGGTGAAGCGGGGCGGCCGCTGGGAGACGCTCGACTGGAGGCGGGTCGGCACGCAGGTGCGGGAGCTGGCCCTCGGGCTCCTGGCGCTCGGCCTGCGGGCGGGCGAGGCGGTGGCCATCCTGGCGCAGAGTCGCGCCGAGTGGGTGGAGGCCGACTTCGCGGTCTTCTCGGTGGCTGGCATCACCGTCCCCATCTATCCCAGCTACACCGCCGAGCAGGTCGCCTACATCGTCAACGACTCGGAGGCGCGACTACTGATCGTCGAGGACGGCGCTCAGCTCGCCAAGGTGCTGGAGGTGCGCGGGCGGATGGCCGGGCTCGGCCGCATCGTCGTGATCGAGGGCTACGACGGCCAGGACCCGACCTTGCTCGGCTGGGAAGCCCTGCGGCAGCTCGGGCGCGACCACGCCGCCACCTTCAACGCGGCGCTGGCCGCGCGAGTCGCGAACGCGGATCCGAAACAGGTCGCGACCATCGTCTACACGTCGGGGACGACGGGGCCGCCCAAGGGGGTCGTGCAGACGCACGAGAACCACATCGCGATGCTGGCATCGGTGACGCAGGTGGCGCCCGCCCGGCCGGGCGACGTCCACGTGCTGTTCCTGCCGCTCGCGCATTCGTTCGCGCGCCTCGAGGCGTTCATGGGCGTCTATCTGGGCCTCACCACCGCGTTCGCCGAGTCGCTCGCCCAGCTCGGCGACAATATCCGGGAGGTGCGCCCCCACTTCCTCGTGGCGGTCCCCCGCGTCTTCGAGAAGGTCCACGCCCGGATCCTCGCGGACGTCGAGGAGGGCTCGGCGCTCAAGCGCGGCGTCTTCGCCTGGGCCATGCGGGTCGGCCGGGAAGTCGCCGAGCGGGGGAGGGCGGGTCGGCGGGTGTCGGCGCTCCTCGCGCTCCGCCACCGGCTGGCCCACCGGCTCGTCTTCGCGCGACTGCAGGCCGCCCTCGGGGGCCGGCTCCGCTTCGCGGTCTCGGGCGGCGCGGCACTCCCGTCGGCGATCGCGGCCTTCTTCCACGCCGCCGGCATCCTCATCCTCGAGGGATACGGGCTGACCGAGAGCTGCCCGGTGCTCACGTTCAATCGCCTGGATCGCTTCCGGTTCGGCTCGGTCGGCCAGCCGGTGCCCGGGGTGGAGATCCGGCTGGCTCCGGACGGGGAGATCCTCGCCCGCGGGCCGAACATCGCCATGGGCGGCTACTGGAAGCGGCCCGAGATCTCCGCGGAGACGTTCGGTGCCGACGGGTGGCTCCGCACCGGCGACATCGGCCGCGTCGACGAGGACGGCTTTCTCTTCATCACGGATCGGAAGAAGGACCTCATCGTCACGTCGGGCGGGATCAACATCGCCCCGCAGGCCGTCGAGAGCCTGCTGCGAAGCGATCCGTTCATCAGCCAGGCGCTGGTGTATGGCGACGGTCGGCCCTATCCGGTGGCCCTCGTGACGGTGAGCTCCGAAGCGGCGGCCGAATTCGCCCGGAGCCGAGGGATCCTGTGGACCGACCATGCTCGTCTGTCGCGGCATCCCGAGGTCGTCGCCCGGGTCGAGCGGATCATCGCGGAGAAGAACGCGCACCTGCAGTCGTACGCCCGGATCAAGCGCTTCGCGGTGCTGCCCGCCGAGCTTACCGAGGAGGCGGGCGAAGTCACGCCCACTCAGAAGCTGAAGCGGAAGCACGTCGCCGAGAAGTACGCGGACGTGCTCGAGTCGCTCTACGAGTCCCCGCGTCGGCCGGCGCAGGGCCCCTAGCCGGATCGAGGGTGGGGCCGTCACGACCTGGGGTCAGTGCGCCCCAGGGGGGCGCCGGCACCCCGAGGGATCAGGCGACCGAGCTCGCAAATCGGCGAATCGATGACCGTCGCGGGTGGCACCGCGGTTGCACTGAACCGGGACGCCTCGGGTCGGCGGCGGGGCAGGAGGTGACGGCATGGCACGGATCCGGACGGTGATGGTGGCATCCGATTTCTCCCCGGCCTCACGGGCCGCCTTCGCGCGCGCGGTGGAGCTGGCGAAGGCGAATCGGGCGAGACTCCTCGTGATGCACGCGTTGACGCTCGTTCCCCCGATGCTGGGAGGCGAGTACATTCCTCCGCAGACCTGGGAGCGGATCGAGACGGCCACCCGCGCCGAGGCGCGCAAGCAGATCCAGGCGCTGGTGGCGAAGGCCAGGCGGGCCGGCATCCGCGCCACTGCTCTGGTCATGGTCGGAAGCCCGTACGAGGTCATCGTCCGGGCCGCCCGGTCGAAGCGCGTGGACGTGCTCGTGCTGGGGACGCACGGACGCACCGGGCTGCCACGCTTCTTCCTGGGGAGCGTGGCGGCGCGCGTCCTGGCGACGGCCCCCTGTCCGGTGCTCACGGTCCGGGGGCGGTAGGGCCTGTCGGTGCGCCTCGTGACGCTGGGGGTGGGCGCGCAGAATTCCCCTCGTCACCGCCCGGCCGGGCTCCTCGTCGCCTCGGGCGGGGCCCGGGTCATGATCGATGGAGGGCCGGGGGCCGTCCCCCGGGGCAGACTCGACGCATGGCTGGTCACCGACGAGCGGGCCGAGCTCATCGGAGCGATCAGGAAGCTGGCGAGCGCGAAGGGCCTGCGCCCGTATGCGGGGACCTTCCGGCACGACGGCCTGTGTATCGAACGCCGCCGCGTCGTCCATACCAATCACCCGACCTACGCGTACCGGATTCGGACCGTGGGCCGGACCGTCGTCTGGGCGCCGGAGTTCTACCGATTCCCGCGGTGGGCCCGCCGCGCGGACGTCCTGTTCGCGGAAGGGGCCGCCTGGGACCACCCGATCCGGTTCGTGGGCGGGGTCGGCGGACACATGGACGTGCTCGCCACCGCGAAGCAAGCCAAACGACTCGGAGTGAAGCGGCTCGTGTTCGCGCATCTCGGCCGTCCCACCCTCCGGGCGCTTTCACGGGGGAAGGAGCCCCCGTTCGGAGAGCTGGCGGATGACGGGCAGGGATTCCGGGTCGTGCGGCGGCATCGGCGCCCGCGGCCCGCCAAGGCTCCCGGTGAGGCAAGGAGATCACGATGACCAAGGAGCGCGGCGTGGGAGGCGGCCGTCGTCCGAGGAAGGCGCGAGGAGCGTTCGTATCGGGCCCACTCCTGACCCGCGACGCGGCGCTGTTCACCGATCTGTACGAGCTCACCATGGCCGCCTCGTATCTGCGCGAGGGAATGCGCGGGCCGGCGACCTTCAGCGTGTTCGCCCGACAGCTCCCGCACGGGCGCTCCTTCCTCGTCGCGGCGGGGCTCGAGGATGTCCTGAACTTCCTGAGAGACTTCCGCTTCTCGGATGACGCCCTCTCGTACCTCGACTCGCTCGATCTCTTCGAGCCGCCCTTCCTGGAGCTCCTTCGCGGGCTGCGCTTCACCGGCCTGGTCCGCGCCGTGCCGGAAGGCACCGTGGTGTTCCAGAACGAGCCGCTGCTGGAGATCACCGCGCCGATCATCGAGGCGCAGCTCGTGGAGACCGCGGTCCTCAACCTGGTCCATTTCCAGACCCTCCTCGCGAGCAAGGCGGTGCGGTGCGTCCTCGCGGCGCGCGGGCGTCCCGTCTCCGAGTTCGGCCTGCGCCGCACCCACGGCGTCGACGCCGGAATGAAGGCGGCGCGCTGCGCGTTCATCGCGGGCGCCTCCATGAGCAGCAACGTGATGGCCGGCCTCCACTACGGCATCCCGCCGACCGGGACCATGGCGCACTCCTATGTCTCGGCGTTTCCCCGTGAGATCGACGCCTTCCGCGCCTTCGCGCGCGCGTTCCCCGCGCAGACCGTCCTGCTCCTCGACACGTATGACACGATCGCGGGCGCGCGGAAGGCGGCGCGGGTGGCGAAGGAGATGGAGGCGAAGGGCCAGCGTCTCTCCGGCGTTCGGCTGGACAGCGGGGATCTCGCCGGGCTGAGCCATCAGGTCCGGCGGATCCTCGACGACGCGGGTCTCGCGTACGTGAAGATCGTCGTGAGCGGCGGTCTGGACGAGGCGAGCATCGGCGAGTGCCTGGCCAAGGGCGCGCCGATCGACGGCTTCGGGGTGGGCACCCGGATGGACGTCTCCGCGGACCTGCCGTACCTCGACATGGCGTACAAGCTCGTGGAGTACGATGGCCGTCCGGTGCTGAAGAGCAGCGCCGGCAAGGGGACGTGGGCCGCCCAGAAACAGGTGTACCGACGGCTTCGCAGCGGCGAAGGGTTCGCGGGAGACGTGCTCGCGCTCCGCGAGGAGCCGCCGCCGCCGGGCGCGGTCGAGATCCTGCTGCGCTCGGTGATGGAGCGCGGCCGGCTCCTGGCTCCTCACCCGGCCCTCACCACGGTCCGGGACTACTGCGCGGCCCAGGTCGCCTCCCTGCCGGAGGAGCTCCGGGAGCTGCGCGAGCCCGCGGCCTACCCGGTGAGCTACAGCGAGCGCCTCGTCTCGCTCCAGCGCGCGCTGGAGGCCCAGGTCGAGGCGGCCGAGGCGGCCCCGCCGTGATCGACGGCCCGATGTACGATTTCAATCTGCTCGTCTCCCGCTCGCACGGCGGCTACCCGCGGGCCCGGCGCGAGATCCTGGCCATCCTGAAGGCGCTGGGGGACGAGCAGCCGACGGTGAGCCGCACACTCGTGAGGGGCCTCATCGGGGTGAAGACGAGCCTCGCGCCGAGAGACGTCGTGCGGGGACTGCGGGCGCTGCAGGAAGGGGATCCCCTCCTCGTGCAATACACGTGCAAGTGGCTGCCGGTCGACGCGTGGGGCTCCTCCGACGTCGAGGCGATGAAGGACGCGATCCGCGGCCTCCGGGACCGCATCGAGCCGACGGACACGTGGCGGATGACGCTCGAGAAGCGTCGATACACCCAGCATCACCAGCTCGAGCTCATCCGGATCCTGGCGGAGCCGATCGACGCGAAGGTCGATCTGACCCACCCGGACAAGATTCTCCGGGTGGATATTCTGGGGCCGCACGCGGCGATGTCCGTGCTCAGGCCCGACGACATCTTCTCCACCGCACGGCTTCGCCGATGAGGTGGATGGGTCGTCATCCCAGGCCCAGGCGGGTCCAGATCGTGCGCACGGGCTCGGCGCTGTTCATCGTGTAGAAGTGGAGGCCGGGCGCGCCGAGCTCGAGCAGCCGCTGGCACAGGCGCGTGACCACGTCGGCGCCGAAAGCCTGCAGTGCGTGGGGATCGGGGGCGAGGCCCTCGAGCCGCTTGCGCAGCCACCGGGGGATCTCCACCCCCGCGGCCGCCGAGAAGCGGGCGAGGCGCTCGAAGTTCGTGATGGGCATGATCCCCGGGACGATCGGCAGGGTCACCCCGAGGCGGGCGCAGGATTCCACGAAGTGGACGTACGCGTCCGCGTTGTAGAAGTACTGGGTCAGCGCCGAGCTGGCGCCGGCCTCCGCCTTCCGCTTGAAGCTCGCCAGATCGGCGTCGGCGCTGGGAGCGTCCGGGTGGACCTCCGGATGGGCCGCGACCTCGATGCGGAGCTGGTCGCCGGTCTCGCGGCGGACGAAGGCCACGAGATCGCCGGCGTGGGGGAAGTCGCCCGCCCACTCGCGCATTCCGGGCGGCAGGTCCCCGCGGATCAGCACCAGGTGCCGGACGTCGAGACCGCGGTAAGCGTCGAGGAGCCGGCGGACGCGTTCGCGGGTCGACCCGACGCACGTGAGGTGCGGCGCGATGTCGAGCGCGGGTCCGAAGTGAGCGCGGAGCTCGCCGACCGTCCGGAGCGTGCGCTCCGGGCCGGCTTCGTCGGTCGCGCACGTGACGGAGAAGTAGGCGGGAGCCAGCGCGCCGAGCCCCGCCCAGAGCAGTCGCAGCCGGGATGCCCCCTCCGGCGTCTTCGGGGCGAAGAACTCCAGGCTGAGGATTGGCCGAGGTCGCGCCATGGCGGCAGTGGGAAGCAAGGCAAATGCCATGGCGGAAGGGCGTCGGGCCACGAAGTTGCGGCGGCGCATGCGGCCGGGACTCGGGATGCGCCTGCCTCAGCCGGGGAGCCATTGCCCCACTGACCGATCCCGGCGGCGACGCAGGCTCGATGATCAGAGGCAATTGGGACGATTCCGGGGCTGGCATCGTGCTTGCTGCCATCCAATGGGCCCGTGGCCTCAGGAGCCGCCGAGAGGAGGAAGCGGATGCGTGCACTCGGACCGATGGCCGATCTCTCGCCCAGCGCGCTCCGGGTGCTCGAGGCCCGCTATCTGCGGCGGGATGCGAACCGGCGGATCATCGAGACCCCGACCGAGCTGTTCGACCGAGTCGCCCGGGCCGTGTCCCAGGCCGAGCTCGTGCTGGGAACGGCCAGAGAGGCGGACCGCTGGCAGCAGATCTTCGGGAGCCTCCTCACCAGGCGGGACTTCCTTCCGAACTCGCCGGCCCTCATGAACGCGGGCACATCACTCGGCCAGCTCGCCGCCTGCTTCGTGGTGCCGGTCGAGGACAGCATGGAGTCGATCTTCGCCGCGCTCAGGGCGATGGCGCTCATCCAGCGGACCGGGGGAGGAACCGGGTTTTCCTTCTCGCATCTCCGCCCGCGCGGCGACGTGGTCGGGTCGACCGGGGGCGAGGCATCGGGGCCGATCTCGTTCATGCGGGTGTTCGACTCTGCCACCGAGAACATCAAGCTGGGCGGCCGCCGGCGCGGCGCGAACATGGGGGTGCTCCGGGTCACCCACCCGGACATCCTCGAGTTCGTCGAGGCCAAGCAGGCCGGCGGGGCTCTCGAGAACTTCAATCTGTCCGTTGGGATCACGGATGCGTTCATGGAGGCGGTGAGGGCGGGAGGCTCGTACGAGCTGGTCCATCCCGGCACCCGCCGGAGCGCCGGCCGCCTGCCGGCCCGGGACGTGTTCGACCGGATCGTGGAGGGCGCCTGGCAGACGGGCGATCCCGGCGTGCTCTATCTCGACGCGATCAACCGCGCCAACCCGACGCCGGCGCTGGGCGAGATCGAGACCACGAATCCGTGCGGCGAAGTTCCCCTCTTGCCCTGGGAAAGCTGCGTGCTGGGATCGATCAACCTGGCCAACATGGTGAAGCGGGTCGACGGCCAGATGGGGATCAATTGGGCGCTGCTGAAGGACACGGTCCACGCGGGCGTCCGGTTCCTGGACGACGTCATCGAGGTGAGTCGAGAGCCGCTACCCGAGGTTGCGGAGGCAACGCGAGGCAACCGCAAGATCGGTCTCGGGGTGATGGGCTTCGCGGAGTGCCTGATCCTCCTCGGCGTCCCCTACGACTCGAACGACTCGATCGCCTGGGCCGAGCGCCTGATGGCGTTCATCGCCACCGAGGCGTCTCATGCATCACGCCGGCTCGCCGAGCAGCGTGGGGTCTTTCCGAACTGGGGGCGCAGCGTGTACGCGGGGACCGGAGAGCGCGTGCGGAACGCCACGCGGCTCTCGGTGGCTCCGACGGGCACCGTCAGCATCATCGCGGGCACGAGCGGCGGCATCGAGCCGCTCTTCGCCCTCGCCTACCGCCACCGGCACACGCTCGGAGGCGCGCCGCTGATCGAGATCAACCCGCTCGTTCTCCGGTACGCGGAGGAGCATCGACTCGAGTTCCCGGAGCTGACCGACGTGATCCTGGCCACCGGGCGGGTCGGGGACGCGCGCGGCGTTCCGGAGCCCATGCGGCGGCTCTTCGCCACCGCCACCGAGGTGCCCGTCCGCCAGCACCTCAGGATCCAGCAGGCCTTCCAGCGCCACGTGGACAATGCCGTCTCCAAGACCGTCAACCTCCCGGAGGACGCGAGCCGGGAGGACATCGCCCAGGCCTATCTCGAAGGGTGGACCCTGGGACTCAAGGGCGTCACCGTGTATCGATGTGGGTCCAAGGCCGGGCAGATCCTCACGCTCGGCGTTGGCGAAGACCTCACCGCGCACGAGTTCTTCTCCAAGTGTGATCCGGGGGCCTGCCGGCTGTAGCCGGGTCCCGGGGAGGTCGATGAAGGGAGGACGCGTCATGGCGATGAACGAGCGGCTGAAGCGGTACCTCGATCAGGAACACGCTCCGTACGAGACGCTGCCGCATCGGGAGGCGTTCACCGCCCGGCAGGTCGCGATCGAGAGCCGCGTGCCGGAACGCCAGCTCGCCAAGGTGCTCGCGCTCGAGGAAGAGGGCAACGGCCACCTCATGGTCGTCCTGCCGGCGGCGTGTCGTCTGGACCTCAATGCCCTCAGGCACGCGGCGGGGCGCCACCGGCTCTCCCTGGTGCGAGAAGACGAGATGCGACGCCTCTTCCCCGACTGCGAGCTCGGCGCCATGCCCCCGTTCGGGCACCTCTACGGGATGCCGGTCTACGTCGACGCGTGCCTGTCGCAGGCGCCGGCGATCGTCTTTCAGGCCGGCAACCACCACGAGGCGGTGCGCATGGCGTATCCGGACTACGCGCGGCTCGCGAAGCCTCTCCTCGGCGAATTCTGCATGCACGAGCGCGAGAAGAGCATCGGCGAGTAGGCTACCGGCGGCCCAGCCGACGGTACGTCTTCGCGCCGGCGCGGATACCCGCCCGGACACCGCGCTGCAACGCCCGGGTCTCCCTCAGCGTCGACTCGAGACGCGACTGCAGCGCCTTGATCGCGATCTCCATCCGCTCGACACTGGCATCGAGCGCGGCCCGCACTCTCCGGTCCGCGCGCATCAGCCGGAGCCGGGCCCGGCCGGTGGTCTGCTCGGCTCGGCCTCGCAGCGCGGTGAGGCGGCCCTCGAGCTGCTTCAACCGCCCCTCGTACTCGCGGAGCTTCCCCTTGGCGATCCGTACTCGCTCACGAACGTTCATTTTCATCTCACCGACCTCGCGATGAGACGGTGCGACGGCGGGGGGATCGGCCCCTCAGATGCTTGAAGAACTCGATCTGGCGTAGCCGCCGTTCCGCCTCGGCTCTCGTGTCGTAGGTGCCGAACTTCCGTCCCGTGGTCTCGGACAGCACCACGTACTTGCCCTGGATCTTCTTGATCATCTGGAGCCCTTTCTCTCGCCCCTACGAGGCGAGCGGTTTCCGCTCGAGGAGGGCGGCGATCTCTTTCGGTAAATGCGCCTCGAGATCACTGACCTGACCGGCCGAGACCGCTTGCCGCAGGACGCCGAAGACGGTCATGAGCACCCGCTCCGCCTCGGGGGCGTGGACGTGGAGGGCCCGGCCGAGGTGCTGGAGGAAGGCGTCACCGGTGAGCACGAGGCCACGGGGCCGCTCCTCGGCGAGCCGAGACTTGAGGAACCCGGGCAGCTGGGAGGTGAAGTGACGCCGCGCCTCGGAGTCCGGCAGGACGTGCAGGAGGGCGGTCAGCACCGCCACGCTCTGCCGCTCGGCCTCCTTGGGGCTGTCGAGGCCGGCCGATTCCTGTACTCTCGCGAGGAAATCCCGTTTGTTCATCTCGGTTGTCCTTCCGTGTCGGCTAGGGTGGGCGGTCGGGCGGCCACCGGCTCCTCGCGCTCCGCGCGCAGCCGGCGGGCGGCCGCGACCATGGCGGCCAGCGCCGGCCGGACCTCGTCCCATCGCCTGGTCTTCAAGCCGCAGTCGGGGTTGACCCACAGCCGCTCCGCCGGCACGAGCGCGCGAGCCCGGCGGAGCAGGGCCGCGATCTCCTCGGCGCTCGGCACGCGGGGAGAGTGGACGTCGTAGACCCCGGGCCCCACGGCGCCCGGGTACGCGCCTCGCCGGAGGATGTCCAGGATGCGCATGCCGGAGCGCGCCCCCTCGACCAGGAGGACGTCGGCGTCCATGTCCGCGATGGCCTGGACGATGTCGTCGAAGTCCGAATAGCACATGTGCGTGTGGATCTGGGTGCGGGCGCGGGCGCCCGCGGAGGCCAGGCGAAAGGCCTCGACCGCCCAGTGGAGATACTCGCCCTGATCTCCCTTCCGGAGTGGAAGGCCTTCCCGGATCGCGGGCTCGTCGATCTGGATCACCCGGATGCCGGCGCTCTCCAGATCCGCGATCTCGTCGCGCAGGGCGAGGGCGATCTGCCGGCAGGTGAGCCAGCGCGGCTGATCGTCCCGTGCGAAGGACCACTGCAGCATCGTCACCGGCCCGGTGAGCATGCCCTTGACCGGTTTCTCGGTCAGCGACTGCGCGAAGCGCGCCCACCGCACCGTGATCGCGCCGCGGCGCGAGACGTCGCCGTACAGGATCGGAGGCCTCACGCAGCGAGACCCGTAGCTCTGGACCCAGGCGTGCCGGGTCAGGGCGAACCCGTTCAGCTCTCCGGCGAAGTACTCGACCATGTCGCTGCGCTCGAACTCCCCGTGAACGAGAACGTCCAGGCCGAGCTCTTCCTGGGAGCGAATGGCGGTCGCGATCTCGGTGCGGACGGACTGGTCGTACCGGGCGGGCGCCCAAGCGCCGGACCGCGCGCGCTGGCGGGCCTGGCGAACCTCCGCGGTCTGCGGGAAGGAGCCGATGGTCGTCGTGGGCCAGCGCGGCAGGCCCAGAGCCTCGTGCTGGCGCTGCCGGCGTCCCTCGCGAGGCACGGTGCGGCGTCGCATCGCCGCGGGGACCGCCGCCGCTCGCGCCTGCACCGCGTGGTCGAGACGGCGGGGCGAGCCCGCCCGCGACGCCAGGGCCTGCCGGCTCTCGGCGAGGGCGGCCTCGACCACGGCGCGGCCATGCCGGAAGGCGCGGGTGAGGATCGAGATCTCGTCGAGCTTCTGCCGGGCAAAGGCCGTCCACCGGCGGACCTCGGG
>DATHSW010000044.1:0-3885 GCA_035463855.1 Candidatus Deferrimicrobiaceae bacterium | reverse complement strand
GGGCTTGACGGACCGGTACCACCCGCGGTCCCACACGATGACCGAGCCGGCTCCGTAGTTGCCGGGCGGGATCACACCCTCGAAGTCGCCGTACTCGATCGGATGGTCCTCGACGTGGACCGCGAGTCGCTTCTCCTCCGCATGGGCGGAGGGCCCTTTGGGCACCGCCCAGCTCTTCAGCACGCCGTCCATCTCGAGGCGCAGATCGTAGTGCAGCCGCCGGGCCGCATGCTTCTGCACCACGAAGAGCCGGCCTCCCGCGGGCGGCCGCCCGCCGAAGGGCTCCGGCGTGCGCTCCGGATCTCGTTTCCGCCGGTACGCGGTGAGCTCGGGCCCAATCCCTCGCCCCTTCGCGCGGCGTGCACCACCATCCCGTGCGGTTGCCATCGGAGTCTTGGAGCATAGCCGCCTGCGTGGTACTGTGCAAAGCCTCACGGTCATGGCGCCCCATTCTCTCGGCTCCGGGACCATTTCCTTCGGGCTCGTCTCGATCCCGGTGAAGCTGTACACCGCGGCGTCGTCGGGCGGCGTCAGCTTCAACCTCCTCCACGCCAAGTGCGGCAGCCGGATCAAGCAGCAGACCTTCTGCCCGGTTTGCAACGAGGTGGTCGAGCGCAACGCGCTCGTCAAGGGCTACGAGTTCCAGAAGGACCAGTACGTCCGCTTCACCGACGAGGAGCTGAAGTCGCTCGAGGGCGAGGCGTCCAAGGTCATCGACATCGCCGAGTTCGTCCCGCTCGCCTCGGTGGACCCGATCTACTTCGAGAAGACGTACTACCTCGGGCCCGACAAGGGGGGCGAGAAGCCCTACCGCCTCCTCGCGGATGCGATGGCCAAGAGCGACAAGGTGGCCCTCGCCACGTTCGTCATGCGCGGCAAGGAGAGTCTCGTGCTCGTCCGGCCCGCGCAGGACGGGCTGATGCTGCACACGATGTACTTCGCCGACGAGGTGCGCGACTTCGGCGAGATCGAGAAGGGCAAGGCGGTGAAGCTCCGCGAGGGCGAGCTCGCGCTGGCGGAGCGGCTGATCGGCGAGCTGTCCCACGACGAGTTCAAGCCCGAGCAGTACGAGGACCAGTACCGCAGCCGCGTACTCGATCTCGCGAACTCCAAGGTGGAGGGCAAGGAGATCACCGCCGCCGCCCCCGAGGCGCAGCGCGCCCAGGTCATCGATCTGATGGACGCGCTCAAGCAGAGCCTGGCCAAGCGGGCCGGCGCCGGAGAGGCGCAGCCCGCCGCGAAGGCCGCGGCGCCGATCACCAAGAAGCCGCCCGTGAAGGCGCCCAAGCGCGCCGCTTCATCGGACAAGCCGGACAGGAAGGCCCAAGCCGGCCGGAAATGACGCACTTCACCACCCACGAGGTGGCGAAGGCGCTCGGCCTGCCCGACTCCCGCATCCGATCCTGCGCGCGCGCGGCCCTGCTCGCGCCCGCCCGCGGCCGGGCCGGGCGCCTGCAGTGGTCCTTCCAGGATCTGCTCCTGCTCCGGACCGCGCGGGAGCTGCTCGACGCGCGCATTCCCGCCCGCCGGATCCGCCGGATGATCGGCTCGCTCCGGCGCCAGCTTCCCGCCGACCAGGCGCTCTCGAGCCTCACGATCTACGCCGACGGCCGCCGCGTGGTGGCCTGGGACGGTACCGCGCACTGGCAGCCCGACTCGGGCCAGTTCCTCTTCAACTTCGACGCGCAGGCGGTGGCCGCGGTCGCGGCGCCGCTGCGCGCGTCGGTGATCCCGCCCGCCGCGGCGGCGTCGGCGACCCGGAGCGCGGAGGACTGGTTCAATCTCGGCTGCGAGCTCGACCCGTCGTCCCCCGACGAGGCGCGCCACGCCTACGAGCAGGCGCTCGCCCTCGACTCGGGGCTCGCCGACGCGCACGTCAATCTCGGGCGCCTTCACCATCAGGGCGGCGACGTCGCGCGCGCGGAGACCCACTACCGGGCCGCGGTCGCGCTGGCCCCGGCCGATGCGGTCGCGCACTTCAACCTGGCCGGGCTGCTCGAGGAGACCGGCCGCGCGACCGACGCGGTGGCCGCGTATCACCGTGCGCTCGAGGCCGATCCCGACTTCGCCGACGCCCACTACAACCTGGGCCTGCTCCTCGATGCGCTCGGCCGGCGTGCGCCGGCCATGACCCACCTCCGCGCGGCCCGCCGCCTCTACGGCCGCCGCTCCGCCTGATCGCGCCGCCCTGCCGGAAATGCGCGGCCCGGGTGACGGGCGGCGTCAGGATCCGCCGGGCGCCTGGGCCCGATTCCATCGTTTATTCAGCTAGTTCCGGCCTGGCAACCGCATTGCACACCTCCTCGTCGTCGGCTCGCACTCATACCCCGACCGGAAAAGAGGAGCAGATGATGAGGACGCTGATCGGCTGGACCGTGGGCGCGGCGTGCGCCACCGTGATCGTGAGCGGAATCTCGGCGCTGCCCGTGCAGGGCCAGGACGTCAAGCAGGAGCGGAAGGACCTCGAGAGCTCCCGCCAGCAGCTCCGCAACGCCTACAAGTCGGGCGACCCCGCGGCCATCAAGGCGGCGCGGGAGAACTACTCGAAGACCCGCAACGAGCCGTCGAAGGACAAGCGCGAGCGCGACGGCGCCCAGACCCCGAAGTAGCGCCGCCTAGGCGTCGGCGGGATGGCGCCGGTGCCAGTCGGTGACCGACTGGTAGGCGCGGGCGGCGGCCAGGATCGTGTTCTCCTCCCAGGCGCGCCCCATGAACTGCAAGCTCGTCGGCAGCCCGCGCTCCCCGAAGCCGTTCGGCACCGCCACCGCGGGCAGCCCCGCGCCGTTGCCGACCGCGCCCATCACGTCCCGCGCGGTCCCGCGGATCGCGCTGCGCACCTCCCCGCCGAGCCTCGGGGCCACGGTGGAGCGCCCGGGCGCCACCAGGGCATCGAGCGGGGCCAGCACCCGGTCCGCCTCGCGCGCCATCACGCCCCGCAGCCGCAGCGCCTTCAGGTAGTCCTTGGCGAGGATCGCGTCGCGCGCGTAGGCGGTGTAGCGGTCCTCCGGCGCGGTGAGGCCCGCGATGCCACCGCTCTCGATGAAATCCTCGAACGCGCTCGCCGCCTCCGCGAACAGGATGGTGCGGGTGATGTCGTCGTAGGGCAGGTCCGGAAGCGCGACCTCTTCGACGGTCCCCAGGCCCCGCAGCACGTCGAGCGAGCGGGCGAAGCTCTCGCGCACCGCGTCCTCGCAGCCGTCGGTGACGCCGCGCAGCACCCCGAAGCGGAAGCGCCGGCCCGCGGGCCCGCCCGCGTCGTAGCGGAAGGGCCGATCCACCGTGGTCGGATCGGCGGGGTCGCGCCCCGCGATGGCCTCGAGCACGAGGCCGCAGTCGTCCGCGGTCAGCGCGAGGGGGCCGAGCTTGTCGAGCGTCCAGCAGAGGGCCATCGCGCCGTGGCGGCTCACCCGGCCGTAGGTCGGCCGCAGGCCCGCGAGGCCGCAGTTGCCGGCGGGCGAGAGGATGGAGCCCCAGGTCTCGGAGCCAATCGCGAAGGGTACGAGCCCGGCCGCCACCGCGGAGCCAGAGCCGCTGGAGGAGCCGCCGCTCCACGCCTCGCGGTTCCAGGGATTCACGCCGGGCCCGGTGAAGGCGGCGTTGGGCTGGCGGTAGCCCATGCCGCCCGCCAGCTCCACCATCGCGAGCTTCGCGCAGAGCACGGCGCCCGCGTCTTCCAGCCTGAGCACCGCGGTCGCGTCGAAGTCGAAGCAGCGATCCTTGAAGGGCGCGGCGCCCCACGTGGTCGGGATGCCGCCGGAGGTCGCGAGCAGGTCCTTCGCGCCGTAGGGAATGCCGTGCAGCGGCCCGCGGTCGCGGCCGGCCTTCAGCTCCTGCTCCGCGCGGCGGGCCTGGGCCAGCGCCCGCTCGCGGGTGATGGTGACCACG
>DATHSW010000043.1:0-16940 GCA_035463855.1 Candidatus Deferrimicrobiaceae bacterium | reverse complement strand
TCCGACGCATCCTGTCCCGCGGTGGTCCAACGGCACCTATTCGGTGATCGCGATGCCCCCGACCGTCCCTCCTTTCTTCCCGGGTCGGCGCGAACCGAGCGTCGCGTCCAGTCCGCGCAGGAGATCCTCGCGCTCGGTGGCCGAGAGTCTGACCCCAGGATGAAGCCAGACGTACCGCCGAGGCGGCATCTCGCCGCTTCGCAGCGCCCTCGCGGATTCCCGCGCCTCGTTCTGCCGACGGTCCCACTCCGAAAAGTTCACCACCCGTCGCCCCTGCTCGACATCGCGCTGGATGACCCACGAGATCGGGGCGACGTGGGAGAACCACGGCCAGACGGTCTCGTTGCTGTGGCAGTCGAAGCAGAGGCGGCCAGCGAGGTGGCGTGTCCGCTCACTATCCCAGGGGGGCTCGACCCGAACCGGGGGGTTCGTGTGATTGGCACCGTAGGGCACGGCTTGGACCACAGCGAACATGGCAAGAGCAACCACGAGAATCGAGCGCCTCATGGTCCCCTCCGGTGCAATGATAAGCAAGATCCCCGCCACAGATAACTCCGCTATAGAATCAATGCCTTACGGAGGCGAGAGCCGGACAAACTGGGACACGGTGACCCCAGCAGGGGAGCGCCGGCCCCGCACGTTCAGTTGCCGCCGCTCGCGCGAAGTCGAACCCCGACCCGTCCCGGCGAGCGTACATGGGCCGGAGACGCTAGCTCTCCTCGGCTTCGCAACGCAAATTCCCATGCGATGGGACCACGGGAACCAGGGATGGCAATCAGAC
Source organism: Candidatus Deferrimicrobiaceae bacterium (assembly GCA_035463855.1). Classification (GTDB taxonomy): domain Bacteria; phylum Methylomirabilota; class Methylomirabilia; order Rokubacteriales; family CSP1-6; genus CAMLFJ01. Next base: position 16,159 of record DATHSW010000043.1, on the reverse strand, counting down.
GAACGTCCACCTCGAAGGGGAGGCGAGTGGGCCCCCGCAACCATGAACGACGAGGGGTTAGCGGACGCAGCAGCCGCTAACCCACCCCGTTACCCCGGAATCTCCGCTTCGATGAGTTGCGCAAGAAGGGTGAGGGATTCTTGCCAGCCAAGATAGCAACCCTCTGGAGGTATGGCCTCGGGTATTCCTTCTTGGACTATATTCACCTCAGTACCGCAGGAGACCTTCTTCAGGGATACCGTCGTTTCCATTTCTCCGGGTAGGCTCGGATCGTCGAACTTGTCCGTGTGGCGAATGCGCTCATGTGGCACCAGTTCAAGAAAGTGTCCGCCGAAGGAGTGGCTGTGGCCCGTGGTGAAGTTCGTGAAGGACATCCTGTAGGTACCGCCGACTTTCGCGTCGATACGGTGAACCTTGCCCGTAAAGCCGTTCGGCGGAAGCCATTTGGCCATTGCGTCAGGATCGAGGAATGCCCGATAGACTTTCTCGGGCGCCGCACGGAGCACTCGGTGAAACCGGACGGTGCTTGTGGACATGATCACTTCTCCTCTTGATGCGTTGTTGAGGCCATCGCCGAAGAGCTCGACTTGCACTCGAGTAGGTCCTTTAGCGCCTTCAGGTCATTCTCGACCGCCGCCCTGTCCTTGGCGAACTGCCCGTCGGACATCCCCGGCTGGCGGATCAGCGTAAAGACGAGCTCGCTGCCGTCTCCGTTGGGGACGACCCGCATGGGGTTGTGGACGGTAACGCCCGACTCGAGCGTGACGTCGTGGTCCATGACTCCGAACGAGTTGCGCTGCACGAATCTCACCCTGACCATACCGAACGGGGCGTCCGCGATCCAGTCATCGCCGTCCCTCCTGACGTCGGAGCGCGCCAGCCCGGCGGCCCAACGCGGCAAGTTCCTCGGGTCGGAGGCGAACTCGTAGACCTCGGCCGGCGGGCGGGCGATGTAGGCGCTGATATGCTGGACGTCGTGCATGGGACCACCTCTCGGACGCGCAGGGTCCGAAGGCAAGGCACGAAAATCGGCGTCGAGGAACTCCTCGATCAGCTGCGCGGTTAGCTCGGGATACCGCGTCTGCTTCTGCGTCATGACGGCTTCGCCAAGATAGTCCCCGTGCCCACCGGGCAGGATCAGCAGGCGTGCACCTGAAATGAGGCGAGTCAGCTCGAAGGCATGTTCAGGGGTCACGATGTCTTGATCACCGAGCACGATCAACGTCGGTACACCGACGGACCGTACCGCGTCATCCGGTACGTCCTTGAAGCTCTGCATTCGTGCGACGTCCTTGTCGTGCATAGTCTTGAGCTGCTGCACGTCCGGGTTCACCAAGAGAAAGGCGTCCTTGAGCTGCTGCGGCATGTTCGAGAAGTCCGCTTGCTTCATGAACTCCCAGAGTTGCGGTCGAGCACCGGCTCTCTTCGCGATCGATGAGGCAAAGACCAGCTTTCGCACGAGCTGCGGGTGTCGTATGGCGACCTGCAGGGCGACGCTCGCGCCGTTGCTGAACCCGAGGATGTCCGCCTTGTCGACCTTCAGGTACCGAAGGAGGGCCGCGACATCGTCCGCGGAGGACTCGAACGCGACCGGCGCATTGCGGTCGGTCGTGCGGCCATGCGCTTGCTCCTCCAGCGCGATGACCCTGCGGCGGCCGGCAAAGACCGGGAGCACCTTGCTGAAGGTGACCTGAATGGTGGATCCACCGCCGTGAAGCAGGACGAGCGGGACGCCTTCCGTACGACCGTGCATTTCGTAGTACATGTCGATGCCGTTGACCGGTGCATGGCCGCTCTCGAGCGGTGTCGATTCGAGAGTTGACACGTTGTCTCCATCTCCCATGGTGCCACGGGGTGAGCATTCGCTCCATCCTTGAGTCGAACGGGGAGCGACGGAATCGACACGCGGGACTCACTCACGTCTGGAAGGCCACGAAGGAATGGATAAGTGTCCGTCGTGTTGGACGCTCTGCGCGAGATCGGAGGGTTGCCGACACGGGCGCGGGACGGCAGGCTACAGCACGATATTGTTCTTTGGTTCCAATGGCGACGGAAGATCGGTTTCGCCAAGCATCTCCCGCAAGTCTATTTCCGCGGTCCGGCACATTTGTGAGATCGGGATGTCATTCGCACTCCCTTCAAACGGACTTTCGGTGCTTTCTCCGACTCGCCCCAGCGAGGTGTACATCCAGGAGATCAATACACTGAAGGGAATGACCAGCCAGACCATGTGTCCCTTGATTACCCCCTCGACGCTGTCATTGAGACTGTCGAATTCCCTGAGCAAACCGAAGGGAAGCAGAAGACAGAAGAGTTTGATGAAGAAGGAATTGATGGACGCAAACTGCCTTGGATACGGGAAATCCTTGATACGCTCACATCTGCCTTGTTGGAGGAGGAAGTCTTTGATTGACCTGTGCATGTCGACGAACTGAGCTACGGCAATCAGCTGGCTGGCGAGAAGCCCTTTTATCGCTCTGCTTTGAAGACCCAGGATCTGGGTTGCTTTGCTGCGTGTGGCAAGGATCTGCGTCAGCTCCGCATCAGGGAGGAATGTCGCCAGTTCCGTTTCCAATGACGTTTGCATTTCCGGGATGGAGTAATACCTCAAGTACTCTGCATTGTGTGCCTTACTCGTGGTTTCCCATGCCCTATTCTCCCGCAGCTGATAGCGCAATGCAGTCAACTTTGTAGCTTTGCAGGTTTTTGAAGCCAACGATGAACGCGGTGGCCGTTCCTAGGAGCGCCACCACCGTCCAGGGAATTCCCAGCCATGTCATGTTCCCGGTCTGGTATGCAACAGGAGGTACGACCCCCAGAACGATCAGGACGTAGATATCCCTTCGCGTCCAATCGAGGAACCATGGTTGCTTGTCCTTAGCAAATCCGCGATCCCCTTGCAAGTGGGCATCATCGCCGCCAAACCGGCTGCTCGAGGGCGCGGGGGACGCCATGACCCGTGAAGACATCGAAGCCCCGGCGAGCGAAGGTCGCCGCCAGCGACCGCCATGTTCACGGCCCTCCGTCAGACGTACGGCAGGACTCGCTCGCCGAAGAGCCTGATCGCCTCCATGATCTTGCCGTGGGGCGGCCCGCCCGAATGGGCGTGGCGTAGCCGGAGCAAGAACGTGCTCGCGCCGGTCGCTTTCTGCCAGCGCTGGAATTCCCGGATGCAGGTTTCGGAATCTCCCAGGATCAGGCGATCGGGGGCGAGATTGTCCAGGGTGAGCTCCGAGCCGGCGGAGAGATTGCGGAACTCGGCCAGGCGATTCTCCCAGTAGTAGCGGTAGGCGGTCATCACGTGCGGGCCGTAGACCGCGTCGGCCTCGGCCCGCGACTGGGCGACCCAGGCGTCACGCATCTGGACGACCTCGGCCGGCCGGCGCGCCTCGCGCGCCGCCTCCTTGTAGAGATCGGCGAGATGCGTCGCGTTCGCCAGGCTGGTGCTGGGCGTGCCGACGAAGCCGTCGGCGATCCGGCCGGCCCGGCGGGCGGCGGCGGCGATGCTGGCGCCGATCCACAGCGGCGGGCCCGACTTCTGATAGGGGCGCGGACGGATCTGGACATCCTCGAGCGTGTAGTGCTTGCCACGGAACGAGAACCGCTCGCCCGCCCAGCACTGGCGCAGGATCTCGATGCTCTCCTCGAACCGCCCGGCGCGATCCTCCATGGGGACGGAGAAGGCGCGGAAGTCGGCGGGCTGATAGCCGATGCCCACCCCCAGGATGACACGCCCCTTGGAGACGAGGTCGAGCGTGATGACGTCCTCGGCCACGTGCACCGGGTGGTGGAGCGGCAGCAGGATCACCGAGGTGCCGACGCGTAGCCGCGTCGTGCGTGCGGCCACCGCGGTGGCCACGATCAGCGGCGAGGGCAGGAACCCGTCGTGGTCCTGGTGATGCTCGCCGAAGAAGCAGGAGTCGAAGCCGCTGGCCTCGGCCAGTTGGGCCTCGGCGATGACCTCGTCGATGCAGCGATCGAGCTGCTCACCCCGCGGCGGATTGGCGATCGAGCTGTAGAGACCGAATTTCATGGCTCACCTCTCCGAGACGCTGTGGCATCGGCTCCTGGAGCCCAGCGTCCGCGTCCGCGCGATTATGTCACAGGGACGGGGGCCCATGCCCGGGGCGATCGCTGAGCCGCGGCGCTAGCCGGCTTCGCTACAATAAGGGGTACACTTCGAGCGTGAGAACGCGGAAGACATGACGCGACGGGTGGTGTTTCTCGACTTCGACGGCGTGCTGGCCCCGATCCGCCGCTGGGATCGGTACGGAGACCTCGAGCCTGCGTGCATCGAGGTGTTGAACGAGATCGTGGCGAGCGCTCGCGCCGACGTCGTGGTGTCGTCCACCTGGCGGCATGGCAAGACGGTCGCCGAGCTCCAGGCGATGCTGGAGGCGGAGGGGTTCACCGGCCGCGTCGTCGACAAGACTCCGACCGTCGCTCCCGGCGCCAGGCGCGGAGAGGAGATCGCGGCCTGGCTCGCGGAGCATGCCGTGGCTGGCTATGTGATCATCGACGATCACATGGACATGGGAGAGCTCCGCACCGAGCTCGTCCTGACGCATCCGGGCCATGGGCTACAACCAGCCGATGCGCCGCGCGCCATCGAGATACTCATGCGACTCAACTGCTCGTAACGGAAGGTCGCCGGTTCGTTGGTGGTTGCGGGAAGCATCTCCTGCTCCCGGTTGATGGTCGCGCTCGCCCGGCGCCGTCGGCATCAGAAAGCGGTGAGCAGGTCATCGACCAGGCGTACGAGACTCCGGCCATCCTGGGCCCGCAGCTGAAGAGAAGTCCAGAACGGTTGGGGCCCGGTATGGTGAAACGTCTGGAGAATCGCGACCCGGGCGCGCCCGCCCGACGCCGCCGCCAGCCGCAGGCTCTCGGTGAAGGGGATGGAGTCGTCGTCCGCCCCATGAGCGATCAGCAGGCGGCCGGAGAGGCGAGGGACGGCGCGGAGTGGCGAGAGGCGGTCGAGGCCCTCTCGAACCGACGGGGGAAGCTGGGCGAGCAGGGAGGCTACCTGATCCTCGCGCCGGTTGAGCGCGAGGGCGAGGACGACTCGCCCGTCCGCCACGAGCTGGCCCTCGAGCTGGCCGGTGTCCTCTTCCGGGTTGGCGAGCTTCCGCTCGGCGATGCGGCGGAGGAGGCGGCGGTCCCCGTCATGCTCGACGAAGCCACCCAGCAGGGCCAGCAGCTTCCAGCGATTGTACGCGAGCGGCTGCTGGAGGTGACGGCGGCCCTCGAACTCATGCGCGCCGGTCGTGATGTAGACGATGACATGTCGGAGGTCGGCATAGCCCCCGAAGCTGCCAACGATCCGCAACGAGGGCAGGTCGGCGGCGGCCAGGAGGGCAGGCCCGGCGCCGAAGCTGAAGCCCGCGATGCCCACGGAATCGCTGAGCCCGGCGACGTAGCGGAGGCCGGCGCGGATCTCCGCCACCTCCGCCCCGTCGAGGGCGAACGTCGCCAGCCCGGGGAACTGGGGGACCAGGACGATCAGCCCTTCCCGGGCGAGCAGGCGCGCGAGCCGGGCCAGGTCCGGCTGGCGCCGCCCGACGGGCGAAAGCCCGTGGACGAGGACGAGCGCGCCGCGCGGCCGGGGCGGGCGGTAGAGATCGGCGTCAAGCTCTCGCCCGTCTGCGACGAGGATGATTTCTTCTCGCGCGGGATCCCGGCCGAAAGGAATGAGCCACGCTTCGCCGCCAGAGAATCCGAGGGCAAGGGAGACGCCGAGGGCCGGCCCGAAGCGGACGGCCAGGCCCAGGGCGGCGACAGCCCCGGCTGCGACGGCCCCGCCGACCAGCCACCTGGATCGTGGTCGCATCGTCTCCTGGCGCCCGGCGGGTCCGCGCGGAGCGTTTCCTTCGTCTCGTGACCGGCAGTCCCCGGCCGGGAGCCTATCACGCGGGCGGGTTTGGCACCTACCGACGGCAAGCGTCGGGATGAGCGCGAGGCTAGAATGATGGCGATGAGAAAGCACATTCTGCCACGTCCTGGGGAAATGAAGCCGTCTTGCACCCGCCACGGCGCTTCGTAGTCGATACCATGCTGGGCACTCTCGCCCGGTGGCTGCGCGCACTTGGGTATGACACCCTCTATTTCGGACAAGCCCAAGACCGTGCCCTTCGCCAGGTGGCGATCCAGGAGGACCGTGTCCTGGTCACTCGCGATCGCCGGCTCGCGCTCCTCGCTCGGCCACGCGCCTGTCTGATCACGGCCGAGGAGCCCGATGAGCAGCTTGCCGAGCTCCTGGCCGATCTCGGCCTGGCGGCGGATGAGGAGCGCTGGCTCTCCCGCTGCCTGGACTGCAACACCGTGCTCACCCCGCGCAACCAGGATGAGATGCGCGGCCGGGTCCCGGAGCGTGTGCTGGCCAGGCACCAGGCGTTCTCCGATTGCCCAGGGTGCGGAAAGGTGTACTGGCCGGGGAGCCACGCCGACCGCATGCTCGAGCGGCTGAGTCGCCTGCGTGGTCGCCGTGGTCCCGGGTAGGTTCTTCCCCCTCAGAGAGATCGGCGCCGTCCAGGCCAGACTGGCCTGGATGCGTGAGGCGCGCATCTGGCCCAACGGGCTGCGCTACCTCTGGACCGACGCCTTCGGTGTGGTGTTGCTGGCGTCGCTGTGGCAGGAGCTCCACGACGATCAGCTGCTGCGCGAATGCGAGTGGGTCGTCGCGGAGGTCGACAGGGTGCTGGGGCGGCCGCGGGGTATCCGTATCGGTGAAGAGCCCGACCGGGACGGCCAGTACTTCCACTACCTGGCCATGTGGATCTTCGCGCTCGATCGGTTGGGCGCCATGGATCCTCGCTATCGAGATAGGGCGATCGCGCTGGTGCGGGACACTCATCCCGCTTTCGTAGTTCCCGGCCGCGGGGTGCGCTGGAAGATGCGCGAGGACCTGAGCGGCCCCTATCCGGGCTCCGGTTTCGGGGCGCTGGACCCCTTTCATGGATTAGTGGTCTATCGCCTGCTGGACCCGGTCGGGCTGGCGCCGCAAATCGCGGACATGAGGGCGCTGGTCGAGGCGAGCTATCGCACCCTCACGATCACCCAGGACCTCGGCCTCGGCATGATGCTCTGGATCAGCCATTTCTTTGCCGACGAACCATGGGCGGTGCTGCAGCGCACGAGGGCCCTCGCCGTGCTGGATCGCATGTGGGTCGACCCGCCCGGTTATTTCAGCCGGGAGCCGGCGCTCCGCCAGCTCAAGTTCGCGTTCACCAACTACGGAATCTCGCTGGGCCTCCAAGCCGTGTCCGCGCACGACGAGCGGGTGCGACGGCTGAACGCGTTCTTCGACTCGTACCGCTCCGGCGACGAATACGACATCAATGCCATCACGCACGTCATGGCGTGCACGTCCTATTTTCCAGGGCAGTTTCTTCGGGACCTCGCAGCCTCGCCGTGAGGACTTTGCCTTCGCTCGCCATGAGGTAATCCCGCGACTTGACTTCGGCCGCCGGGGGCGCGATCGTGGCGCCCGGCGGGGCAGGGGTGGCGCTGGCGACCTTTGCTCTTGACCAGACCCGGGACACGATCAGGCGCGACTCGCTGAGGGAGGAGAATCGCCATGCCGTTCTACGAACGAGGCCCCGTCCGCATCCACTACGAAGAGGTCGGTTCCGGCTTCCCCCTGCTGCTCATACCCGGCGGCGGGCTCAACTCAGCCCTCTCATCCTGGCAGACTGCCTCCCCCTTCGACCCGATGGAAAGGTACAAGGACGACTTCCGCTGTATCTGCGCTGACCTGCGCAACGCCAACCCCGGCCGGTCCAGCGGCCCCTTGGAGATCGACCGCCCCTGGGACGCCTACACCGACGACCAGCTCGGGCTGATGGACCACCTCGGCATCCAGAAGTTCCTGGTCATGGGCTTCTGCATCGGCGGGCCGATGATCCACAACCTCATTCGGCGGGCTCCGGAGCGCATCGTCGCGGCCGCGATGATGCAGCCCAGCGGCTCCAGGCCTGAGATCCCGGACCTGTTCTACCAGAACAACATCAAGGGCTGGGGGCCGGCGCTTTGCGAGAAGCGCCCCGACGTCACGATGGCCATGGTCCATGACTTCCTGACCAGCATGTACACCAACCGCGCCGACTTCGTGTTCACTGTGTCGCGCGATTTCGTGCGCTCCATCCGGACGCCTTTGCTGATCGCGCCTGACGACGTGCCCGCGCACCCGTACAAGGTCGCGATGGAGGTGGCCAGCCTCGCCCCGAACGCCGAGGTGACCATCTATCCCTGGAAAGATTCGCAGGCGCACATCGACGAGGTCGTGGAGCACGCGCGGCGCTTCCTCAAGGCGCACGAACCCGTCGCGGCCAGGCGTCAAGGACGAGGCTAGCCTGGATGAGCGGAGAACGGACAAGGGTCGGGACGCTTGCCAGGGGCGCGGTGGCTGGCTAGGATCGCGACGGATCGCTAGCGGGGGAGTCCATGGGAACCGAACAAACAGTGGCGCAGCATTATGCGCACGGGACACTCGAGCGGGCGGTGCTCGACGCGCTCCGAGCCGCGGGCAAGGATCCAGACCGGCTCGAGCCAGGCGACCTCGCCCCGGTGGACGAGTTCCACATCGGCGGCCGCCAGGCGACGGTCGACTTCGCCGGCGAGCTCCGGGTCACCCGGGGCATGCACCTGCTCGACATCGGCTCGGGGCTCGGCGGGGCCTCGCGCTACTTCGCGCACACGCTCGGCTGCACGGTCACCGGCATCGACCTCACCGAGGAATACGTCCGGGTGGCGCAGGCGCTGTCGGTGCGGAGCGGCCTCGCCGGCCGGGTCTCGTACCGGCACGGCAGCGCGCTCGCCCTGCCGTTCCCCGCCGGCACCTTCGACGGCGCCTACATGCTCCACGTCGGGATGAACATCGCCGACAAGGCCGCGTTGTTCGCACAGGTACGACAGGCGCTCAAGCCACGGGGCGTGTTCGGGGTCTACGACGTGATGCGCGAGGGTGAGGGTGCGCTCGCCTACCCGGTGCCGTGGGCCGCAGGCCCGGAGACGAGCTTCGTCGAATCGAGCGCCACCTACGGCCGGCTGCTCGCCGCCGCGGGCTTCGAGGTGCTCGCAGAGCGCAGCCGCCGCGAGTTCGCGATCACGTTCTTCCGGGAACTGCGCGCGCGCATCACGCAGAGCGGCGCGCCACCCCTCGGGCTGCATCTCCTCATGGGTGCGACGACCCCCCAGAAGATCGCCAACATGGTGAGCGCCATCGAGGCCGGGCTCGTCTCGCCGACGGAGATCATCTGCCGGGCGGGGGGATGACGGGGGCAGCCCCCGCGACCACAGAAGCCCCTGAGATCGAAGGGCTTGCCGAGCGGCCTGCGCGCGAATGCCTACCGCAGCACGCCGCGATGTGAGAAGCGCGTCTCCTGGCTGATGATGAATTCGAGCAGCGCCGCCTGCCCGCCTTCCGTGGCCTTTCTCGCCCGGGCGAAGGCGCCCGCGATGTCCTCGGGCCGCTCGACCCGCTCGCTCCAGCCGCCCATGGCGCGCCCCAGGTCCGCGTAGCGACCGCCGATGTCGCGGGTGCCGTACTTGTCGTGCGACACGACGAGGTGCGGAATCTCGATGGCCATGGCCGAGTTGTTGAGAACGACGGTGAGAATGGGGATCCCGCAGCGAACCGCCGTCTCGAAATCGAGCCCGGTCATGCCGAAGGCGGCGTCACCCATGAAGTTGACGCAGAACTTGTCGGGAGCGGCGAGCTTGGCCCCGATGATGAGCCCGAGCCCGGTGCCAAGCGCATGCGACTTGCCCCAGCCGAGATAGCCCCGCGGTGAGACGGACCGATAGAAGGGCAGGAGCTGGTCGCGCGGACTCCCGGAATCGTGCGTGATGATGGCCTCGCGCGGGTCGACCGTTCGCATGAACTCGGCGAATACGCGGTACGGAGTCATCGGGACCTCGGCCGAGCCCAGGATGGGTGCCCACTCGGCGAGCCAGGCCGCGCGCACGCGCTCGAGCTCTGCGCGCACGCTCTCTCGTCCGGCCGGGCGGCCGCCCTGGCTCTTGATGGCCTCGATGAAGCCGCGCAGCACGAGGCGCGCGTCGCCGAGGAGGGGGTAGTCGGCGACATAGCTCTTGTTGAGATCGCGCTCGTCATTCGTCGCGTGGATGATCGTCTTGCCCGCGGGGATGGCGGTCGCCATGCCATGACGGGTGAAGCTGCAGCCGATGCCGAACACCACGTCGGCCTCGCGGAGATAGTGCAAGGTCTGTCCGGTGACGGCCGGACCGCCGGTGCCGAGGGCGAGCGGGTGATCCTCGGGGAAGGCGCTCTTGCCCTCGAGGGTGGTCATGACCGGCGCCTGGAGCAGCTCGGCCAGCTCGATCAGGTCGTCCGAGGCCTCGGAGTAAAGGACGCCCTGGCCGGCGTGGATCACCGGCCGCCGCGCCTCGCGGAGCACGCGGGCGGCCGCCTCGATGTCGCGCACATTGGCGCCCGCCGCGGTCACCTTGACCGGCCGGTACGCGTCGATCAGGGCGTCGGGCACCTCCTCGTTCACGACGTCGGCGGGGATCTCCACCATCGTCGGGCCTGGGCGGCCCATGCGCATGAGGCTGATGGCCCGGCGCATGACATCCGCGACCTGGCTACCCACGGCGATGGTCTCGACCCCCTTGGTGACGGAGGCGAAGGTGCGAGCGGAGCTGAACAGGGGAAATACCTGAGCCCGGTCGCGCTGATGCCCGAGCGGCAAGAGCAGCATGGGGGTGGAGTCGGAGTACGCAGTGGCGACACCGGGGAAGGCGTTCTCGGCCCCCGGCCCGTACTGCATGCAGAACGCGGCGAGCTTCTTGCCGTTCGTCACGCGCGCGTAACCGTCGGCGATGCCCACGCCTACTCGTTCCTGGCGGCAGAGCACGGGCCGGATCTCGGCCTTGGCAGTGGCGTCGATCAGCGGAGTGGTCGGGTAGGCGCTCAGGAACTCGGCGCCTTCGATCTTGAGAATGCGGGCGATGGCATCGACGACTTTCACGGTCGGCCTCCTTGGGCCCTCGGGATGAGCGGGCGCCCTCGCGCACGAGCGGTGGGCCAGGGGCCCGGGGTCGACTATATCGCAGGAGCGCGCAGCATCGAGACCTCCAAGCTGCTTGTCTTCTCCCAGGGGCTTCGCCGACAATGTGGGCGCGGTTGATTCCAGCCGCGCGTCCGTCCGCCGGTAGTACGGCGGTTGTTGTCCTAGGGCGCGCCGCACCGCCGAGAGGATGCGCATGGATCATGTAGAGTTCGACCGTGAGCCGCCCGCCAACTTGACGACGATGGTCATGGCGTTCGGGGGATGGATCGATGCCGGCCGGGCGGCCACGGGCGCCCTGCGCCACCTGGCCCGCGACCTCCGGGCGGTGCGGTTGGCGCGGATAGACCCCGAAGAGTTCTTCGTGTTCACCCAGGAGCGGCCCGAGGTGCGGTTGAGGGCCGATGGCGGTCGCGACATCCGATGGCCACGGAGCGAATTCTCGGCCTGGGATCCGGGAGAGGGCCGGGATGGTCTCCTCCTGTTTCGCGGCCCGGAGCCCCATCAGAGGTGGCAAGCCTATGCGAAGGCGTTCCTCGGCGTGGCCGAGCGCTGCGGGGTGAGGCGGATCGTCTCGCTCGGGGCGCTCTTGGCGGGTGCCCCTCATACCAGGCCAGTGCGGGTCACGGCGCGCTGCACCGACCCCGCCGCGCGGTCGTTGCTCGAAGCCTGGGGGATCTTTCGTCCTCCGACCTACGAAGGCCCGACCGGGATCTCCACGATCGTCCTGGACGCGGCTGAGCGACGGGGAATGCACCATGTCGGCTTCATGGGGCAAGCGCCGCACTATCTCCCGGATGCCCAGAATCCAGCGGCGATCGAAGCCCTGGTGACCTACGTGGCCCGTCTGCTCAACCTGAGCCCGGACATGTCCCATTTCGCCGAGGCCATCCGGGACTTCCGCGTCCAATGCGATCGGGCGGTGGCTCGGGACCGCGCCACCCGAGAGCACGTGCGGAAGCTGGAGCAGGAGTACGACGCGGCGGCGGGCGAGGAGCAGCAACCACTGCCTGGCGGAGAGCTCGATTCGGACAGGCTGATGCGAGAGCTCGAGGACTTCCTGCGCAGGCAGCGGGAGGGTGGCGCGGGCGAGACGGGCGCCTGAGGTCGAGCTCCGCGCGCGGGCGCGGCAGGAGTGGGCCTAGCCGCGGCCCCCCATCTGACAGACGAGCCGCCACTCGGCGTCGGTCACCGGCTGAACCGACAGCCGGGGCAGCCTGACCAGGGCCATGCCGGCGAAGCGCTTGTCCGCCTTGATCCGATCGAGGCTGACCGGCGTCGGGAGCGGCTCGACCGCGGCGACGTCGATGGCGCGCCAGGCGGGATCGGTCGAATCCGGGTGCGCTTCCGCGATCACCTTGACGATGCCGACGATCGCGCGCTCCTTGCCGGTATGGTAGAAGAACGCCTGCTCACCCTTCTTCATGGCGCGCAGGTGGTTCTGGGCCGAGAAATTGCGGATTCCGGTCCACTCCGCGCCTTGGCTGCCCTTCGCGACCTGCTCGGCCCACGACCAATCATCGGGCTCGGACTTCAACAACCAGTACGCCATGGCAGCCCTCCTCCTGCGCTCAGTCGATCGCGTCGGGCACCTGGGTGGCATCGGCGGCGGGCGGCCGCGGCTCGGCCCGGCGCGCCGGCGGGGCGGCGCGCGCCCGCTCGTTCTCCTCGGCGCGCACGCGTCGGAGTAGCGGCAGGATGGGCAGCACGGCCATGAACACCAGCGCGAGGAGCCAGAACTGGTCGGCGTAGCTGAGGGCCTGCGCCTGCTCGGTCATCTCGCGGTAGAGCATGCTCGTTGCCCGTCGCGTCGCGGTGAACGAATCGGCGCCCTGGGAGGCGAAGTGGCCGGCCCACTGCTGCAGCCGGGCCGCGGTCTCCGGGCTCCACTGGGTGACGTGCCCGGCGAGGATCGCCTGGTGATACTGTGCGCGCCGCACCAGCAGCGTGGTGATCAGGGCCACCCCGATGCTGCCGCCGACGTTCCGGACCACGTTGAAGGCCGCGGTGGCGTTGGACAGCCGCTCCAGCCGGATGGTGGCGAGCGCCAGCGTCTGGAGCGGCACGAAGATGAACCCCTGGGCGAACCCTTGCAGGAAGCGCGGCACGGCAAGGCTCCAGTAGTCCATGCCGAGGCTCAGGTTCGACATCATCACGAGGGCGAGGGCATTGAGTCCGCAACCGAACAGCAGCATGAGGCGCTGATCCACGCGGGAGACCAGGCGGCCCGAGAAGGTGAGCGCGATCATGGTTCCCAGCCCACCCGGGGCCAGGACGAGTCCCGACGTCCAGGCGTCGTAGCCCAGCATCTTCTGCGTGTAGAGCGCGACGAGGAGCATGCTCGAGTTGAAGCCGAACCCGACGAGGGTGATGATGATGGCGCTGAAGGCGAAGTTGCGGTCGCGGAACACGGAGAGGTCGAGGATCGGCTCCGGCGTCGAGAGCTCGCGCGCGAGGAAGGCGGTGAGCACGACCACCGCCACGATCGCCAGCGTCACGATGTACCCGGAGTCGAACCAGTCGTGCTTCTCCCCCTGGTCGATCATGAGCTGGAGAGCCCCGAAGCCCAGCACCATGAACACGAGACCCGCGGCGTCCATCCGCCGGGGCTTCTTGAGGAAGGGCGAGTCGAAGAGGAAGACGCTCGCCATGAAGAAGCCCAGAAGGCCGATTGGCAGGTTGACGTAGAAGATCCAGCGCCACGACCAGTTGTCGACGATCCAGCCGCCCAGGGTGGGGCCGAGGATGGGGGCCATCATGATGCCGACGCCCCACACCGCCATCGCGGTGCCGCGCTGACGGAGCGGGAAGATCTCCCACATCGTCGCCTGGGCCATCGGGATCACCGGCCCGCCGCCGAGCCCCTGGAGCACCCGCATGGCCACCAGGAACTCGAGGTTCGGCGCGATGCCGGACAGGAATGAGCTCACGGTGAAGATCGTGGTGCAGACGAGAAAGAATCTCCGCCTCCCGAGAAGGGCGGTGAGCCAACCCGTGGCCGGGATCGCGATGGCGTTGGCGGCGAGGTAGGAGGTGATCACCCACGACATCTCCTCCACCCCGGCGGAGAGCGACCCCTGCATGTGAGGGAGAGCGACATTGGTGATGCTGGTGTCGAGCACTTGCATGACCGTGACCACCATCACCGAGAAGGTGATGGCCCACTTGCGGAAGGGCTGTAGTGGCTCGGCGGTCGCGCCGGGTGCCGGGACGGTCTCGGCCGGGCCCGGCTCCGCTTGTTCGGAGGTCACGGGCTCCAAGCGTAACCCGTACGCGGCATCGATGGCAAAGCCTCGGAGCGGCGGCGTCGCCCATTGAGCCGCCGGCGCGGGCGGTGTAGCATCCGGCCATGAAGCCCCGACCGCTCTTCGCGTCCGCCCTGCTCGTCCTGGTCTCGAGCGCTGCCATCGCCGTCCACGCCGCGTCGCCGGGCACGCCGACCCCGGGCCGAGCCGGCGGGGTGTTGCAGGTGCTGACGCGGGAAGACCTGGCCCAGGGCTTCCTCATCCACGAGTCGTCCACGCTGTCGACGATCTGGCCCGCCCAGCCCTGCTTCAACGGCCTCGTCACGTTCGACCCGATGAAGCCGCTCGAGAGCCTCGACACCGTCCTTCCCGATCTCGCGGAGAAGTGGTCGTGGCAGGACGGCTATCGCAACCTCGTCTTCTTCCTGCGGCGCGGCGTGAGGTGGCACGACGGCAAGCCGTTCACCTCTCGCGACGTCAAGTTCACCTTCGACATGGTGCGCGAGGCGGCGGACGCGACGGCGAAGCTCCGGGTCAATCCCCGCAAGGAGTGGTACGACAACGTCGAGGCGATCGAGGCCGCCGACCCCCACACCGTCGTGTTCCGGCTCAAGCGCCCGCAGACGTCGCTCCTGCTCATGCTCGCCAGCGGCGACTCACCCGTGCTGCCCGCCCACGTCCCCGTCGCGGAGCAGCGCGCGCGCTGCGTCGGCACCGGCCCGTTCCGCTTCAAGGAATGGAAGCGCGGCGCGCACGTCGATCTCGAGCGTAATCCCGACTACTTCGTCAAGGGCCGCCCGTACCTCGACGGCATCCGGTATCTCGTCGTCGCGGAGCGCGGCACGCGGACCGCCGCGCTGCAGGCCGGCCGCGCCGACGTGGCGAGCCCGGCCGACGGATCGCCGTCGATCGCCGAGCAGCTCCGCGGCGCCGTGCCCGGCATGGTCATCACGCGCGTCGGCCTGAACTTCGCCGACCACTTGATGCTGAATCACACCAGGCCGCCCTTCAATGACGTGCGCCTGCGGCGCGCGCTGAGCCTCGCCATGGATCGGGCGGGGTTCGTGAAAGCGGTGCTCCAGGGTGGCGGCGTTCCCGGCGCCGCGCTCGCTCCGCCGCCCATCGGGTTCTGGGGGCTCGGGGGCAAGGATGTGCCGAGCGGCAACGACAAGGTGCGCGCCCGCGCGCTCCTCGCCGAGGCGGGCCATGGCCCGAACAACCCGCTCAAGGTCGAGGTCGTGAGCCGCAACATTGCGATCTACCGTGACGGCGCCGCCTTCGTGGTCGACAGCCTGCGACAGGTCGGGGTCGAGAGCACGCTGCGCCTGATCGAGACGACGCAGTGGTACGGGGTGAGCACGCGGCGCGAGTATCAGATCGGGTCGAGCATCGCGGGGTACGGCGTCGACGATCCCGACTCGATCCTCTCCGAGAGCTTTCTCTGCAAGTCCGCGCGGAACTACCAGGGCTACTGCGACGAGGGCGTCGACAGGCTCATCGCGCAGCAGTCCCAGGAGCTCGACGGCAAGAAGCGGCTCGCGCTCCTCGCGCGCATCCAGAGGAAGATCGAGGACGACGCCGCCCGCCCGGTCCTCGCCTGGCGGTACGACTACTTCGCGCACTGGCCGCACGTGAAGAACCTGGTGCCGCACCACACGCCGTACAGCTACGGCCGCATGCAGGAGGTGTGGCTGGACCGGTAGGCACGGACAACCACCGGAGGAAACCATGAAAGGCGTCGTGTTTCTCGGAGATCGGAAGCTGGAGCTCAGGGAGTTCCCCGATCCGACACCCGGCCCCAGAGACGTGATCCTCGAGATCAAGGCGTCGGGCATGTGCGGCAGCGATCTGCACAACTATCGCGCGCCGGCCCAGCCGGCCGGG
>DATHSW010000042.1:0-2323 GCA_035463855.1 Candidatus Deferrimicrobiaceae bacterium | reverse complement strand
CCGTTGCCGAGCCGGCGCTCGAGCCGGTCCTCGTCGGTCAGCGGCGTGGTCGTGCTGTGCTCCCAGTTGTAGACCATGGTGGTCTCGTCGTCGACCGGCACCCAGATGTGGCCGGAGGCGCCGGAGTACCCGCGGCCGGAGAGCCCGATGCGCGCCGGGCGGATCTGATGGAAGGGCAGGATGAAGTGGTAGGCGCGCACGTGCATCTCGCCGCCGCCCTCGAGCGGCCGCAGGCCCGCGTAGCGGTAGCCGTAATCCGTGACGTCCAGCTCGAGGACGGGCGCCTTGCCCTTCACGAACGGATCCGTGACCTTGAAGCCCGGCCGCGCGGAGTCGGGGTCGAGGACCCGGTGCAGGATGGGCGCGTGAGAAGTATCGATGCCGCCCTCGAGGCCCTGCAGCCAGTTGCTCTCCTGGAGGACCTTCGAGACGTGGCGATGGCTGGCGGGCGCCTGGGTCCAGGCGAAGTGGGGCAGGGGCGGCCGTCGCTCCGCGGGCCCGAGATAGGCCCAGATGATGCCGCCCGCCTCCACGGTCGGGTAGGCGGTGGCGCGGATCTTGTGCGCGAAGCCGAGCTCCTCGGGCTCGTTCATCATGTCGACGCAGCCGCCCGCGACGTCGAACTTCCAGCCGTGGTAGACGCAGCGCAGGCCGCAGTCCTCGTTGCGGCCGAGGAAGAGCGACGCCTGCCGGTGCGGGCAGCGCTCGGCGAGGAGGCCGACGCGGCCGCGCGTGTCGCGGAAGGCCACGAGCTCCTCCTGGAGCAGCTTGACGCGCACGGGCGGGCCATCGGGCTCCGGCAGCTCCCACGCGAGGCACGCGGGTAGCCAGTACCGTCTCAAGGTCTCGCCCATCGGGGTCCCGGGGCCGACGCGGGTCACTCGGTCGTTGTCGTCGCGTGCCAGCATGTTCGGGCCTCCTTGCTGGATCGAGCGCGGGATGCGGCGAGGATGTACCGAACGCGGCTTCCGGTCAAGCCGCGCCCGGGGCCCCTCACCCTGCCCTCTCCCCAAAGGGGAGAGGGAGAATCGGGCCAGGCCTTCCCTCGGCTTCTCCCCCTCTCCCCCCTGGGGAGAGGGCAGGGTGAGGGGCGATCCTCTCTCCCCGGGGGAAGAGAGGGGGAGTAGGCTCGGAGGCATGGGGCGCGCCGCGGCCACCGGCACTCGCGAGGAGCACGCCTGGAGCGCGGTCGAGCTGGCCGAGGCGCTGCTGGGCGAGGCGCGGGCCGGGCAGACCGCGGAGGAGCGAGCCCGCGCCGAGCGCCTCGCCCGCCTGATGGAGGACCCGCGCGGCAAGGAGCTCACGATCGCGCTCACCGACCAGTGCTTCCGCAGCCGGCGGCCCGAGCGCATCGCCGACCAGCTCCACTACCTCCTCGATCGCTACGGGGCGCCGCGCTTCATGGAGTGGTGGGAGCGGATCGGCCTCACGCTGGGGGCGGTCATGGGGCACTACCTGCCGAGCCTCGTCGTCCCGCCGATCGTGGCGCGGCTGCGGCACGAGACCGAGGCGCTGATCCTGCCCGGCGAGGACGCGGATCTGCGCCGCTACCTGGCCGAGCGCCGCGCCGACGGCATCCGGCTCAACCTGAACCAGCTCGGCGAGGCGATCCTGGGCGAGGAGGAGGCGGCGCGCCGGCTCGAGGCCTACCTGGCGCTCCTGGCCCGCGACGAGGTCGAGTACATCTCGGTGAAGGTCTCCTCCGTGTCGAGCCAGATCGACCTCACCGCGTTCCGCCACACCGTCGAGATCGTGAAGGACCGGCTCCGCGCCCTCTACCGCCAGGCCTTGCTCCACCACTACCGGCATCCGGACGGTCGCGTCACGCCCAAGTTCGTCAACCTGGACATGGAGGAGTACCGCGACCTCGACCTCACGGTCACCGCCTTTCAAGAGGTCCTGGACGAGGACGAGTTCCTCGCGCTGCCGGCCGGGATCGTGCTCCAGGCGTATCTGCCGGAGTCGCATCGCGTGCAGCGCGCGCTCGTGGCCTGGGCGACCGCGCGGTGCGGACGCGGCGGGGCGCCGATCAAGCTGCGCGTGGTGAAGGGCGCCAACCTGGCGATGGAGCGGATCGAGGCCGATCTGCACGGGTGGCCGCAGGCGCCGTTCGACCGCAAGGCCGAGGTGGACGCCAGCTTCAAGCGGATGATCGAGTATGGCAGCCGGCCGGAGCACGCGCGCGCCGTGTACCTCGGCATCGCCAGCCACAACCTCTTCGACGTGGCCCACGGCCTCGTGCTGCGCGAGGCGCGGGGGGTCGAAGCCTGGGTGGAGTTCGAGATGCTCGAGGGCATGGCCAACCACCAGGCGCGCGCGGTGC
>DATHSW010000041.1:0-4868 GCA_035463855.1 Candidatus Deferrimicrobiaceae bacterium | reverse complement strand
GACGGACATTCGGTTGATCACGGCGAGCAACAAGGATTTGCGGCGGGCGGTGCGGGAGGGGCAGTTTCGGGAGGATTTGTACTATCGGATCGCGGTGGTGATGATCGAGGTGCCGCCGCTGCGGGCGCGGCGGGGGGACATCGGGCTGCTGGTGGAGCATTTCGTACGGAAGTTTGCGGCGGCGCACCACAAGCGGGTGCCGCGGCTGACGGGGCGGGCGACGGAGCTGCTGCTGGGGGCGGAGTGGCCGGGCAACGTGCGGCAGCTCGAGAACTGCATCGAGCAAGCGGTCGTGCTGAGCGAGAACGACGTCATCGACGTCGACGTGCTGCCCCTGGCCGAAGCGGCCGGCAAGCGCGGGGGCGACTCCGCCAAGCCGGCGCTGCCCTCCGGTCTGACCCTCAGAGATCTGGAGCAGCAGTACATTCTCCAGACGCTCGACAGCGTGGGCGGCAATCGGACGCAGGCGGCGCGGCTGCTCGGGATCAGCCTCCGGTGCCTGCAGTACAAGCTCAAGGCGTACCGGCACGCGGAAGCGCTCACGCGCCAGACCGGAGGCCCGGCGGAGCCGTCGCGCATCACCCCGCCCGGCGCGCCGCGACGCGGCGTGTCCTCTCTGAACGACGTCCTTTCCCTCGGCGATCGCCGGCGTATCCTGACATCCTGAGGCGCGCCTCCGGGCCGCCGCCTTGTCCCGGTCGCCACCCGCGGGTTATCCTCGGCGGGCGGTGACCGGCGCGCCCCCCGCGACTCTCCACGATTCCGACGACGGCGAGGCCTTCGCGCGCCGTCACGTCCGCCACAACATCGTCGCGCTGACGATCGACTTCGGCCTCTTCCTCGTCGGGCTGTCGTTCGCGTCGCAGAGCACGATCCTGCCCGCGTTTGCCGCGCATCTCGGGGCCTCGAACCTCGTCATCGGCGCGATTCCGGCGTTGATGACGCTCGGATGGTACCTGCCGTCGCTCTTCGCGGCGGGCTACACGGAATCCCTCCCCCGGAAGCTGCCCTTCGTGCTGCGCTACACGGTATGGGAGCGCCTGCCCTTCCTGGCGCTGGCCGCGGTCGCCTTCTTTCTCGCCCGCCCCGCGCCCGGGCTCTCGCTCGCGCTGATGCTCGCCATGCTGCTCCTGATCACGAGCGCGGGGGGTGTCCTGATGCCGGCCTGGATGGACATCGTCGCCCGCACCGTGCCGGTGAGCCTGCGTGGACGCTTCTTCGCCGTCTCGAGCCTGGTCGGAGGCGCGGGCGGCCTTCTCGGCAGCGTCCTGACCGCGTGGGTGCTCGCCCGCCTGCCCGCCGCCGACGCCTACGCGGTCTGCTTTCTCCTGTCGGCGCTGTTCATGGGTCTCTCCTACGCGGCGCTGGCGCGCGTGCGCGAGCCTCGGGCCGCGGGCGTGGACGCCGCCCCGCCCCTGGGCACCTACCTGCTGCGGGTCGGCCGCGTGCTGCGGGAGGACCGGAACCTGACCTGGTTCCTGGTGGCCCGCGGCGTGATCTTCGTCGGGATGATGGCTTCCGGCTTCTACACCGTCTACGCCCTTCGCCACTACGCGGCGCCGGACTGGGCGGTGGGCGTGTTCACGGCCGGGCTGCTCGCCGGGCAGATGGCCGGCAACGTGGTGCTGGGGGCGCTCGCCGATCGCGCGGGACATCTCAAGCCGCTCGCCATCGGCTCCGGCGCGCTCGTCCTCGCCAACCTCGGGGCACTGGCCGCGCCGTCCCTCGAGCTCTTCATCGTCGTGTTCGTGCTGCAGGGAGTCCATCTGGCCGCGGTCAACGTCTCCGGACTGAACGTGCTCCTCGAGTTCGCCCCGACCCCTGCCGCGCGGCCGACCTATGTCGGTCTCGGCACCACGCTGCTCACGCCGGTCGCGTTCGGCGCGCCGCTGGTCGCGGGGATGATGGCGGACGCATTCGGATTCCCGGTCGTGTTCGTGACGGCGGCGGCGGGAAGCGCGGCCGGGCTGGGTCTGCTGCTCGGTCGCGTCCGTGAGCCCCGCCGTTTCCCCTCCGGCGCCTTCTGATCCGCCCGGACCCGGGCCCCGCCATGGTATTTTCGCCGGGCGGGAACCCGGGAGTCCGATGGAGAGTTTGGAGGCATAACGTGAGATGGCGCCCTTTGTTTACCTCTCGGTGGTGTTGCTGCTGGTGGCCTCGGACGCGGCGGCCCAGAGCCGCGAGCAGATCGCCCGCGGCAAGTACGTGTTCGGCGCGGCGGCGGGCTGCGGCTGCCACACCGTGCCCAAGCAAGCTCTGAACGCGGGGGGGCGCAAGTACGACGGGCCGTTCGGCACCGTCTACGCCTCGAATATCACGCCGGATCCCACGACCGGAATCGGCAAGTGGACGGACGAGCAGATCATCACCGCGGTCCGGGCGGGGCGGCGGCCGAACGGCGAGCGGATCATCCCGGTGCACCCCTATACGGTCTTCAACGGCATGGCCGAGCAGGATCTGAAGGACCTGGTGGTCTACCTGCGCTCCGCGCCGCCGGTCAACCGGGCGACCCCGGCCAAGAAGATCTCCGTGCCGTTGTTCGAGAGCGTCTTCCTGCCGGCCTGGCTGGCCACCTTCGCGGCGCGCGAGACGCCGCCCCCGTCGGCGCCGACCGCCGGCGTCGCGCGCGGGGAGTATCTGACCCGGGCGGTCGCCCACTGCGGGGAATGCCACACCCCCCGCACCATGACCATGGCGGTGGACAACGCCCGCTTCCTGGCGGGCAACCCCAAGGGCAAGGGCCCGGAAGGCTCGGCGGTGCCCAATATCACCCCGGACCGGGAGACCGGCATCGGGAGCTGGAGCGAAGAGCAGATCACCGACTATCTCGAGACGGGGAACCGGCCGGACGGCGACGTGGCGGGCGGGCTGATGGCCGAGGCCATCCAGGGCACCTCTGCGGGCTACCGGGATCTGACCAAGGCCGACCGGCAGGCCATCGCCAGGTACCTGAAATCGATCCCGCCGGTCAAGAACAGGATCGAGTGAGGCCAACCTTCACCAACCGGATGGGTGCCGGCTCGCCCGCGGCCCGTCCGCCAGAGGAGCCACTATGGACAGTCGACTGAGATTCACCGCCAGCGTGATCGTCACCGCCAGCTTGGTCGTCGGAGTCGCGGCTGGATGCGCGAGCAGGTCCATGTCGAAGATGGGCAGCGGCGACGTGGTGGCGGACCGGCAGCGCCTGATGAAGCTCAACGGCGCGAGCTGGGCCGACATCCAGGCCAAGGCGAAGGCCGGGAACATCGAGGGCATCGCGGTGAATGCCGAGACGCTGGCCCTCAACGCCGAACACGTCCCTGCTTTGTTCCCCAAGGGCTCGCTCACCGAGAAGTCCAAGGCCAAGCCCGAGGTCTGGGAGAAGTGGGCCGAGTTCGAGAAGGCGGCCAAGAACATGCAAACCGAATCGGAGAAGCTGCGTGACGCTGCGCGGGCCAAGAATGCGCAGCTGACCCAGGACATCGTGAAGGATTTCGGCCGGAACGCCTGCGGGACCTGCCACACGCCGTTCCGGGTGCCGCCGCCGCGCTCGTAGCAGTAGCCTCAATCCGACGTGCCGGGGCCGGCGTTGCCCTGAAGCAAGGGCGTGCCGGCCCCATCGCATGTCTGCTAGACTCGCCAACAGACCGATGGCGCATCCCTTCAAGGTGCTCGTCGTCGACGACGAGCCGGATATCGTCCGATATCTCGAACATGTCCTGCGGCGGCTCGGGTACGAGCCGGTCGGCGCCGCCAATGGCGCGGAGGCGCTCGAGAAGGCGGTCAACGATCCGCCGGATCTGGTCCTTCTCGACGTGATGATGCCGGTGATGGACGGCTTCGCGGTCTGCCAGGCCTTGCGGCAGTGCGAGGCGACCCGGCTGGTCCCGGTGATCGTCATGACCGCACTGCAGGGCATCGACAATCGCGTGAAGCTGCTGGAACACGGCGCCGACGACGTGCTCACCAAGCCGGTGGACGAGCGTGAGCTGGTGGCCCGGGTGCAGGCCGCGCTCGCCCGCAAGCGCGTCGTGGATGAGCGCCTGGGAGCGCTCACGCGGGTGCGCGACCATTTCGCCAAGTTCGTGCCGGAAGCGGTCAAGCGCCTGGTCGCGGCCAATCCCGACGCCCCCGAGCTGGCCAAGCAGGAGCGCGATGTGTCCGTGCTCTTCGTGGACATCAGCGGCTACAGCCGGCTGGCCGAGCGCGTCGCGCCCGCCGATCTCAATGCGCTGGTCGAGCGGTACTTCGGGAGCTTCCTGGACCGCATCACCGACGCGGGTGGCGATATCAACGAGACGTCGGGTGACGGCTTCATGGCCATCTTCCAGGACGGCGACCCGGTGGCCCACGCGGTACGGGCGGTCAACGCGGCCCTGATGTTGCTGGCCCTCACCGAGGCGCTCAACCAGAAGGAGCTCGACAACCCGCTGGCGATTCACATCGGGATCAACTCGGGGCCGGCGCTGGTCGGGTCCACGCGCTTCGAGGGCCGCCGCGGCACGCGCTGGACCTTCACCGCGAGCGGCATGGTCACCACCCTGGCCGCCCGCCTCGCGGGAGCGGCGGGCGACGGCGAGATCCTCGCCGGACCCGAAACGGTGCGCCGGCTCGAGGGGCGCTACCGGCTCGAGCGGGTCGGGCGTGAGCGGCTCAAGAACATCACCGAGGCCGTGGAGGTCCATCGCATCATCTCGCCGCCTTCTTCGCGCTAGGCGAAGTTCCCGAGGCAGTGGGGTGGTGGCGGGGGCGCGGGGGCCCGCCCCGGAACACGCTGAGCCGCGGGCGCGGTGCGCCGTCGCGATCGGGCCACGAGACGGATCGGTATCCGCTTCGCCCCGCAGAAGACACGGTTCCGGGGCGGGCCCCCGCGCCCCCGCCACCACCCC
>DATHSW010000040.1:0-9884 GCA_035463855.1 Candidatus Deferrimicrobiaceae bacterium | reverse complement strand
TCCCGTTCCTCCTGGCGGCCGCTCTCCTGGTCGCGCGCGGAGCCGGCTCCGCCGCGGCCCAGGCGCCCATCAAGCTCGGCGACATCAACACCTACAGCGGCATCGGCGCGCCCTTCACCGGGCCGTATCGCGTCGGCGTCGAGATGGCCGTCGAGGAGATCAACGCCAAGGGAGGCGTGCTCGGCCGCAAGGTCGAGGTCCTGTTCCGCGACGACAAGGCCCAGCCCGCCGAGGCGGTCAAGCACGCCCAGGAGCTGGTCGAGTCGGACAAGGTCGCCATGATCACCGGGAGCTTCCTCTCCAACGTGGGGCTCGCGGTCTCGGACTGGGCCAAGCAGAACAAGACCATGTTCCTGGCCTCCGAGGCGCTGACCGAGGCGCTCACCTGGTCCAAGGGGCACGATCACGCGGTGCGCCTGCGCCCCAACACCTACGCGCAGGGGCGCATGCTGGCCGACAAGGCGGGCCGGATGAAGTACGTCAAGTGGGCGACGATCGGCCCCAACTACGAGTACGGCAAGCGCGCGTGGGAGACCTTCCGCGACCGGCTCAAGGAGCTGAAGCCCGACGCGCAGGTCGTGGGCGAGCACTGGCCGACGCTCGGCAAGATCGAGCCCGGCCCGCTCGTCACCGCGATCCTGAACCAGAACCCGGACGCGCTCTACGTCTCCCTCTTCGGCAGCGACTGGCTCGCCTTCGTGCGCGAGGCCGGCAAGCGCGGGCTGTTCCAGAAGATGTTCGTGGTCGGCATCCTGCTCGGTGAGCCCGAGTACATCGACCCCCTCAAGCTCGAAGCGCCCGAGGGCATGCTGGTCACCGGGTATCCCTGGTACGACGTGAAGACCGCGGGCCACCCGGAGTGGGTGGCGCGCTACATCAAGCGCGGCGACAAGACGCCGGTGCTCGGCTCGCTGATCGGCTACGTCACCTACCTGTCGGTGGCGGAGGCCCTCAAGAAGGCGGGCGGCACCGAGACCCCGAAGCTGGTGGCCGCCTTCAAGGGCCTGAAGGTGGACACCCCGATGGGGCCGATCATGTTCCGCGCCGCCGACGGCCAGTCCACCATGGGCGCGTGGGTGGGCACGACGAAGCTCGATCCCCAGCGCGGTGTCGGCATCATGGTGAATCACGAGTACGTCCCGGGCGAGAAGGTGCTGCCGACCGAAGAAGAAGCCAAGAAGCTCCGCCCGGCCAATTAAGACCAACCCTCACCCTGCCCTCTCCCTTGAAGGGAGAGGGTGGCTTTCGACCCCCGGGACGGGGGAGAGGGTAGGGTGAGGGGGCCGGTCGACGTCATGTCCCTCCTCTTCGTCCAGCTCCTGAGTGGGCTCGCCAACGCGATGTTCCTCTTCCTCATCGCGTCCGGCCTCTCGCTGATCTTCGGCGTTACCCGCATCGTCAACTTCGCCCACGGCTCGTTCTACATGCTCGCCGCCTACCTGACCTATTCGCTGACCGCGGTGCTGCCCGGCGGGCCGGTGGCCTTCTACGCGGCCGTCCTGCTCGCGGCGGTCCTGGTGGCGGCGCTGGGCGGCCTGATCGAGGTCCTGCTGCTCCGCCGCGTCTACAAGGCGCCCGAGCTCTACCAGCTCCTGCTCACCTTCGCCCTCGTCCTGGTGACCGCGGACGCGGTCCGCTACCTGTGGGGCGCCGACAACAAGACCGGGCCCACCGCGCCGGGGCTGGCCGGCTCGGTGCCGATCGCGGGCCAGCTCTTTCCCTCCTACGACCTCGCGGTCATCGCCCTCGGCCCGCTCGTCGCGCTCGGGCTCTGGCTGCTCTTCCACCGCACGCGCTGGGGCATCCTGATCCGCGCCGCCACCCAGGACCGGGAGATGGTCGCCGCGCTCGGCGTGGATCAATCGCGGCTCTTCACGTCCGTGTTCGTCCTGGGCTCCTTCCTGGCCGGCCTGGGCGGCGCGCTCCAGGTGCCGCGGCTGGCGCTCACCACCGTGATGGACACGTCGATCATCGTGGAGGCCTTCGTGGTGGTGGTGATCGGGGGCATGGGCTCGGTCTGGGGCGCCCTGCTCGCCTCCCTGCTCATCGGCGTGCTCAACGCCTACGGCGTGCTGCTGCTGCCGAAGGTCGCCATCGTGCTCATCTTCGTGGTGATGGCGGTCGTGCTGGTGGTGCGGCCGTGGGGGCTCCTGGGGCGGCCCGAGATCCAGCTCCGCCCGCCGGGCGGCGGCGCGGTGGCCGAGGCGCCGCCCCGGCCGCTGGGTCCGATCTGGCTCGGGGCCGGGCTGATCGCGCTGGCCGGCCTGCCCCTGGTGCTGCCGACCTTCTGGATCTCCATCGCGGTCGAGATCTTCGCCTTCGCGCTCTTCGCGGCCAGCCTGCACCTCCTGATGTCGGTGGGCGGCATGGTGTCGTTCGGCCACGCGGCCTACTTCGGCGTGGGCGCCTACGGCGCCGCGGTGCTCCTGCAGCTGGCCGGCCTGCCGATGCCCGCCGCCTTCGTGCTCGCCCCGGTGGTGGCCGCGCTGGCCGCCTGCGTGTTCGGCTACTTCTGCGTGCGGCTCAGCAGTATCTATTTCGCGATGCTGACGCTCGCCTTCGCCCAGATCGTCTACGCGGTGGTGCACCAGTGGGACGACGTCACCGGCGGCGACAACGGCATGCTGAGCGTCTGGCCCGCCCGCTGGCTGGCCACCCCGAGCCGGTACTACTACTGGGCGCTCGCCGCCACCCTCGTGGGCCTGCTCCTGCTGCGGCTGGTCACCGCCTCGCCCTTCGGCCTCACGCTGCGGGCCGCCCGCGACCACGCGCGCCGGGCGGAGGCGGTCGGCGTGAACATCCGCGTGCTGCAGTGGACCGCGTTCGTGGTGGCCGGCTTCGTGGCGGGCCTCGGCGGGGCCATCTACGCCTTCCTGAAAGGCAGCGTGTTCCCGGTCTACACCGAGTCGCCCATGTCGGTCCAGCCGCTGGTGATGGTGCTCCTGGGCGGCGTGGGCTCCCCGTCCGGGCCGCTCATCGGCGCCGCGGTGTACAAGCTGCTCGATACCGTGATCACGCGCTACACGGACTACTGGCAGATCGTGCTGGGCGGGATCCTGCTCGTGCTGGTCCTGGTCTTCCCGCGCGGCATCGCGGGCATGCTCGACGGACGGCGCTCGTGAGCGTGGCGGGCCTCGGGAACGTGCCGGTGCTCGAGACCCGCGGGCTGTCCAAGGCCTTCGGGGGCGTGCGCGCGGTCCGGGACGTGGACCTCTCGATGCCGAAGGGGCAGATCCGGGCCCTGATCGGGCCCAACGGGGCCGGTAAGACCACCTTCTTCAACATGCTCACCGGGCAGCTCGAGGCCGACGCGGGTGTCGTCCTCTTCAAGGGCGAGCGCCTCAGCGGGCTGCCGCCCTACGCGGTCTGGCGGCGCGGCGTGAGCCGGACCTTCCAGATCACCGCCACCTTCGCCACCCTCACCGCGCTCGAGAACGTGCAGGTCGCGCGGCTCTCGCACCTCGGCAAGACCTACGCGCTGCTGGAGCGGGCGCAGCGCCTGCAGACCGAGGAGGCGCGCGCCCTGCTCGCGCAGGTGGGGCTGGCCGACCAGGCCGGCCGGGTCGCCGCGGTGCTCGCCTACGGCGATCTCAAGAAGCTCGAGCTGGCGGTGGCCCTCGCCAACGACCCCGAGATGCTGCTGCTCGACGAGCCCACCGCGGGCATGGCGCCCGCCGAGCGCGGGGCGCTCATGGCGCTCACCCAGCGCATCGCCCGCACGCGCGGGCTCACCGTGCTCTTCACCGAGCACGACATGGACGTGGTCTTCGCCATCGCCGACCGGATCATGGTGCTCCACCAGGGCCGCGTCATCGCGGACGGGGCCCCCGCGGCGGTCCGCGCCGACCCCCAGGTCCAGCGCGTCTACCTCGGCGAAGACGAATGACGGACGCCCTCGAGCTGGAAGCGGTCCAGGCCGGCTACGGTCTCTCGCGGGTGCTCCACGGCGTGACGCTCTCCGCGCGGGCGGGCGAGGTGGTGTCCCTGCTGGGGCGTAACGGCGCGGGCAAGTCCACCACGCTGAAATCCATCGTGGGGCTGGTGGAGGTGACCGGTGGCGCCATCCGCTTCGACGGGCACGAGATCACCCGGCGTCCGACCCACGAGATCAGCCGCCTCGGGGTGGGCTACGTGCCGGAGGACCGGCGCATCTTCGCCGATCTCACCGTCGAGGAGAACCTGACGGTGGGCGCCAAGGGCGTCGGCGTCTGGACCGCCGCGCGCGTCTACCAGTTCTTCCCCAAGCTCCTCGAGCTGGCGGGCCGCCGGGCCGGGAGCCTGTCGGGCGGTGAGCAGCAGATGCTGACGGTGGCGCGCACCCTGATGGGCAACCCACGCGTGCTGCTGCTGGACGAGCCGTCCGAGGGCCTGGCCCCCGTCATCGTGCGGGCCCTGGGCGACCAGATCGCCGCCCTCAAGCGGGAGGGCTTGACGATCCTGCTCTCCGAGCAGAATCTCAAGTTCGCGGCGCGGCTGGCCGACCGCGCCTACATCATCGAGAAGGGGGAGATCCGCTTCGACGGGCCCATGACCACGCTGATGGCCGACGAGGCGCTGCGGCGGAAGTACCTGACGGTATGAGTGGCCGCGGGGCCACGAAAAACCACCCTTCACCCTGCCCTCTCCCCTGAGGGGAGAGGGAACGAGGAAGCCGGAGGCACCTTTGAAGACGCTGATCAGGAATATCGGGCAGATCGTGTCGGGGGACATCGCGAAGCCCCTGCTCGACGGCGACTCGATCGTGACCGCGGACGGCAAGATCGTGGCGGTCGGCCGGGGTCTCGACGACGACGCCGACACCGTCATCGACGCCCGGGGCAGCACGGTGGTCCCGGGCCTCATCGACTCGCACTGCCATCCCGTCTTCGGCGACTTCACCCCGCGGCAGCGCACCATCGACTTCATCGACTCCGGCCTCAACGGCGGCATCACCACCATGATCTCGGCCGGCGAGGTGCACCTGCCCGGGCGGCCCAAAGACATCGTGGGGCTCAAGGCGCTCGCCATCGTGGCCGCGAAGTCCTACGCCAACGCGCGGCCGTCGGGCGTCAAGATGCACGCGGGCGCCCCGATCCTGGAGATGGGGATGGTGGAGGACGACTTCGCGGAGATGGCGAGGGCGGGCGTCAAGCTGGTGGGCGAGATCGGGCTGGGCTCGGTCAAGACCGGCAAGGACGCCGCCCCGATGGTCCGGTGGGCCAGGAAGCACGGCATGACCGCGACCATCCACACCGGCGGGCCGTCCATCGCGGGCTCCAACGCCATCACCGCCGAGGTCGTGCTGGAGGCGGATCCCGACGTGGTCGGCCACGTCAACGGGGGGACCACGTCCATGAGCGAGCGCGAGATCGACGCGCTGGTGGCCACCCGGATGGCGCTCGAGATCGTCCACTGCGGCAACGGCAAGGCGGCGCTGCACACCCTGCGCCGCGCTCAGGAGGCGAAGGCGACCCATCGGATCATCGTCGGCCTCGACGCTCCTTCGGGGACCGGGGTGGTGCCACTCGGCATCCTGCGCGTGCTCGCCCACCTGGTCTCGCTCGGCGGCGTCGCCCCCGAGGAGGCGGTGTGCATGGCTACCGGCAACACCGCGCGGGTCTACAAGCTGCCGGTGGGGGTGATCGCCCCGGGGCGGGAGGCCGATTTCTGCATCGTGGACGCGCCGATCGGCTCCCAGGGCCGGACCGCGCTCGAGGCGCTCCAGGTTGGCGATCTCTTCGGCGTCTCCATGATTGTCATCGACGGGCAGATCAAGATCGGGCGGAGCCGCAACACCCCGCCCGCCACGCGCGCGGCGGAGGTGGTGAAGGGCAAGGGCCCCGCCGCGGGAGGTCACTGATGAAGATCCGCAAGCTGCTCACGGTGGTGGAGGAGATCCAGGAAGACGGGGGCCGGCTCGTGGAGAAGCCGGTGAAGAAGGTCGCGGCGGTCGCGGTGATCGCGAACCCGTTCGCGGGCCGCTTCGTCGAGGACCTGCAGGAGCTGGTCAAGACCGGCGAGGAGCTGGGCGACCTGCTCGGCCGCCGCGCGGTGATGGCGCTGGGCGGGCCGGTGCACTCCTACGGCAAGGCGGCCATCGTGGGGACGGACGGGGAGTACGAGCACGCGGCGGCCATCCTGCATCCCACGCTCGGCACCCCCTTCCGAGCCCTCGTGCACGGCGGGAAGGCGATCATCCCGTCCGCCAAGAAGCTGGGCGCGCCCGGCACGACCATCGATGTCCCGCTCCACTACAAGGACGCGGCCTTCGTGCGTAGCCACTTCGACGCGATGGAGGTGCGGGTCAACGACGCGCCCCGCGCCAACGAGATCCTGGTGGCCCTCGTGGTCACCGACGGGGGGAGGCCGCATCCGCGGGTCGGCGGCCTCACCGTTGCCGAGGCCAAGAAGGAGGACGGTCTCCGATGAGCCCCGGAGGGGCGAAGAGGCCGGACCGCAAGCCGGAGAAGGTCGCGGCGACGCGCTCGGAGAAGAGTCGTTCCGGCAGGTCGCGCGCCGCCGGTAGCGCCGGCGTCGGTGGCATGAAATTCGGCCTCCGCCTCCCGAGCTTCGCGCTCGGCCCCAAGACCGCGTCGCTCGCCGAGATGGGCGCCTACCTGCGGCGCGCGGAGGACCTGGGCTTCGACTGCGCGGTGTCCATCGACCATCTGCTGCTGACCCCGCCCGCCTACGCCTGCACCTGGCTCGAGCCGGTGGCCCTGCTCTCGGCGCTGGCCGGCGTCACCCGCACGATCAAGCTCGGCAGCATGGTGCTGGTGCTGCCGCTCCGCAACCCCGCCTACTTCGCCAAGGAGTGGGCCACGCTCGACCTGCTCTCGGGCGGGCGCAGCATCCTGGGCGTGGGCGTCGGCTGGCACGAGGAGGAGTTCGCGCTCATGGGCGTGCCGCACAAGGAGCGGGGGCGGCGGATGGACGAGATGCTGGAGGCGGTGACCGCGCTCTGGGCCGGCGACCACGTCACCTACGAGGGGAAGTACTACAAGTTCCGCAACCTCACCATCGACCCCAAGCCCGCGCAGAAGCCCCACCCGCCCATCTGGATCGGCGGCGGTAGCCAGCCCTTCGAGAAGGTCTACGGCCAGACCGTCGCCAATATCGACCCGGTGCTGCGGCGCATCGCCAAGTACGCGAAGACCTGGGTGCCGCACTCCTCCGCGACCGCCGACATGGTCAAGGGCGACTGGGAGAAGATCCAGCGCTTCATGGGCGAGTCCGGCCGCAAACCCGGCGACATGAACAAGGTCTACTCGAACTTCGTGTGGGTGCTGAAGAAGGGCGAGAAGCCGGAGACCGCCATCCCGCACTTCAAGACCTACTCGGGAATGGATCTCCCGTACTGGAAGGAGTTCTATCTCCTGGGCGAAGCGGAAGAGCTGGCCGAGAAGATCCGGGCCAAGGTCGCCAACCTCGGCGGCTGCGAGTACGTCGTGCTCAACCCGCTCGACTGGGGGATCGAGCAGCTCGAGCTGCTGGCCAACGAGGTGCTGCCCCGCGTGGCGAGGCCCTGACGCTGAGCGCCCCGCCGCCGCGCTACCTCGGCGCGCACGTCAAGCGGGTCGAGGATCCCCGCCTGCTGGCGGGGCGGGGCCGCTTCCTCGACGACATCCCGCTGCCCGGCCTGCTGCACGCCGCCTTCGTGCGGAGCGCGCACCCCCACGCCGCGCTGCGCCGCGTGGACGCCGCCGCCGCGCGCGATGTGGCCGGCGTGGAACTGGTGCTGACCGGACGCGATCTCGACGGCGTGGTGGCGCCGCTCGAGCCGCGCCTCGAGGCGCCCGGCTTCGCCCCGACCGCCTGGCCCGCCCTCCCGACCTCGCGGGTGCGCTTCGTCGGCGAGGCGGTGGCGGCGGTGGCCGCCACCACGCCCTACGCGGCCGTGGACGGCGGGGCCCTGGTCGAGGTCGATTACGAGCCACTCTCCGCGGTGCCCGACGTGGACGCCGCGCTCGATCCCCGCGCGCCCCGGCTCCATCCCGAGCACGGCTCCAACATTCTCTTCGAGCGACGGGGCAGCCGGGGCGACGTGGACGGCGCCTTCGCGGCCGCCGCCGTCGTGATCCGGGAGACGTTCCGCCACGCGCGCTGCTCGGCCGCGCCGCTCGAGGGCCGGGGGGTGATCGCCCGCTGGGAGGGCGACGCGCTCACGCTGTGGACGGGCAGCCAGGTGCCGCACGTCTTCCGGACCGGCGTCGCCCGCGCCTTCGGTCTGCCCGAGGCGCGCGTGCGCGTGATCGTGCCCGACACCGGCGGCGGCTTCGGGCAGAAGATGCACGTGTGGCCCGAGGACCTGGCGGTGGCCGCGCTGGCGCGCCGCACCGGGCGCCCGGTGAAGTGGATCGAGACCCGACGCGAGAACCTGGCCGCGGCGGCGCACGCCCGGGAGGCGCGCGTGGAGATCGAGGCGGCCGCCGACGTGGCGGGAGTGCTGCTGGCGCTGCGCGCGCGCATCTGGTCCGACGCCGGGGCCTACCACGTCTACCCGCTCTCCGCCGCCCTCGAGCCGCTGGGCACCGCCTCGATCCTGCCCGGGCCCTACCGCACGCCGGCCTACGCCTTCCACCTCACCGCGCTCGCCACCACCAAGCCGCCGCTGGGCGCCTACCGCGGGGTGGGGATGACCATGGGCGCCTTCGTGATGGAGCGCACGCTGGACCTGCTCGCCGGGCGGCTGGGCCTCGACCCGGCCGAGATCCGCCGCCGCAACCTCATTCCCCGCGACGCGTACCCCTTCACCTCCGCCACCGGCTTCGTCTACGACAGCGGCGACTATCCGAAGGCGCTCGAGCAGGCGCTCACGCTGGCGGGCTACGACCGGCTCACGCGAGAGCGCGAGGCCGCCCGGGCGCGGGGCCGGCTTCTGGGTGTCGGTCTGGCGTGTTACACGGAATACACCGGCATCGGCTCCGAGACGTACCGCCGACGAGGAATGTCGGACATGTCTGGACACGAAGCGGCCCGGGTGGAGATGGCCGCTGACGGCCGCGTCACCTGCTACGTGTCGTTTCCCTCGCAGGGGCAGGGGCACGCCACCACCACCGCCCAGCTCGTCGCCGATCAGCTCGGCGTGCCGCTCGAGGCGGTGACGGTGCGGCAGCCCGACACGGCCACCGCCCCGAGTGGCACCGGCACCTTCGCGAGCCGCGGCGCCATCGCCCAGAGCGGCGCGGCCGACGCGGCGGCGGCCACGGTGCGGCGCAAGCTGCTGGCGATCGCGGGCCGGCTGCTCGAGGCGAGCCCGGCGGACCTGGTGCTGCACGACGGGCGGGCGAGCGTGCGGGGCATGCCCGATCGCGGCGTGTCGGTGGCCGAGGTCGCGCGCCTCGCCTGCGCGCCTCCGCCCGGCGGCCTGCCTCCGGGCATGGAGCCGGGGCTCGAGGCGACGCGCTCCTTCGATCCGCCGGCGCCGGCGTTCTCGGGCGCGGTGCACGTCGCCGCGGTCGAGGTGGATCCCGAGACCGGCCGCGTCACCGTGCGCGCGTACACTGTCGTCGAGGACTGCGGCCCGGTCATCAACCCGGTGATCGTCGAGGGCCAGATCCACGGAGCGGTGGCCCAGGGCATCGGCGAGGCGCTCGGCGAGCGGCTCGTCTACGACGAGGCCGGGCAGCTCGCGACCGGCACCCTCATGGACTACGCGCTGCCGGTGGCGGGCGGGCTGCCGTTCTTCACGATCGGCCATCTGGAGACGCCGTCGCCGCTCACGCCGGGCGGCTACAAGGGCATGGGCGAGGGGGGCACGATCGGCGCGCCCGCCGCCATCGCCAACGCGGTGGCCGACGCGGTGAAGCCGCTCGGGGTGACCGTGACCGCGCTGCCGATCCTGCCCGCCGCCCTCCTGGCCCCGGCCCGACCCTCTGAAAGGAGCAAGGGATGAGACACTCCGT
>DATHSW010000039.1:0-1628 GCA_035463855.1 Candidatus Deferrimicrobiaceae bacterium | reverse complement strand
TCGCCAAGAGGCCAGAAATCATCGATGAAGCCAAAAACCTCCGCTCGGATAGGCCAGCGTTCGGGAATGTCCCCTGACGCAGCCTGGGCAGAGGCCGATGAGTTACGGGTCGCCGAGCGGTCTACCTTCGAGAGCAACATCTACGTGCAGCCGGAGGAGGCCGCCGAGAGAGGAGTCATGCGATGCCGCGGTACCTGATCTCGTTTGATGCCCACGCGATGGACCACATCCCCGACGAGGACATGCCCGCCGTGACCAACGCCTCGCTCGCGGTGGTCCAGGAGGCCATCAACGCCGGCGTGTGGGTTTTCGGCGGCGGACTGGAAAACCAGAAGGCGAGCATCGTGTCCACCGACGGAACGGTCAGCGACGGCCCGTACCCGGAGGCCATCGGCGGACTCTGTGTCGTCGACGTGTCCTCACGCGAGGAGGCGGTGAAGTGGGCTGCCAAGACCGCCGTCGCCTGCCGCTGTGCTCAAGAGGTCCGGGTGTTCATGCCCGACCCGACCGTAGGCAACTAGACGACACTCGCCTGCGCCAGTGTGCGGGAATGTCCCCTGGCGCTGTCGTGACGGCCAGGCTGAGCGCTTACCGACGGGCCACGAAGATGTACTCACGGCTGTCGTCGTCGAGCGGTTCCCCGGCGAATCCGCCATAGAGAGCTTCGAGGCGCAGGCCCGCGACGTCGAGGAGCCCCAGCCATTCGTTCTTGGTTGCCCACCAGAGCGAACCGGTTCCACCATCGTCCAAGGTGATGTCGACTCGGTTATCGCTGACGCTGTAGTAGTTCGTGTGCGGCAGCGGCGTGTCGGCATGCTGGCCGTCTATGGCGGATGCGACGTGATGGTCGAAGGCGAACGCATTCCAGGCGAAGCGGCCGTTAGACCGAAGCGATGCCGCGACCCGCTCGAAGCAGCGGCGACGATCGGCCCACGTGGGCAGATGCAGCAGAGACCGCCCAGGGCAGTAGATCAAGGCCGCCGGCTCCTCGATTTCAAGCTCCCGTATGTCTCCTTCACGCAGGTCGAGCTCGACTCCCTCCTCAACTGCGCGCACTCGAGCCTGCGCGAGCATCGCCGGCGAAGAGTCAATCCCTATTACACGCCTGCCCGTTGCCTGAGCAACCGGGATCGCAACGCGCCCGGTGCCAACTGCAAGCTCGACCAGTGGCCCGTCAGCATCACGGGCAAGCCCGACGTAGAACGGGACGTCACCAGTGACGCTAGTGGACCAGTCCCCGGACCGGTCCGCCAAGGCGTCGTACCAGCTCGACATGGCAACACCAATCTACGCGCAAACAAGGCGGCGTTCGGCTGCGCCAGCGTTCGCGAATGTCCTCCGACGCCAAGACCCGAGGCTGGCGCCGATCGATCAGCCAGTGGAAGTCGCGCGTCCAGCCGCCACCGCAAGCGCGGTCTCATACTCGCTCGCGGTGATCCGAACGACCTCCGCCTCGAAGTCGGCTCTGGCCTCTGTCGAGTCGATTTGCGACAGCACGGTGCTCATCGGTACAGGCGGGTGCCATTCCTCGACCTGAGCCAGCAACACACCGCCAGGGGAATCGCCGGGGTACACCTGCCGCTCTGACCGTGTCCACTCGTGGGCCGCCGAGGCGAGCTCGGCCCGGC
>DATHSW010000038.1:0-30034 GCA_035463855.1 Candidatus Deferrimicrobiaceae bacterium | reverse complement strand
CGCATCTGGGCGCTCGGCGAGCCCCTGGCTCGCTTTGTTCCGCACTCCGTCGTGGTCGCCGACGCGGACTTCGCCCCCCTGTTCAGCGACCTCGGGCCGTCGCGCGGGCGCCTGCTGCTCGCCCGGGCGGTGACGCTCGCGGAGGAGCCGCCCGAGGGTACGGCCCGGCCCCTTTCGGTACCCGCCGCCCTCGCCATCGCCGAGGACCCTCCGGCTGCCGGGGGCGCGGCCCTGAGCGTCACGGACTACCGGGCAGATCGGATCACGCTCGATGTCACGGCGCCGCGGCCCGGCTTCGTCGTCCTGTCCGATTCTTTCCACCCCCGCTGGACCGCCCGAGTGGACGGCCGGCCAGCCCCGGTGCTGAGGGCCGATCATCTGCTGAAGGCGGTTCCGCTCCCGGCGGGCCGCCATACCCTCGATCTCCGGTTCGACCCGGGGCTCCTGGTGCCCGCCCTCGCTCTCTTCACCGCCCTGGGGGTAGCCGGGCTCATCGGGGCCGCGGTCGCCGGGCTCAGAGGGCTGCTGGAGCCTTTGATTTCGCGAGGTTGAAATTCATTGACACTCGACGGAGGGGACGATACGGTAGCACGCAGTATTTTCAGGGGCATGGCTAGATGGGCTGGGAGGTGGATTGAATGCTCTTCATAAATCCGGCGCAGGAGAAGTTCGGAGGATTTCTCTCCCGCTACGTCCCCGTCGGCATCCCCGTCGCCATCGGCTGTCTGGCCGCCTATCTGAAGAAGCACGGGATCAAGGTGCGGGTGGTGGACGAGGAGCTGGTGGACATCACGCCCTCGGCCCTCCGCGAGCTGGTGGACGGGCTCGAGAAGCCCTACATGTTCGGCCTCTCCTGCCTGACCGCTCACGTGGTGCGGGCCTACCAGCTCGCGGCGATGATCAAGGCGGAGTTCCCGGACGCCATCGTGGTCGCGGGCGGCTTGCACCCTACCGCGGTGCCCGAGGAGGCGCTCGCCACCGGCCACATCGACTACGTCGTGCGGGGCGAGGGCGAGGAGGTCATGCTCCAGCTCCACCGCGCACTCCGGAACGGAGGCGACCCGACCACGCTGAAGGGCCTGTCCTTCATCCGGGACGGCCAGGTCGTCAACAACCCCGAGGCGCCGCTCATCCCGGAGCTGGACGACATTCCGATCTTTCCCTACGAGCTCTTCGACAACCCCAAGTACGACATGGGGTTCATCACCTCCTCGCGTGGCTGCCCTTACAAGTGCACCTACTGCAGCCAGCGCATGCTCACCGGGACCACCTACCGGTACAAGTCCGCGCTCCGGATCGTCGAGGAGCTCGACATCCTGATCAACCGCTACGGGCAGAAGCAGATCGTCTTCTACGACGACAACTTCTGCTTCAAGTACAAGCGCGTGGTGGACGTGTGCAAGGAGATCATGAACGCGGGCCTGCACAAGAAGTGCGCCTTCTCCGTGCAGACGCGGGCCGACAACTTCCCGCCCGACCTGGTGCCGATCCTGGCCGCGGCCGGCTTCAAGCACGCGGGCTTCGGGATGGAGACCGGCGTCAACCGCCTCGCCAAGCTCATCGGCAAGGGCGAGACGGTGGAGCAGCATCTCGAGGCGGTCGCGCTCGGCAAGAAGCACGGCTTCGACATCTCCCTGTTCATGATCTTCGGCCTGCCCACCGAGACCAGCCAGGAGCGGGAGATCAGCTTCCGGGTGGTGCAGGAGGCGAAGGTGCAGGCCTCCAAGTACAACAACCTGATCCCGTACCCGGGCACGCCGATCTACAACGATCTGAAGGTGACCGACCGCATCCACGTGGAGCCGGGCTGGGCCAACTTCAACAGCACGCTGTCGGTGACCCGGAGCATCTTCGACAAGACACCGCTGCCGTATGTGCCGGAGACCACGTCGGAGTTCGAGCTCAAGCGCGACATCATCAAGTACAACATGAAGACCTACGTCACCCTGCGGGCCGTCATGGCGATCCTGCTCGGCAAGAAGGGGCCGGGCTGGTATCACCTGCCGGAGCGCTGGTATCTGCGGCCCCGCGAGCTCTATCACGTGGGCCGGATCGGCGTGAACGTGCTGGTCAACATGGCGGTGTCGATCCTGCCCCTCGGCGTCACCGAGCCGATCATGAACTGGCTCAACCCGGCCATGAAGCGGCGCCCCCGCGTGAAGGGCTACGACGGGACCTCCTTCAACGCCTCCCAGTGGGACAAGGAGACGGCCAAGCAGAAGACGGTCGTGCTCAAGGCCGCCCAGGAGGAGCGCCGCAGCACCGGGCGCATCACCATCGAGCTGCCGGTGGTGGAGGCGACGGAACAGATTAGGACGTAAGGCGGCGACGCACCTCCCGTCTGGCGCGCGCGTCACGGCCGAGGCGCTGTCCTGGGGCGTCTCGGTCGGCCTCCTGCTCTACTCGGCGCGCCCCGCCTTCTTCCTCGGCCGGTCCAGTATCGGCGGCGACAATCTCTTCTGGTTCTATCCGGTCTACCACTTCTTCGCCGACAGCATCCTCCAGGGCCGTTTTCCGTATTGGGACCCGTTCACCCATGGGGGTGAGGCGCTCTATCCGGTACTTCTCCAGCTCCGACTCCTCGAGCCGATATCCTACGTGGTCCTCGCCGTCGGAAGTCTAGCCACCCATGATCTGACGACGCTCTTCGTCTGGGACCGTTTCGCCCGTGGCCTGGTCGGCGCGATCGGCGCGTATGTATTGCTCCGCCAGTGGGCCGAACACTGGTCGATCCGGCTGCTGCTGCCGCCGCTTCTTGTCTGGTCGTCCTTCCTTCTGGCGGTGTTCCACCAAACCGCGATCATCGACCAATTCATCTCGGCTCCATGGGCCGCGTACTTTATCCTTCGTATTGCCCACCGCGGAGACCTCCGCTGGCGGAACTGGCTTGGCCTGGCCCTCTCCGCCGGCACGGCGTGGCAGTCGTACTACTTCGCGGGTCTTTGGATCCTGCTGCTGTTCCTCGCGTCCGGACTCCTCTTGTTTTGCCGACGAAACCTGAAGGAGATCGTGATGCAGGCGGGAGTCGGCCGCAAGGCGGTCGTGACGGGATGTTTGATCGCGGTCATGGCCTTTCCCAACGCGGTGGTTCTGGCCAAGCGCGCGGACTGGGTCTATCCAGCCCGGATGCTCGATCACTCCTACGTGGGGCAGTACCCAGCTGGCGGCCCTCTCCAGTACGAGCCCCCTTCGTCGATCCCCGGATCGGACTCCATCTTCATGGGGTACGGGGCCGTGCAATACACCGGAACCTTCTCGAGCCCTTGGGACTTCCTGCAGCTGTTGACCCCGGAGGGAAACCCGCATG
This sequence comes from Candidatus Deferrimicrobiaceae bacterium, assembly GCA_035463855.1. GTDB lineage: Bacteria > Methylomirabilota > Methylomirabilia > Rokubacteriales > CSP1-6 > CAMLFJ01. The sequence goes on along the minus strand of DATHSW010000038.1, from coordinate 26,727 downwards.
CTCGCGGAGAGAATGCCCCGCTCAGGTTCGGCCGACCATCCGAGGCGTTCATGTACGTCGGTCTCCTCGGCTACGTGGTGGCCCTCTGGGGGCTAGCCGCCGGCGAGCATCCCCTGAAGCGGGTGTGGCTTCTCACTACCCTGGCCTTCGGGTTCTTGATGCTGGGCCCGGCGGGTGGAGTGCAATGGCTCCTGCGCTTCTTTCCACCCATCATGGGCGTGCGTCACACGCACGTCTTCGCAAGCTTCTTCGTCTTGGGCTTGCTCTACTTCTTCGTCCTCGGGTGCAACCGTCTGGTCCGCGATGCGGCGCGGTTGCCTACCCCGCCGGGGAGGCGTTGGGGGCTGCGTCGGGGGCTGGAAGTCCTCGCTTGCTCGATCATGCTCGCCCTCGCCGCGGCCTGCTTTCTCAGGGTCGTGTCGGCGCCCCGACGTCTTCCCGTCGTCAACTGGGAGGTGGCGCTCGCGATCGGGCCGCTCATCGTCCTGGGGCTGATCCACCGCCGGCTCGGTGCGGTGGGACTGTTCGTTGCCGTTCTGAGCGCCCACCTGGCCTTGATCCTCTGGCATGCGACCACGTCTGGACTGATTGGCCACTTGGTGATCTTTCTGGCGCTACCCGCGCTGCTGCTGCTCGCGACCTCGATGGGCCGCTTCACCAGACACCGACGATGGGCGCTGCTTGTCGGGGCCGCCATGCTATTGGCCGACCTCGGACTCTACGTCAGCCGGTCTTCGTGGCTATGGCACTGGGATCGGCCCGATCAGGTCATGCGCATCTCGTCATTCCCCAGGCGACCCGGACCACCGGCGATCCGTGAGGCCGTCCTCTCGTCGGAGTACCTCTACGCTGCTTTTCCGCAACCGATCCGGTACCTGTCACTGCTTTCCCGGCGTCCGACTGCCTTCTCCGGCCTCATGTATACGCCTGACGAGCCCGAAGCGTTCTTCCGAAGCACGCCGGTCAGCCTTTCGGCACCGGCGTGGAGTCGTGGCTCCGAGCGGCCGGCACCTAGCGAGTCGATCGTCACCATCCCGGTGCCGGCCGCTCTTCGCCATCAACGTCTGTGGGTCCGGATGTGGGTCAAGAGCAGCAACTCGGTCCGGGATGCCGTGCAGGTCGAGGCGGACTTCGGCACCCGCCGCGTCGTGAGATCGTACGGAAATTCCGGGGGGTGGGAGCAGCTGATGATCGATGGGCCCGGGGAGTCCGGCGCGGTGACCGTCGTGGCACGAGTACGCCCGGCCGCCGACGCCCCCGCATCGTTCGAGCGCCTCACGCTTCGAGCGACCCCGGTGGAGGGAGCGCTGGGAGACTTCGACGCGGACCTGGTTCGTTCGGCTCGCCGCTGGAATACGTTCATCGTTCCGGCTCGGTATTTCGAGCTCGTCCATGAGGACCTGCCGATCGACGCCCTCGCCGAGATGCTCGCCCTGGGAGCCCCGGCGATCCAGTTTCGCTCGTCGGCTCGGGTCGTGCCGCCGCGCGATCTGGCTTCCGAGCTGGTTCGCCGGGGGCCGACCGAGTCGAAGCGTATTCTCGCCGACACGGTTCTGCTCGAGACCCGGCCGCTTGACGAATCGCCACGCGCGGCGCAACCGATCGGGGGCGAACCACCCCACATCACCATAAGAAGCTATGACTACAATTCGCTCAGGCTCATCGTGAGGACACCGGCGCCCGGCTATGTGTACGTCGCGGACGGATTCGATCCTGGCTGGAGGGCGCGAGTCGATGGGCGGGCCAGCCCGGTGTTGCGTGCGAACCGCGCCTTCAAGGCGGTGCGGGTCGAGGCCGGGCGGCATGAGGTGCGGCTCGAGTACCGCCCCCTGGGCTTCCAGATCGCCCTCTGGTCGTATTTCGGCGCGGTCGCCGCCGTGCTCGCCGTGGTGCTCGTGATTGCGCTTCGTCAACGAGATTGACGTCTTGCCGAGCATCCAGCTGCGGTAACATGCGGGAGGCTGGTGCCAGCCGGCGGGAGGAGTTGGGCCATGGCGCTTCAACGGGTAGGTCCGAAGACGACCCTGAAGGTACTCGGCGACGTCGTCCGCTACCGCCTGCACCCCTCGTTCCGGCATCTGATCCTGCACGTCACGAACGTCTGCAATATGCGGTGCCAGCACTGCTTCGTGAACTTCGAGGAGAAGCCGAACGACCTGACCTTCGAGGAGATCGAGGCGGTCGCTCGCGACGTCAATGACTTGATCTGGCTCGATATCGGTGGTGGCGAGCCCTGCCTTCGGAAAGATCTTGCCGCGATCGTCGGCCTGTTCCGGGCCCGTGAGATCTCCATCCCGACCAATGGGTGGTTCCCTGAACGCATCGCCCGCGTGGCCGCCGCCATCGAGGCGCAGGCCCCAGGCCGTCTCATCGTCACCGTGTCCCTCGACGGCTTCGAGGACACCCACGATGAGATGCGCATGGCGGGAAGCTTCAAGAAGGTTCACGAGACCATTCGACGTCTTCGCGAGATCGATGGTCTGCGCGTCAAGGTGAACACCGTGCTGTGTGAGCGCAACGTCGGGGAGATTCTGGATTTCATGCGGTACGTGCGGGACCTCGGAGTGGACTATCAATCCTTGCTGCTGCTTCGGGGCACTCCGATCAATCCGTCGTACAAGCTGCCCGCGATGGATATCCTGCGGAAGATCGGCGACCAGCTCCCCGCGATACTCGAGGGCTACGAGTTCGGTCGGAAAGGATTCTTCCGCGCGGTCCTGCGGAACTACCAGGCCGTGAAATGGGAGACGCAACTCCGCACGCTCGAGCAACAGACCCAGGTCATCCCGTGCCTCGGGGGGCAGATCCATCTGGTGGTATACGCCAACGGCGAGGTGGCGCCGTGCGAGATCCTGCCCTCGGTCGGAAGCATCAGGAATGCCCCTCTCCGCGACATCGTGAACGGACGGGCGTGGGCCGAAGCCGTGGCGGGCATTCGCCGCAAAGAGTGCCATTGCACGCACGACTGCAACCAGCAGGAGAACATCCTCTTTTCGCCCCGCACATATCCTCGTTTGCTCGGCTTATAGGGTCGTGACCCCGCGGTCAGTGTCCGTCATAGTTCCGTGCTTCAACGGAGAAGCTCACATTCGTCGGTGCCTCGATGGACTGACCCGGCAGACGTACCCGGACTTCGAGATCGTGGTGGTGGACGACGCCTCCACCGACGGCACCCTGAGCGTGCTCAAGGAGTACCCGGACATCCGGGTCGTGCAGAATCCCGAGAACCGAGGCCCGGCGTTCTCCCGGAACCGGGGGATCGAAGCAAGTCGGGGAGACATCCTCGTCTTCCTCGATTCGGACTGCGAAGTGGACGATCCGGAGTGGCTCGTGAAACACGTCCAGGTTCAGGCCGCCCGCTCCGGGAGCATCGTGGGAGGAGGGATCGTGGGGGTCGGGAAGGGGATCATCGCGCGAGCCGATTCCTACTGTCACTGGTTCACGAACATTCCTCATGGGAAGAGCCGGGTCGTGTCTCCGTTTCCGCGAGCGCCGCGGATCCGCTTCTCCCGCCACCTCGTGACGACCAACATGAGCCTGCATCGAGACATCTGGCTCGCGGTGGGACCCTTCGAGGAGTGGTTGCGGACAGGCGAGGACCTGGAGTTCTGCGAGCGTGCCGTGTCCCGCGGGTTCACACTCTGGCTGCAGCCAGACATCACGGTTCGGCACCACGATCGAACTCACCTGGGGGAGTTCTTCCGATGCTTTTACCGTGTCGGACGTGACCGGGTGCCGGCCCGCAGTCGGCATCGCTCGCAGTACCATGCGTTGATGCCGCGAGGCGTGGTGTCCAGTCTGCTGTTCTGCCTGCCCATTGGCTTGCTGGCCCCCCTCCAGCCGATCTTGGCCTGGTTCCCTTACGACAAGCGCGCGGTGCTGTACTACCCACTGATCGCGGTCGCCAGCTTCGCCATGGCGGTCGGCATCGTGCGGTATTGGATAGAACAGCGGAAGCACGACGCTTGAGGTCGTCGGTTTGGATCGGGCGCGGCGCTCTGGTGGAAGCGTGTGCCTTCCTCGTCGGCGTCGTCGTTCTCGTGCTGCTCCAGTGGCCAGCACTCGGCGGCACCCGCGTGCTCGGGCACGACCACCTCTACTGGGGTGTGCCGGTCTATAGTTTCTTTGCCGAGAGCGTCGCGCTCGGTCGGCTTCCGCTCTGGAACCCTTTTTCACACGGCGGCGAGCCCTTCTACCTCCCCCTCTTCCAGCTCCGCCTGCTCGACCCTTCGGCCCTGCTGGTGGCGCTGGCGGGGGGGTGGCTCGGCGCAGACCCAATCACCCTGTACGGCTGGGACCGGCTCGTGCGGGGCGTCGTGATCGGTGCCGGCTCGTACCTGGTCCTGCGCCTCTGGGCCCGCCATCTGCTCACCCGGCTCTCCCTCATTCCTATCGTGCTCTTCTCGTCCATGCAGTGGTCGCCCCTCAGACAGATGGCGATCGCCGAGCAGTACCTGCTCGGGCCACTGGCCCTGCTCTTCGTGCTGCGCATCGTGTACCTGGAGGACAACCGCTGGCGGAACTGGCTGGCCGCCGCCTTTTTGCTGGGGCTGAACTTCCAGAGCTACTTCTTCTCGGGAACCGTGATCGTGATCACGATCTTCGGCGTCGGCCTGCTCATGTTCCGGCGATCGCTGATCCGTCGGCTGTGGCGCCGTCCGGGACTGGCCGGCCGCCTGGCCGCCGCGGCGACGATCGTGCTGGTGATGGCGCTGCCGAGCGTGGTTCTGCTCTCCGAGAACCGGCAGTTCATCTTCCCGCCACGGGTGGTGGACTACGCGTATGAGGATCGGGGACCGAACCAGGGACCCCCGCAGCACGAGCCGACGGGCGAGATCCGATCGAGGCGCCCTCTGCTGTTCCCCTACCGTCTCCAGTTCCACGTTGGGACGTATTCGGCACCGGACGACTTCGTGCAGATGTTCGCGCCGTTCGCCAGTGAGTTCGCGCGGCCGGCCGGGCACTCGTGGGGCAAGCCTTCCGAGGCCTTCATCTATGTCGGGATGCTGCCGCTGGCGGTGGCCTTGCTGGGCCTGGTGGCGGGCCGGAATTCCCTGAAGCGTGTCTGGCTCCTGATACTGGTGTCGGTGGGGCTGCTGATGCTGGGCCCCCAGGCGTTCGTGCACGCGCTGCTCTACTGGGGCTTCCCGCCGCTCTGGTTCGTGCGGAACATGCACACCCTCGTGCTGTTCTTCGTGCTGGCGCTGCTGTACTTCTACGTCCTCGGCTGCAACCGGATCCTCGGCCGGCGCGCGACGCCGCTGCTGCCGACCGGTGCCGCGCCGGGAACGCTGGCCCGGGTGCTCGGCCGGCCGCGACTGGCGACCTTCGCGGCGACACTTGGCCTCGCGGTCGCGGTCCTGGCGCTGGTCGTGACGCTGAGTCGGGTCCGGTACCCGCTGACCTTCTATACACTGCCGGCGCTGGCCTGTGTCGCGGCGGTGGGCTGGTGGCTGCGGGCGGATGTCGGGCCTCGGGGGCTCTACTGGTCCGTGTTGACCGGCTGGGCCGGCGCGGTCGTTGTGCTGGCGGCGAGGGGCCATGACCGGACCTCGGTGTTCTTTCTCCTCCTCTTCCTCGCGTTGCCGCTGCTGACGTGGATCTGCTGGACCGCCCGTGCGCGCAAATGGGCCCGGCTCGGGATCGGGGTCGCGTTGATCGGAGCGGTGGCCGTGGGGGTCTACCGGCTCGCCCCGTTCGTGCGCGAGCCGGGCACCGACCCGGGCCTGACCCCCGGTCTCCTCCTCGCGCTCGCCGGCGCCGTCGTCGGCGCGGTCGTGCTCGTCCTGGTCGCGCGAGACGTGCTGCGTGACGGCTCCCGGGTACTGTCCCGGGGGAGCCTGGCCGCCGCGCTCGCGCTGATCTCGGCTCTCGACCTTGTCGCGTATTCCGGCTATCTGAGGCCGCTCGTGGAGGGGCCACGGCCGGAGCGCGGGCCGCTCGCGGCGGCGGCCGCGGCCGGCACGCTGCCCCCGGCGCGCACGGTCACGGTCCTCGCGCCGTCCTCCTCGCGGCTCGAGCAGCCGATCCGCTACCGGGAGGTGTTGGAGAAGGTCCCCACCGCCTTCAGCCCACTCTTCAGGGCCCCCGACTCCCCGCCGCCGGGCTCCGACCCGGCCACCGAGATCGAGGGCCTGCTCCGGGGAGCGCGCGCCAGCACGTTCCTGATGACGCGCGGTTACTACGACCTCGTACGGGCCGGGGCCAGCGGAGCCGTGCTCGCCGAGATCTTCGAGATCGACCGTCCGCTCGTTCAGCTCCGGCCTCACTGGGTGTGGCTGGATCGCGATACCGCTCGGCGATTTCTGGCCGATCCGGCCAAGAGCCAGGCCTTCATGCAGAGCTCGGTGCTCCTGGAGAGGCGGCCGGCCACGCTCGACGAAGGGTCGGCCGAGCCTGGACGTGGAGCCGGCGCCGGCCCCGGCCGCGTCGACATCGGCCGCTGGGACTACAACACGCTCGCTCTCGACGTCGACGCCCCCGCCGCCGCCGTCCTCTACTGGGCGGACGGCTTCGACCCCTCCTGGCGCGCGTGGGTGGACGGGAAGGAGGTTGCCGTCCATCGCGCCAACCTGGCCTTCAAGGCGGTCTTCGTTCCGCCGGGGCGACACGCGGTGCGGTTCGAGTACCGGCCGACCGCCATCGTCGTCACGGGCCTGCTCTTCGTGGCCATGGGCTTCGCGGGGGCCATCCTGGGCGTCTGGGCGCTCGCCTCGGCGCCGCGGCTGCCGCGCTTCGGAGGGCGGGCATGACCGCGGCCGTTTTCCTGATCGGGTTCCTGGCGTTCGCGGGCTGCCTGGCCGTGCACGTCGTGCTCTGGCGCGTCGCCCGCCCGCGCTCCGACATGCGGGCGGTGTTCACGATCTTTCTCGGCGTTCCCTCCGCGGTGGCGCTGCTCGTGGCCGCGGCGGGCGCGCTCGCCCCCGGCGCGGGTCTCCCGGACGGGCTCCACGTGATCGCCGCGCTCCTGCTGCACTGGGCGCTCTCCTCCGCGTACATCCAGAGCTATCCCGCGGCCCAGGCCATGGCGCCCTCGCTCCAGATCGCCTACGCGGTGCGCCGGAGCATGCCGCGCGGGCTCTCGCGCGAGGAGCTGGTGGCCCGGCTGAACACGGCGGCGCTGGTCCAGGAGCGGGTCGAGGATCTGGTCGCCGACCGCCTCGTTCGGATGGAGGGAGACCGCTACGTCCTCACGCCGGCCTCGGCGGGACTCGTCCGATTCTTCCTCGGGCTGCGCGCGCTCCTCGGCCTTCGGCGGCCGGGGGGATGACATGGCGCGAGCGTCGCTCGCCGCGCTGCTGGCCGTCCTGGTCGCGTCGCCCCTGTGGATTTTTCTGAGCCACATGGTGCTGGCCCGCGTCTTCATTCGAACGGCGCCTCAACTGGTGGCGCTCGCGGCGGCGCTGGCCGGAGCCCTGCCGACCGTGCTCCTGATCGAGACGCTGGCGATTCCCGGGCCCCCGGCGCTCCTGCGGATGCCGCTCGCCGCGATGTACGTGGCGGTGGTCTACGCGTGCATCGCCTACTCGTACTTTCACCTCTTCAACATGAGCGAGACCGCGCGCCGGATCAGGATCCTGCGGGAGCTCCACGGCGCCGGCTCCCTGACCGCCGAGGAGATCTCACGGCTGTACTCGGGCGCCGACGTGCTCGAGACGCGATTCGATCGTCTCCTCGCGACCGGGCAGCTCCAGGTGCGGGCCGGCCGGTTCGTGGCGGCCGGGCGCCTGCTCTACATGGCCGCCTGCCTCGTCCGGGCCTGGCGGCTGGTGCTGGGTCTCGAGCGGCGGTAGGCTCGATTGGGACGGGTTGCGGGGGTCCGCCTCTTGCATGGTCTTCCCCGGGTCCTACGAGACCAAGGCCGGCTGGGCCGCCCCGGCGATCCGGGTCGAGGGTGCTCCGGGGCGATTTTCTTGCCATTCGGGATCGGGGCTCCTAGAATCTGGGAACAGTCGAAAAGTCGGCCACTTCCGTTACCGAGGGGGTCCACGCGAAGCCGATGAGTCAGCATGTTCTCGTGACGGGAGGGGCGGGCTATGTCGGGGCTGTCCTGGTCCCCAAACTGCTGGCCCGGGGCCACCGGGTCACCGTCCTCGATCTGTACATTTTCGGCGACCAGGTGCTCAAGGCTGTCAGTGGCCACCCCGGTCTCCGGCAGGTCAAGGGGGACATCCGGGACCGCCGGCTGCTGGAGCGCGAGCTGACCGGGGTCGATTCGGTCATCCACCTGGCCTGCATCTCCAACGACCCGAGCTTCGAGCTGAACCCGGAGCTGGGCCGGTCGATCAACTACGACGCCTTCTTCCCCCTGGTCGAGATCTCCAAGGACAAGGGGGTTTCCCGCTTCATCTACGCCTCGTCCTCGAGCGTGTACGGCATCAAGGAGGAGGAGAACGTCACCGAGGACCTGCCGCTCAAGCCGCTGACGGACTATTCCAAGTACAAGGCGCTCTGCGAGGAGGTCCTGCTCAAGGCGCAGGCGCCCGGCTTCACGAGCCTCATCCTGCGCCCGGCCACCGTGTGCGGCTACTCGCCGCGGCTGCGGCTCGACCTCGCGGTGAACATCCTGACCAACCTCGCGGTCAACACCGGCCGCATCACGGTGTTCGGCGGCGCTCAGAAGCGGCCCAACATCCACATCGAGGACGTGACCGACCTGTACGTGCGGGCGCTCGAGTGGCCGGCTTTGCTCATCGACGGGCAGATCTTCAACGCGGGCTACGAGAACCACACCGTCTCGCAGCTCGCCGACATGGTGGCGGGGGTGGTGGGCCGCGAGCGCGTGGAGATCGTGACCACGCCGACCGACGACCACCGCTCGTACCACATCTCCTCCGAGCGCATCAAGCGCATGCTGGGCTTCGAGCCCGCGCACAGCGTGGAGGAGGCGGTGCGCGATCTCTCCGGCGCCTACCGGAAGGGCTGGATCCCGGACGCGATGACCGACAAGCGGTACTACAACATCAAGACGATGCTCGAGGCGAAGCTCTAGGCATGCGGGTCCCCTATTCGTACCTGCGGGAGCAGTTCGCCGACTCCGAGCCGATCCTCCGCGACATCAAGGCCCTGCTCGAGTCCACCCAGTTCACACTCGGCCCGCCGGTGGCCGAGTTCGAGGCGCGCTTCGCCCGGCTCTGCGGAGCCAGGCACGCCGTCGGGGTGGGGACGGGCACCGACGCCCTCTTCCTCTCGCTGAAGGCGCTCGGGGTGGGGCCCGGCGACGAGGTGATCACCGCGGCCGACACCTTCATCGCCACCGCAGGCGCCATCGTGCAGGCGGGGGCGCGCCCGGTGTTCGTGGACGTGCTGGACGACTTCAACATCGATCCGGGCAAGATCGAGCCCGCGATCACCTCGCGCACCAAGGCGCTGCTGCCCGTGCACTACGCCGGCCAGCCCGCCAAGATGGGCCCGATCCTCGAGATCGCGCGGCGGCACAAGCTCCCGGTGGTCGAGGACGCCTGCCAGGCCATCAGCGCGGCCATCGACGGCACGCTCGTCAGCAACTTCGGAGTGGCGGCCGGCTTCAGCCTGCACCCGCTCAAGAACCTCAACGTGTGGGGCGACGGCGGCGTGATCGTGACCAACTCCTCGGAGCTGGACGCGACCCTGCGGCTCCTGCGCAACCACGGGCTCCGCAACCGCGACGAGGTCGAGATCTTCGGCTACAACTGCCGCCTCGACAGCCTCCAGGCCATCGTGGGCAACCACCTGATCCGCGACACCGAGGCCATCACCGCGGCGCGGATCAAGAACGCGCTCGCGCTCGACGCGGGGTTGGCCCCGCTCGCTCCGCGCGTCCGGGTGCCGCGGCGCCTGCCCAACGAGCGGCACGTCTTCCACCTCTACATGTTCGAGGCGGACGATCGCGACCGGCTCCTCGCCTGGCTGCTCGAGCGGGAGATCGAGGCCAAGATCCACTATCCGGTGCCGCTGCACCTGCAGCCGGCCGGGCGCCGCCTGGGCTACAAGGAAGGCGACTTCCCGGAGGCCGAGCGGCAGGCCAAGCGCATCATCACGCTGCCGGTGCATCAGCACCTGCGCTCCGAGCAAGTGCGCTACATGATCGACTGCGTCGCAGAGTTCTATCACGCGCGATGAGCGCTTGCGCGAAGAGGCTGAGATGAGCGCTTGCGCGAAGAGGCTTAGATGAGCGCTTGCGCGAAGAGGCTTATTAGATGACCGGTCCGATCATGCGCGTCAAGTACATGGACCTGCCCCGCCAGTTCGAGGACGGCGTCGTGGTGGCGCGCGTGATGGAGGAGTTCAAGCGCTGCCAGTTCGTGCTGGGCCCCCAGGTGGCCGAGTTCGAGGCGCGCTTCGCCCGCGCGTGCGGCGCCGCCCACGCGGTCGGGCTCAATTCCGGCACCGACGCGCTGTTCTTCGCCCTGCGGGCGCTCCGGGTGGGGCCGGGCGACGAGGTGATCACGGTGCCCAACAGCTTCGTGGCCACCGCGGGCGCCATCGTGATGGCGGGCGCCACCCCCGTGTTCGTGGACGTCAACGCCGAGTACCTGATGGATCCGGCGCGGCTCGCGGACGCGATCACGCCGCGGACGCGCGCGATCATCCCGGTGCATCTCACCGGCAACCCGGCCGATCTGGATGCCATCGCCGCGATCGCCGCGCCGCGGAGCCTGCCGATCATCGAGGACGCGGCCCAGGCGGTGGGCGCGGCGATCGGGGGACGCGTGGTGGGCTCGATCGGGGCGGCGGCGGCCTTCAGCCTCTTCCCGCTCAAGAATCTCGGCGTGGCCGGCGACGGTGGCATGCTGACCACCGGCTCGCGCGAGCTCTTCGACAAGGTGATGCTGTTCCGGCACCACGGGCTGCGCACCCGCGACGAGGTCGAGGTGTGGGGCTACAACAGCCGGCTCGACACGATCCAGGCCATCGTGGCCGACGCGGTGCTGGACGGGCTTCAGTCGGTGACGGCGGCGCGGATCCGGAACGCCGCGTTCTACGATCGCGCCCTCGCCCCGCTCGCTCCGCAGATCATCGTGCCGCCGCGGCGGCCCGGCGTCCGCCAGGTCTTCCACACCTACGTGGTCCAGGCGGAGCGGCGCGACGGGCTGCGCGAGTTCCTCGACTCGCGCGGGGTGGAGACCAAGATCCACTACCCGATCCCGATCCATCTCCAGAAGGCGGCCCTGGGCCTGGGCTACAAGCGCGGCGCCTTCCCGGTCTGCGAGGCCCAGAGCGAGCGCATCGTCTCGCTGCCGGTGCACGAGTACCTGACCCCCGCCGAGCAGCAGTACGTGGTGGATCGCATCCGGGAGTTCTACCGGCGATGAAGCGCGCCGCGACCAGGCGACCGAGGTCCGGCCGGCCGCGCCGCCGCGCCGCCGCGCCCAAGCGGGACGCCGGGCTGCGCGGGCTCGCCCCCGAGCTCCTGGTGGAGCTGTACGTGACGATGCGGCGGATCCGCCGGGCCGAGGAGACCATCGCCGAGCTCTATCCCCAGCAGGAGATCCGCTGCCCCACGCACCTGTCGATCGGCCAGGAAGCGGGGGCGACCGGCGTCTGCCTGGCCCTGCGGCCCAGCGACACCGCGGTGAGCACCCATCGCTGCCACGCCCACTACATCGCCAAGGGCGGGGACCTGCGCGGCATGTTCGCGGAGCTCTACGGCCGCGCCACCGGCTGCTGCGGCGGCAAGGGCGGCTCCATGCACCTGACCGCGCCGGAGGTGGGCATGCTGGGCGCCTCCGCCATCGTGGCGGGGTCGGTGCCGCTCGCGCTGGGCACCGCGCTGGCCGCGAGGATGGCGGGGACCGACGAGGTCGCGGTCGCCTTCTTCGGCGATGCGGCGATGGAGCAGGGCGTGACCCACGAGAGCATGGCGCTGGCCGCCCTCCGCCGCCTGCCGGTGCTCTTCGTCTGCGAGAACAACCTCTACGCGACCAGCACGCCGCTCCGGACCCGGCAGGCGGGCCGCGACATGGCGGTCCGCGCGGCGGGGCACTGGCTGCCGGGCGTCATCGTGGACGGCAACGACGTGGTGGCGGTCTACCGGGCGGCCCGCACCGCGGTCGAGCGGGCGCGGCGCGGGCAGGGGCCCACCCTGATCGAGATCAAGACCTACCGCTTCCGCGAGCACGTGGGGCCCAACTACGACATCGATCTCGGCTACCGCACCCAGGCCGAGCTGGACCGCTGGATGGCCAAGGAGCCGGTGGGAGGCCTGGCGCGCCGCCTCGAGCGCGCGGGGGTGCTCCCGGCGGCGCGGCGCGAGGCTCACGACGCGCAGGTCGAGGCCGACATCGCGGACGCGGTCGCCTTCGCCAAGTCGAGCCCGTTCCCCGAGCCGGCCGCGCTCTACGCGGACGTGGAGTAGGGAGACCGTCCGCATGCGCGAGCTCAAGTACCGCGAGGCCATCGACGAGGCGACGCGCCAGGCCATGGCCAAGGACGAGCGCGTCTTCGTGATGGGCGTGGGCGTGGACGATCCCAAGGGCATCTTCGGCACCACCCGCGGGGCGTTCGAGCAGTTCGGCGGCGACCGGGTGTTCGACACGCCGCTCTCCGAGGCGGCCCTGACCGGCATGGGCGTGGGCGCGGCCATGCGCGGCTTCCATCCGCTGCTGGTGCACGCGCGGAACGACTTCCTCCTGCTCACGATGGACCAGATCGTGAACAACGCGGCCAAGTGGCGTTACATGTGCGGCGGCAAGCTCAAGGTGCCGCTCACCATCCGCGCGATCATCGGGCGCGGCTGGGGCCAGGCCGCGCAGCACTCCCAGAGCCTGCAGGCCATGTTCGCCCACGTCCCGGGGCTCGCGGTGATCATGCCGAGCACGCCCGCCGACGCCAAGGGCCTGCTGATGACCGCGCTCAGCAGCGACTGCCCGGTCATCTGCCTCGAGCACCGGTGGCTCTACGACAAGAGCGGGCCGGTGCCCGAAGATCCCTACTACACCCCGCTCGGGGTGGGGGCGATCGTGCGGCCCGGGCGCGACGTGACCATCGTCGCGGTGTCGCACATGGTGCTGGAGGCGCTGCAGGCGGCCGAGGCGCTGGCCGCCGAGGGGATCGAGGCGGAGGTCGTCGATCCGCGCACGCTCCGGCCCCTGGACTCCGCGCTCATCTGTCGCTCCGCCGCCCGGACCGGGCGGCTCGTCATCGCGGATACGGGCTGGCGCAGCTACGGGGTCAGCGCCGAGATCGCGGCGCGGGCCGCCGAGGAGCTATGGGGGGTGCTGAAGGCGCCGATCAGGCGGGTGGCGCTGCCCGACGTCCCGACCCCGGGCAGCTCGGCGCTCGAGGCCGCGTACTACCCGGGGCCGCGCGCGATCGTGACCGCGGTGAAGCAGTGCCTGGAGGCGCCGTCGGCCCCGGTCGCGGATCCGGTGGTGCCGAGCAATCGAAAAGAGTTCGAGGGGCCGTTCTGACGTGACGGTCTCCGCCAACGTCGTCGACTACGACCAGGTCACCGCGACCTACGTGAGCGGCCTGAACACGCAGCTCCGCGGCTTCCGCGGCGGCGCGCGCTTCCTCGAGCACTGGGTCCACGATCCGGATCCGGTCAAGAGCATCGTCAACATGATCGAGGCGGCCGAGACCGATGGCCTGCCCGACGTCACCGTGGTGATCGGCGCGGGCACGCAGGCGGCGGTGGACATGGCCCGACTGGACAAGCTCGCCGCCGAGCTCGGGCAGGTGGCCAAGGAGGAGCGCGCGGGCGGGCTGGCGCTCACGGTTTGCTTCACCCGCGCGGCCACCCCCATGGCCGGGCTCGGCGCGGAGGCGCGCGATCGCGCCCGGCGGGCCCGCGAGGCGCGCGATGCGCGCCTGCGCGCGCAGGCCCAGGCGGCCGTGCGCCGCGCCCCGTCCGACGGCCTGCATCCGATCTACCGCGACGCGGTGGCGCGGATCCTCGGGGCCCCCCTGACCCACGAGGGGTCGGCCGAGGCGGCCCCGGGCCTCACGCTCCTCGAGGCGGCCCGCGACGGCTGGGTCCTGACCGCGCTCGTGGATCCGGCGACGCATCGCGTGCGGGCCGCGCGGCATCGCGGCGCCCGGAAGGACACGCGCGCCCTGCTCGAGGCGCTCTGCGCGATCATGGCCGACAAGCCGCTGCTCGAGTGCGCCGACCACGCGGTGATCCGCCTCGAGCACCGCTTGCGGGACCGGACGCAGCCGCGGCCGGTCGCCGGCATCGTCACGCCCGAGAGCGTCGATCCGGCCTTCGCGCCGCTCACCGCGGCGGTGCGCGAGCTGCTGGCCGAGTACCGGCGGCGCGCCGGATACGCGGAGACCGAGAACCGCTTCGATCCGGAGCCGGAGGCGGCCTGGACCGCGCTCAGCCAGGAGCAGCGCGTCGCGCGCCTGCAGGCGGCGCTGGACGATCTGGTCACCGCGCGCGGGTTGAGGCGGGGTGACGTCGTCTGCACGCGCCTGGACCTTCGCTCTCGCGCCACCGTGGAGTTCCGCGCCGAGCTGCCGGCCCAGAAGAAGGCGTGGATGATGATGGACCTGGAGCGCGGGCTCAAGGACACGGTGGAGCCGGCCATCCATCTGTACCAGGAAGAGATGCACGACAAGAACAAGATCCGGCGGCTCTAGCCGGGGGGTGACAGAGGCCATGACTGAAGCGCTGACCGACCACACCGACCTGATCCTCGACGGGACCAAGATGGCGTGGCACCTGGACCGGGTGCAGGCCTGGGAGCGCGGTGAGCGCATCGCCCCCATCACCATCGACATGGCGCTGACCCGCGCCTGCAACTACGCGTGCCACTTCTGCTACGCGATGCTGCAGGAGAACGACCGCCAGACCATCACCAAGGACGTGATCGTCAACTTCCTCGACGACTGCGCCGAGATCGGGGTCAAGGGCATCAGCCTGGTCTCGGACGGGGAGAGCACGATCTCCCCGGTCTTCGTGGACGCGGTGGTGCACGGCAGCGAGGTGGGCCTCTCGATGGCCTGCGGCACCAACGGCTTCATCTTCAACCGCCGCAAGCTGGAGGAGGTGCTGCCGCATCTCACCTACCTGCGCATCAACATCTCGGCGGGCGAGCGGAAGCGCTACGCGGAGATCATGGGCGTCAGGGAGGAATGGTTCGATCGGGTGGTGCAGAACATCCGCGACATGGTGGACATCAAGAAGCGCGAGAGCCTGCCGGTCACCATCGGCCTGCAGATGGTTCTGGACCCGCGCTACGGCGACCAGATCATGCCGCTGGCCCGCCTGGGCAAGGAGCTGCGGCCGGACTATCTGGTGATCAAGCACTGCAGCGACGACGAGGACGGCACGCTCGGCGTGGACTACGAGGCCTACGATCGTCTCTACGACACCCTGAAGCAGGCCGAGGCCCTCTCCGATTCCGAGTACGCGGTGAAGGTGAAGTGGTCGAAGATCGAGGCCAAGGGCAAGCGCAGCTACCAGCGCTGCTACGGGCCGCCGTTCATGCTCCAGATCTCCGGGTCGGGCCTGATCGCGCCGTGCGGGATGCTCTTCAATGAGCGCTACAAGAAGATGCACATCGGCAACATCTGCGAGCAGCGCTTCAAGGACATCTGGGCGTCCGACCGGTACTGGGAGGTGGTCAACTACCTGGCCTCCCCGGACTTCAACGCCCAGAAGATGTGCGGCACGCTCTGCCTGCAACACAAGGTCAACGAGTTTCTCGACGGCTACAAGAAGGGCCTGCACGTCCTGCAGGAGCCCGCCGGGCTGCCCCCGCAGCACCTCGACTTCGTGTAGAGACGGTGGCCGCCATCAAGCCGACCGTCTCCTTCATCATCCCGGCGCTCAACGAGGAAGCGAACATCGCCGACGCGGCGCGCGAGGCGGTGGCCGCGATGGGCGACCGGTTCGCCGACTACGAGCTCCTGCTCTTCGACGACGGCTCCACCGACCGCACCGGCGAGATCATGGACGAGCTGGCCGCGGCGGACCCCCGGCACGTCCGGGTGACCCACAACCCGACCCCGCGGAACCTCGGCGGGGTGTACAAGCAGGGGATCGCGCTCGCCCGCATGGACTACGTGCTGATGGTGCCCGGCGACAACGAGAATCCGGGGCACGCGCTGCAGGCCCCCTTCGACGCGATCGGGCGGGCCGAGATCGTGCTGCCCTATCCGGTGAACTCGAACGTCCGCGGACCCGCCCGGCACCTGGTGTCGCGGGTCTACGTGGGGCTGCTGAACCGCCTCTTCGGTCTCCGGGTGCGCTACTACAACGGGACGGTCATCCACCGCACCGCCAACCTCAAGGGCCTGTCGATCGAGACGTCGAGCTTCGCCTACCAGGCGGAGATCCTGATCAAGCTCCTCTGCGCCGGCAAGAGCTTCGTCGAGGTGCCGATCCGGATCGACCCCCCCAAGGAGGGCCGCCGCTCGCGCGCCTTCCGCTGGAAGAACATGGTGCAGGTGGGCCGCACCCTCGCCGGCCTGTTCGTGGCCCTCCGCGTCCGCCGCGTCCTCCCCTTCGCCCGCTGATCGGGCTCCACCGGCCCCCGGGCCGGCCTTTCCGGGAGTTTGAGGATTCCGGGGCCTTTGTCTATCATGCCAGGAGGCCCCCATGGCGAGCATCCCCCAGAATCTCTGTGTGCCGCCCGGCACCACCATCCGAGCCACCCTCGAGGCCATCACCAAGAACGGCCGGCAGGTGGCGCTGGTGACCGATCCCGACGACCGCCTGCTCGGCATCGTGACCGACGGCGACGTCCGCAAGGCGCTGCTCCGGGGCGCCTCGCTCGAGGCGCCGATCGGCGAGCACATGAACGCCACGCCGAGGACCGGGCGGGCCGGGCTCGCGCGGACCGAGGCGGGGGAGCTGATGCGGGCCCGCGCCATCCGGCACCTGCCCCTGGTGGACGGGGCGGGGCGGCTGGTGGATGTGGTCTTCCTCGACGATCTGCTCGCGCGCGCGCCGTTGCCCGCCGCCGCGGTGATCATGGCGGGGGGCATGGGCACCCGGCTCCGGCCGCTCACCGAGGACACGCCCAAGCCGCTGCTGCGCGTGGGCGGCCGCCCGCTCGTCGAGATCCTGATCGAGCGCCTCGAGCGCTGCGGGGTGGAGGACGTGCGGGTCGCGGTGCACCACAAGTCCGACATGATCCGCGCCCAGCTCGGCGACGGCTCCCGCTTCGGGGTGCGGCTCTCCTACGTGGACGAGCCGGAGCGCCTCGGCACCATCGGCGCCCTGACCCTCCTCCGCCCGCGCCCGGTGGACGCGTTCTTCGTGATCAACGGCGACATCCTCACCAAGTGCGACTTCCGCGCCATGTGGGAGTTCCATCGCGCGCAGGGCGCCCGCATGACGGTCGGGGTCTCCCTCCACCAGGTGGACATCCCGTACGGCGAGTTCACCCTGCAGGGGACCCGCATCAGTCGAGTGGAGGAGAAGCCCCGAAAAGAATTCCCGATCAACGCGGGGATCTACCTGCTCGAGCCCTCGCTCATCGACCTGATCCCCTCCGGGCAGTACTTCGACGCCACCGATCTCATCCGGACCTGCCTCGAGCGCGACCTGCCGGTCTCGGCCCACCTGATCCGGGAGTACTGGCTCGACGTGGGCCGCCACGACGACCTGCGCAAGGCCGACCGCGACATCGCCGAAGGGCTGCTGGACTAGGCGGATGAAGACGGTCGGCGTGGTGGGCATGGGCTATGTCGGCCTCACCATGGCGGTGGCGCTGGCCCGCAAGGGCTTCATCGTCCACGGCGTGGACGCTTCCCCCGCCGTACTCGCCGCCCTCTCCGAAGGCCGGGCGCACGTGTTCGAGCCCGGCGTGGAGGAAGGGCTGGCGTCTTTCCGGGGCGACCGGCTCCACGTCGGCCCGGTGCTGCCGCCCGGTGGCGTCGACGCGGTGATGATCTGCGTCTCGACGCCCGCCAATCCGGTCACCCACGCCCCCGAGCTGGACAATCTCCGCGCGGCGGCCCGGCACGTGGCGGAGCGGTGCCGGCCCGATACGCTCGTGATCGTCCGCTCCACCGTGCCGGTGGGGGCGAGCCGCAACGTGGTGCTGCCCGAGCTCACCGCGCGCTGGGGCGCGGGAGTGCGCCTGGCGTTCGCGCCGGAGCGGACCATCCAGGGCCAGGCCCTGCGCGAGCTGGAAGAGCTGCCCCAGGTGGTGGGCGGCGTGGACGCGGCGAGCCGCGACGCGGCGGCCGCGCTGTTCTCGCGCGTCACCCGCCGCATCGTGCCGGTCGGCTCGCTCGAGGCCGCCGAGCTGGTGAAGCTGGTCAACAACTGCCACACGGACCTGATCTACGCCTACGGCAACGAGGTGGCCATGATGGCCGAGCGGTGGGGGCTCGACCCGCTCGAGGTCATCCGCGCCGCCAACCTCGACTACCCGCGCCCGGATCTGGCCAAGCCCGGCTATGTCGGCGGCGGCTGCCTGTCGAAGGATCCGTACATCCTGATGAGCGCGGCGCGCGCCGCCGGCTACACCCCCTGGCTCGTCGGGCAGGCCCGCGGGCTCAACGAGCACCTGCCGCTCCGGGTGGCCGAGCGGATGGTGGCCCTGATCCGCGAGGCGCGCGGCAGCGCGGAGGGGGCGCGGCTCGCGGTCCTGGGCTGGGCCTACAAGGGTTGGCCGCCCACCGACGACATGCGCGGGGCGCCGATCACCGTGATGCTCCCCATCTTCCGGGCGGCCGGCCTCGATCTGCGCGGCCACGACTACCTGGTGGCGCCGGCCGTGATCCGCGGCCTGGGCGCCACCCCGGTCAGCGCGGAGGCGGCCTGGGAGGGCGCGGACGCGGTGCTGGTGATCACCAACCATCCGGAGTACGCCAAGCTCGATCTGCCCGCGCGACTCTCGGTGATGCACCGCCCTGCGGTGCTCTTTGACTCCTGGCGCATCCTGGACGAGGAGGCGGCGCGCCGCGCGGGGGTGCGTTACGCGGGCATCGGGTATGGCTAGGATCCTCGTCCTGGGCGGCGCGGGGTTCATCGGCGGCCACCTGGCCGCGCGCCTGGCCGCCGAGGGCCACACGCTCACCCTGGTGGACGATCTCTCGCGCGGCCGGCGCGACGCCACGATCGAGGCGCTCGCCGCGCGCCCGAACGTCTCCTTCGTCGAGGCCGACCTCACGCGGGCCGGCGCGCTCGATGGGCTGCCGCGCGACTGGGACCAGGTCTACATGCTGGCCGCGGTGGTCGGGGTCCGCAACGTCGAGACGGACCCGGCGCGGGTGGTACGGGTCAACACCCTGGCGCTGCTCCATCTCCTCGACTGGATGCCGGGGCGCGGCGAGGTCCTCTTCTTCGCGTCCACCAGCGAGACCTACGCGGGCGGCGTGGCGGCCGGACACGTGCCGGTGCCGACGCCCGAGGCGGTGCCGCTCGGGGTGCCGGACGTGGCCGCGCCGCGCTTCGCGTATGCCGCGAGCAAGATCCTGGGCGAGGCGGCGGTGCTCCACACCGCGCGCGCCCGCGGGCTCCGCGCGGTGATCGGCCGCTTCCACAACGTCTACGGCCCGCGCATGGGCGCCGACCACGTCATCCCCGAGCTGTCGCTGCGCGCGCTCCGCCGCGAGGATCCGTTCCGCGTCTTCGGCGCGGAGCAGCGCCGCGCCTTCTGCCACGTGGCCGACGCGCTCGAGGCCATGACGCGGCTCGTGGCCGCCGAGGCCGCGTGGGGCCAGGTGGTGAACATCGGCAACGACGCGGAGGAGACCCCGATCGGCGAGCTGCTGGCCCTGATCCTGCGCGCCGCGCGCTTCGCGCCCACGGTGGAGGAGCGGCCGGCCCCGCCCGGCTCGGTGGCGCGCCGCTGCCCCGACATCGCGCGCCTCCGCGCGCTGACCGGCTTCACCCCCAAGATCCCGCTGGAGACGGGGGTGGCCGAGACCTTCGCGTGGTACCGCGAGTGGTGGGCGCGGGAGGGAGTCGGCCGGTGACCGCGCCCCGGCGCGTGATTCCGAACGCGGTCCCGCACCTCGCCGGGAACGAGTGGAAGTACGTCAAGGAGTGCCTCGACACCAACTGGGTGTCCTCCGCGGGCCCCTTCGTGGAGCGCTTCGAGCGGGAGGTCGCGCAGTACCTGGGGGTGCCGCACGCGGTGGCCACCGTCAACGGCACCGCCGCGCTGCACGTGGCCCTGCTCGCGGCCGGGGTGAAACCGGGCGACCTGGTGCTGGTGCCGACCTTCACGTTCGTGGCCACCGCGAACGCGGTGGCCTACTGCGGGGCGGAGCCGGTGTTCCTCGACTGCGAGGAGACCTCCTGGGGCCTCGATCCGGTGCGGGTCGCCGAGTTCCTGGACGGCGAGTGCGAGGTCGAGGGCGGGCGGGTGGTGAGCCGGCGCAGCGGCCGGACGGTGCGCGCGGTGCTGCCGGTGCACCTCTACGGGCATCCCTGCGATCTCGACCCGCTGCTCGCGCTGGCCCGGCGCTACCCGATGGCGGTGGTGGAGGACTCGGCGGAGGCCCTCGGCGCGCGCTACCGCGGCCGCGCGGTGGGGGCCGACGGGCTCGCGGGGTGCCTGTCGTTCAACGGCAACAAGATCATCACCACCGGGGCGGGCGGCATGGTGCTCACGCGCGACGAGGCGATGGCGGCGCGGGTGCGGCGACTGACCACCCAGGCGCGGGGTGACGCGCTCGAGTTCGTCCACGACGAGATCGGCTTCAACTACCGCCTGAGCAACCTGCACGCGGCCCTCGGGGTGGCCCAGCTCGAGCAGATCGACGGCTTCGTGGAAGACAAGCGGGCCACCGCCGCCTTCTACGCGGGCGCCCTCGGGCGGCTCGAGGGGGTGCGCCCGTTCGCGGAGGCCGCGTGGGCCCGCTCGACCTACTGGATGGCCTCGATCCTGCTCGACGAGCGCCGGTGCCGTGACGTGCGCGCCCTGATCCGCGACCTCAACGCGGCCGGCATCCAGGCGCGGCCCCTGTGGCGCCCGCTGCATCTGCAGCCCGCGTTCCACCGCGCCCCGGCCGGGGTCGTCTCGGTGGCCGAGCGGCTCTACGCGCGCGGCCTCTCGTTGCCCTGCTCGGTCGGCATCACGCCGGAGGAGCGGCAGGACGTCGTGGACGCGGTCGTGCAGCGGCTGCGGTGAGCCGCGCCGCCCTGCTGCGGGAGCGCGTCCGCCGCTACTACACTACCTACTACCGCGACGTCCTGGGCATCCCGGACTGGTCGGTGCTGGTGGACCTCCGGGAGGAGGAGGAGCGGCAGGAGCGCGGCCGCCTCGATCGGCTGCGGCGGCTGCTGGGGTCCGACGCGATCTCGAGCGGCCGCATCCTGAATGTCGGGTGCGGCACCGGCGGCTTCAACGTGGTCGCGGAGGAGGCGGGCCTCCGAGCGGTCGGGGTGGACGCCGACCCGGAGGCCATCGCGATCTGCGCGCTCAAGCGCGAGAAGGGCGGGGGCGCCTTCGTGCGGGCCGCCGCCGAGCGGCTGCCCTTTCCGGATGGGGTCTTCGACGTCGTCTACTGCTTCTCCGCGATCGAGCACGTCGAATCGGTGGAGGCGTCGGTGGCCGAGATGGTGCGGGTGGCCCGGCGGGGCGGCCGCATCTACGTGCACACGCCCAACGCCTGGTCCTGGTACGAGGGCCACTACAAGCTCCTGTGGGTGCCGTTCCTGCCCGCCCCGCTCGGCCGGCTCTATCTCGGGCTGCGCGGCCGGCCGAGCGCGTACCTCGCGACGCTGCGGCGGCTCACCCCGGCGGCGATGCGCCGGGCCTTCGCGCGCGCCGGGGTGGCCGACCTCCGCTTCCACCGCGGCGAGCCGCCGCGCGAGTCGGTGGGGCCGCTGCGGGTGCCGATCGGGCTCTACTACCGCCTCTCCGGCGTCTCGCCGTTCATCGAGCTGGTGGCGCGCAAGCCATGACCTCGGTGCTCTTCGCCGCCGAGTACTATCCGCCCTTCGCCCCCGGCGGCGCGGAGTGGAGCACCGCCGCGTGGGCGGCCGCGCTGGCCCGGCGCGGTCATCGGGTGACGGTGGTGACGCCCAACTACGGGGCGGCCGCCCGCGAGGAGCGCGACGGGGCGACGATCGTCCGGGTGCCCTTTCCGGTGAAGCTCCGGCCGGGGCAGGGCGAGGCGCGCTTCCTCGCGCACCGCAACCCGCTCTTCCATCTCTACTTCGCCTGGCACGTGCGCCGCGCGGCCCGCGCGGCGGGCGCCGAGATCATCCACGCCCAGGGGAAGGCCGCGCTCGTCGGCTGCTGGCTCGCCGGCCGCAGCCTCGGTCGCCCGGTGCTGGTGACGATCCGCGACCTGGGGCTGCTGTGTCCGCTGGGCCACTGCACCGTGTTCGAGCCGTGGGAGCGCTTCGACTGCACCACCGCGCAGTATCTCGGCAAGTGCCTGCCCTACCACCTGGCGCACTACGCCACCGCGCTCGGCCCGCTCGGGCGCGCGCGGGTTCGCGTCGCCGCGTTCGCCGCGTGGGTGGACAACCGGCTGCGCCAGCGCGCGCTCGGCCGGGCGGCCGGCGTCGTCGGCGTCAGCCGGGGCATCCTCGGGGTGTATCCGGCGCGCCTGCTCGGGCCGCGCGCCCGGGTGGTGCCCAATCCGCCCCCGCCGGTGACGGTGCCGTCGGAGGCCCTGGCCCGCGCCGCGCGGGCGCGACTCGGCGTCGGAGCCGCGCCGCTGGTGCTCTACGCGGGCAAGCTCTCGATCGGCAAGGGGACACCGGTGCTGCTCGAGGCGCTCGACCGCATCGCCGCCGCGGTGCCCGGGGCGCGCTTCGCGCTCGCCGGGAAAGGGGACATGGCCCTCCCGGTGCGGCCGGATCTCCACGTGCTGGGCGTGCTGCCGCAGGTCGAGCTGTTCGCGCTCTACCGGGCCGCCGACGTGATCGTGGTGCCCTCGGTCTGGCCCGAGCCGCTGAGCCGCGTGCTGCTGGAGGCCATGCGTATCGGCCGGCCGGTGGTCGCGACCGCGGTGGGGGGGACGCCGGAGGCGGTGGAGCACGGCGTCACCGGGCTCCTGGTGCCCCGGCAGGACCCGGAGGCGCTCGCCAAGGCGGTGATCGAGCTGCTGCTCGATCCCGAGCGGCGCGCCCGCATGGGCCGGGCGGCCGCCGAGCGGGCCCGCACCGACTTCGACGAGGATCGGCTCGTGACCGCGCTGCTCGACGTCTACCGCGAGGCGGGCGCGGCGTGAGCGGCGGGCTCGCGTACTACCTGGGCGTGTCCTACCGGCGCAAGCGGGTGGACGCGGATCTGGCGGCCGCGTCCGGGCACTTCACCGGGCGCGTGCTCGACGTCGGCGGGGCGCGCCGGCGCGGCGCCTTCCGCCCGCCGCCGGGGGCGCGCTTCATCGTGGCCGACATCCAGCGCGGGCACCGGCCCCACGTGGGCGCCGACGTGCAGGCGCTGCCGTTCCGGGACGGCGTCTTCGACGCGGTCAAGGCCACCGAGCTGCTCGAGCACGTCCCGGACGTGGCCCGCGCGCTCGCCGAGTGCCGGCGCGTGCTGCGCCCCGGCGGGCACCTGGTGATCACGGTACCCTTCCTGGAGCGCGTGCACGGCGATCCCGGCGACTACGCGCGCTACACCCGCAGCATGTGGGAGCGCCTGCTCGCGGCGGCGGATCTCAAGCCGGTCACCATCGCCGAGCAGGGCGGCTACTTCACCCATCTCGCGGGGCTGCTCCGATTCCTGGTGCTGCGCGCCCCGCGCCCGCTGCGCTGGGCCGGCTACGGCGTCTTCCCCCTGCTCGACCTGCTGGCGCGGCTCGACGCCTCCCCGCGGGCCCGGCGGTCCGAGTTCGCCGCCTTCGTGGGCGGCTACCTCATCGTGGCCGAGCGGCCGCCCGCCTCGTGAGGCGCGCGTGAGGATCTGCACCCCCCACTGCGGCATCGCCCCCGAGACCACCTCGGGCGGGGAGACCTACGAGCGCGAGCTGCTCGAGCGGCTCGGCCGCGCCGGCGTGCGCCTCGAGATCATCCTGGCCCGGGGCAAGCCGCATCCCGAGGGCGTGCCCAACTGGACGGTGCACCGGTTCCCGATCGGCCGCGGCCTGCGCTGGTACGTGGCGCCCCTGGTGGTGCCGGCCGCCATCCGCCGCGTGCACGCGGCGGTCGGCTTCGATCTCCTGCGGGTGCACTCGCTGCGCTACATCGGCCCGTCCGCCCTCTACGCGCGTCGAAGGTACCGTTTGAACGTCCCGATCGTCTCCCACCACCACCACCTCGACCCGAGCCCGCTCAACTGGGTGATCGAGAAGCGGGTGGTGGAGGCCTCCGACCGCGTGGTGGTGGGCAGCGAGTTCGCGCGGCGCCAGCTCCGCGAAGAGCTGGGCGCGCGGACGGATCACGTCTCGGTGGTCTACTACGGCGTGGACGGGCGCTTCGCCCCGCGGCCGGCGAGCGCCGCGCTCCGCGCCCGCTACGGCCTCGCGGGCCGCCGGGTCGTGCTCTTCTTCGGCGGGCTCAAGCCGCGGAAGAATCTCGGGCTGCTCCTCGACACGTGGAAGGCGCTCGCGCCCGGGCATCCCGACACCACGCTGCTCGTCGCGGGCGGCGGGCCGCTCCTGGCCGATCTGAAGGCGCAGGTGGGCCGGCTCGGCCTCGACGGGCGGGTCGTCTTCACCGGCTACGTGGCGGAGGCCGAGAAGGCGGCGCACTTCAACCTGGGCGACGTCTTCTTCTTCCCGTCCGCGATGGAGGGCTTCGGGCTCACGGTGGCGGAGGCCATGTCCTCCGGCCTGCCGGTGGTCGCGTCGAACCGCGGCTCCATCCCCGAGCTCGTGGTCGAGGGCGAGGGCGGCTTCGTCTGCGACCCGTCCCGGCCGGAGGCGTTCGTGGAGAGGCTCGCGCTGATCCTGGGCGACGAGGGGCTCGGCCGGAAGCTCGGGGGGGCCAACCGCGAGCGGGTCGAGCGGATGTTCCGCTGGGAGCGCTGCGTGGACGGCACCCGCCGCGTCTACGAGACCGCGCTCGAGGACTGGCGCCGCCGCGGGGGCGGGGGACGCGGACGGTGACCGGGCCCGGGGCGGCGAGTCGGTGGGCGTGCGCCGGGCCGTGGGCGGGCGTCGCGGCCCGGAAGCGGCCCTGATGCGGGTCGGCCTGCTGCCGGCCCTGGGCGGCGGCATCCGCGCGCTGGCTCAGAGCGGCCAGCAATCGCGGCTGATCGACGGCTACTTCCGCCCCTACGCGGAGGCCTTCGACGGGGTCAGCTACTTCAGCTATCTGCCCGAGACGCTCGCCGAGTTCACCGACGACCCGCTGGTCCTGGAGCGGGTCCGGGTGCTGGCGCCATCCGGCCTGCGCGCCCGCGGGCGGCGCGCGGTGGAGATCCCGTTCCGCCATGCGGCGGAGCTGCGGGCCTGCCGGGCCCTCCGCGTGTTCCAGATCACCGGGGTGATCCCGGCGCTCATCGCGCGGCGGCGCTTCGGGATCCCCTACGTCACGACCTATGGCTTCTGGTACGCGCAGCTCTCCGAGCCGGGGCCGAAGCGGGTGCTCAAGCGCCTCGTGGAGCGTCTGGGGCTCCGCCACGCGGCCGCCGTCATCGCCACGACCCGCGAGCTGGCGTCGCGCGCGTCCCGCCTGGCGCGCCGGGTCGAGCTGATCCCGAACGGCGTCGATACGAGCCGGTTCCACCCGGCGGCCGGCCCGCGTCCCGACGGGCGCAAGCGGATCCTCTACGTGGGCCGGCTGTCGGCGGAGAAGAACCTGAGCACGGTGATCGCGGCCGCCGGCCTCCTCGGCGACAAGGTCACGGTGGTGCTGGTGGGCGGGGGGCCCTTGAAGGACGAGCTCCACGAGCAGGCGCAGGCCGCGGGCGTGGCCGCCGAGTTCGCCGGCGTGGTGGATCAGCGCGCCCTCCCGGCGGTCTATGCGTCCGCCGACGCCTTCGTCCTCGCGTCCTTCACGGAGGGGCATCCCAAGGTGCTGCTCGAGGCCATGGCCTCCGGCGTTCCCTGCGTGGCGTCCGACTGCGCGGGCAACCGCTCGCTCGTCACGGACGGGCGCACCGGGTTCCTCTTCGACCCGCACGCCCCGCGCGCCCTGGCGGACCGGCTCTCGTCCGTGCTCGACGACCCGGGGCTGGCCCGCCGGCTCGCCGATGCCGCGCGCGCGGAGATGGTCGCCCGCTACGATCTCCGCGCGCTCGTGCAGCGCGAGATCGCGCTGGTGCGCCAGGTGGCCGAGGGGAGCTGAGCCATCCCGCTCGCCTACTACTCGCGCGCGGCGACCACCGAGTTCTGGACCGAGCACTGGGGCGGCCACCGCGTGGAGGAGCTGCTGCGGATCGCGCGCGAGTCTCCGCTCACTGATCTGATTGAGCGCCACCTGCCCGCCACCGGGCGCGTGCTCGAGGCGGGCTGCGGCCTCGGCCAGTACGTGCTGCTGCTCCGGGAGCGCGGGCGCGCCGCGGTCGGCGCCGACTGGAGCCTGGAGGCGCTGCGGGCCGCCGCGCGCGCGGGCGCCCCCGTCTCGGTCATGGATCTGCGCGCCCTCGCCGTCGCCACCGGCGCGGTCGCCGCGTATCTCTCGCTGGGAGTCGTCGAGCACGATCCGGACGGGCCGGACGCCATCTTGAAGGAGGCGGCGCGCGTGGTGCCCCGCGGCGGCTCGCTGCTGCTCTCCGTGCCCTACTGGAACGGCGCGCGCCGGCTCGCCGCGCCCTATCTGCGCCGCCAGGCCCGCCTGACCCGCGAGGCGGGCGGCCAGTTCTACCAGTACGCGTTCACCCGGCGCGAGCTGGGGCAGCGGCTGGCCGCCCACGGCTTCGCGGTTCGCGGCTTCCATCCCTACGATCCGGCGCGCGTCCTGCGCAAGGCGCTGCGCCGCCTCCGGAGCGG
>DATHSW010000037.1:0-2838 GCA_035463855.1 Candidatus Deferrimicrobiaceae bacterium | reverse complement strand
GGTTGAGATACCGCGCCTGGTCCGTGATCTCCCCGCTCTTGATGTCGCCGCCGCGCTTGATCAGCATGTCGTACCCGTCCTCCTGTGCCGCCGAGTGTACCAGTGCCCCCGGCCGGGATGTCACGAGGGTGTGAACCCTGCGGCCCCTACCAGGAGAGGGTCGCCCCGGAGCAGCCCCAATCCCTGGCACAGCCCGGGGCCTCCTTATTCCTGCGGGCTTGGCGCACACCCCCTCCTAAGATGATGGCGCCGACCATGGGGATCCGGAGCAGCGTGACGGCGCTCGCGGCAGGCCTGCTGCTTGGGGCCTGCGCCACCGCGCCCGAGGGGACCTACTACGCCTCGCCCACCGACCCCACCACCGCGCGCATGGCCCACATCCTCCACCGGGCGGCCATCGCGGGCGGCGACGACCCGCAGCGCTACGGCTTCGCCTTCATCAAGAGCCCGACCGCGGCGGCGTACAGCGACGAGGACGCGACCTTCTACTTCACCGACGGGCTCATGCGCCTGCCCACCGCGGTCATCGAGGCGGTGGTGGCGCACGAGGTGGCCCACGAGGTCATGGGCCACGTGGGCACGCGCCGCAAGCTCTCGCTGTCGCTCACCGCCAGCTTCGGGGCGCTCGGCCTCTTCGCGCCGGGCGTCGGGCTGCTCGACTTCGTGGTCAACCCGCTCGTGGTACGCGCCTTCGGCCGCAACCAGGAGCTGCAGGCCGATCAGAAGGCCGTCGAGGTCCTGCGCGCGATGGGTCACCCCGCGCCCCGGCGCTCGCTGGCCACCGCGCTGGAGGCGGTGGCGCGGCACACCCCCCGGGAGCGCGAAGGGCTCGAGGGGTTGCTGGCCACCCATCCCACGCTCGACGACCGGCTGGCCGCGCTCACGCCGCTCGAGCCGCCCGCCAAGAAGCCGGTCGCTCCGGTCGCGCGGGCGAAGCCGCCGCGCTAGCCCCTCACCCTGCCCTCTCCCCTCACGGTAATGCCCTCTCCCCTGAGGGGAGAGGGCCAGGGTGAGGGGTGGTGATCGGCCGGGTGCCCGCCACGAAGTCGGACAGGGCCCGCCGGTCGCGTGTGAACAGCACGAGCAGCCGCCCGAGCCCGAGCGTCAGCAGGCAGAGCCCGCCGCCCAGGCACCGCAGCAGCGCCCGGCCGTAGCCGGCGGGCGCGCCGTCGCGCCGCACCACCGCGACGCCCAGCAGCATCTTCCCGAGCGTCTGCCCGCAGCCGCCGACCAGCACCGTGTGGTAGATCATGTGGAGGACCACGCCCAGCACCAGGACCCCCGAGGCCAGGACGAGCCCGTCGAGCACGTCGAGCGGCCTCGCGCGGAGCGCGAGCACCCCGACGATCAGCCACATGGCGGCGAGGCTCCAGACGACGATCCCCACGAGCGTGTCGGCCACCGCGGCGGCGGCGAGCCGCCAGAGGGGAGCCGGCCGCGGGCCCATCAGGACGGCTTCTCGCCGTACACCCGCTGGTACTCGTGCCAGGAGAGCCACACGCGCTTGACGAAGGCCCGCGTCTCGTTGAAGGGGATCTGCTCGACCCAGACCTCGAGATCCTCGGTGCGCCGGGTCGCCCACCACTCGCGCACACGGGTGGGGCCGGCGTTGTACGCGGCGGCGGCGAGCCGCGCGTCGCCGAACTCCCGCAGGAGCCCGCCGAAGAACGTGCTGCCCAGCTCGAGGTTGACCTGCGGCTGATCCAGCACCTCGGCGTCCGGGAACGGGATCTGGCGGGCCTGGGCCACCGCGCGCCCGGTGTCGGGCATGAGCTGCATGAGCCCGCGCGCCCCCACCCGCGAGCGCGCCTGCGGGTAGTAGGAAGACTCCTCGCGCACCACCGCCGCGACCAGGAACGGGTCGAGCGAGGCGCGGCCCGCCGCCGCGGTGAGCGCCTCGCGCCAGCCCAGCGGGTAGAACATCTCCCAGAACTCGCGGGGCGACGTCCCGCCCGCGCGGGCCGCGCCCAGGAAGCTGCGCCGCAGGATGCGCAGCGCCATGTGGTAGCGCTCCTCCGCGACGTAGGCGGCCGAGAGCGCGTAGAGCCGCCGGGGCTCGCCCACCGAGCGGCGCGTCAGCTCGTCCAGCTCCTCGTCGGCGAACTTGTCCAGCCCCACCCCGCGCAGGGCCGTCGCGCGGGCGAAGCGCTCGTCGCCCTGCAGCGCCTCGAGGGGCTCGGACGGGAACGCGAACGGCCCCGGCCCCGCGGCAGCTCGCCCAACGGGGGCCACGGGCGCGCGCTTGGCCGCGAGCAGGCCGTAATAGGTGCGCGGCGCGTCCTTCACGAGCTGGGCGAAGTGGCGGGCCGCCTGCTCGCGATCGCCCCGCCGCTCCCACGCGCGACCGAGCCAGTAGGTGACGCCCTCGCGCAGCGCGCCCACGCCGCGCGCGGTCTGGAGCCGGCTCCACCGGCTGGTGGTCTCCACGTGCTGCCCGCGGAACCACGCGAGCCAGCCGAGCCGCCAGAGCGCGCCGGCCGCCTCGTCCTCGTCCGGATAGTCGGCGGCCAGCTTCGCGTAGGTCTTCTCGGCCTCGGCGGGGCGGCTGGCGCCCTCGAGCAGCTCGGCCTTCAGCAGGAGCGCGGTCGGCGCGGCGCTGCTCTTGGGCTGCTCGCGCACCAGCCGGTCCAGGGTGGCGAGCGCGGCGTCGCGGTCGCGCCGCTGCCGCAGCCGGGCCAGCTCCAGCAGCCAGCCCGCGCGCCGCTCGGGGGAGGCGGCGGCGAACCCCTCGCTGGCCGCAGCCACCGCCGCCTCGTCGCGGCCGAGCCGGCGCGAGGCGTGCATCAACACCCGCAGCGCCCGCTCCCGGATCTCGGCCGCCGGCTTCTCGGCCGCGAG
>DATHSW010000036.1:0-21651 GCA_035463855.1 Candidatus Deferrimicrobiaceae bacterium | reverse complement strand
GCCGTCGAGAAGTACCGGCAAGCGGTCGATCTCGAGCCGGAGGGGATCCGTCCCCACTTCGCGCTGGGTACGGCCTACTCGTTCCTGGACAAGCGGCCGGAAGCCATCGCCCAGTTCCGCTGGGTCCTGGGCCGCGCCGATGCGGGCTCGACCGAGTACAAGGAGGCGCATCGGTGGCTGGCCCGGGTGGGCGCGCTGCCGGCCTCCCCGGCGGTGGCCGACTCCACGCGGCCGAGCTCTCCCTTCCCGCCTGACCCGTCGAGCATCGGCCGGCTCGTCGGCAAGACCGAGTGGCCCGGGATCACCCCGCACAAGCGGCTGATCACCGGCCAGCTGTCCCTCATGGGCGACGAGCCGGTCACCCACGACGTCAAGCGCACCCGCGCGTTTCGCCTCGGTGACGGATACGAGTTCCGGGACGTTCCGGCCGGGCGCTACCGGGTCGTCGCGGTGATCGAGGAGACGATGGTCTGGGACGAGAAGGTCACCGTGGAGCCCGGCAAGGATACGAGCCTGCTGCTCAGCCAGTCCAGCAGCCCGCTGCCGGCGGGCAGGTTCACGGCGCAGGCCGCCGCGGCGGACGAGCAGCCGGAGGGGCCCCGCTCGCAGTAGAGGGCTGCGGCTAGCGTCGCAGGCTCAGCGCCCCCCCGCCGATCATCGCCACCGCCAGCGAGGCGACGAGCAGCACGAGCACGTACTCGTAGCCGTTCTGGTGGGCGAAGAAGCCGTTCTTCAGGTGGACGAAGGAGATCGCCCCGAGCATGACCGGGACGTTCGCCAGGGCCGCCCAGCGCGCGAAGATCCCGAGCACCAGGAAGATGCCCCCGAGCCCATGGGCCACGATGAGATACCACGTGGCAATCTCCGGGAAGGGGATCCCGTTCTTGACCTGGTAGGCGATCATGCCGCTCGGGCCGAAGACGACCAGCGCCAGGTAGGCGTGCATGATGTAGACGACACCCAGGATCAGCCGGAGCAGGGTCGCACCGTAGGCCGCCATTTGCGCTTCCTTCCCTGGCTCTCAGGGTCTCCGGAACAGGAGGTCGCCGAAGTAGGACTCGGCGGACGAGCGCGTGTCGTTGGAGTCGATGGAGATCGAGATCGCCCCCACCTCTTCCCCCGGCGCCTCCCCGTAGATCTTCTGGTAGTCCTCCAGCACGTTGCGGCTCTCGGTCAGCCACTTGCCGAGGTCGGCCGGACCGGACCGGACGACCACATAGGTCACGAGCCCGGTCTTCTCGCTCTTGAACACCCCGCCGACCGGCGCGGTGGTGTCCCAGAGGTACGAGATGATGCGTGAGCGGACCTGGGACGGAAAGCGCGGGAAGGTGACGTAGAGCTGCGCCGCCTGGTCGTCGGTGGCCGACTTGCGGGCGTCGCCGCCCTTGGGCAGGGTGACCGCCTGCCAGCTCCACTGCAAGATCGGGTGGCGCTTGACGTCCACCTTGAGCTCCTTGGAGATCGTCGAGCTGTCGTTGCCGCTCTTGAGATGGAGGACCTTCCGGCCGCCCTGGGTGACGATACGGAAGTCGTACTTCGGGCTCCCCCAGCTCTGTCCCTTCCAGCCGTCGGGGATGCCGGTCTTGCCGTCGGGCTGCTTGGACCAGTCCTCGACGGGAATCGTCGAGGGGTCGGCCGCGGAGAGCGCTCGGGGCACGGCGACCGCCGCGGTCAGCAGCATCACTGCCGTCAGGAGCCGGATCGGCGCGCGGACCATGAGCGCGCTCAGTGTCTCACGGGCCCCGTGTGCTACGGTAAAAACCTCATGTCCGACGTCCGGATCGACAAGTGGCTCTGGGCGGCGCGCTTCTTCAAGAGTCGCACGCTCGCGGCCGCGGCCTGCAACGGCGGGAAGGTGGACGTCAACGGCGATGCGGCCAAGCCGTCGAAGGCGGTACGGCCCGGCGACCTGCTGCACGTGACTCTTCCGCGCATCCGCCGCGTCGTGCGCGTGGCGGCGCTCGCGGAGCGGCGGGGCGGCGCCAGCGAGGCGGCGGCCCTCTACGAGGATCTCACGCCGCCGCCGCCCCCGCGGGAGTCCCGGTCCGCGCCGCCGGCCTACCGCCCGCCGGGGGCCGGGCGCCCGACCAAGCGCGAGCGCCGACGTATCGATCGCCTGTCCCGCTGGTAGGCCCCGGCGGCTTGCGCTGCCCCGAGGCCTCTGCTACGGTCTGGCCGTCCACGGTGTCCGGGCGGCCCGCCGGGTGCGGGCCCCAGGGAAGGCGGTGCGAATCCGCCGCGACCCCGTCACTGTAATCGGGGACGAAACCCGCGATCGGCCACTGGTCCGGCCCCAGCCGGATCGGGAAGGCGCGGGGAGTAGGACGATCCGAGAGCCAGGAGACCTGCCCAGACCCCGCCACCCGCAACGGTCCTCGAGGGAGGACCGAGGTGACCGCCGTGCATTCCTCGCATCTCGTGCTGGGCGGCGCCCGGAGCGGCAAGAGCCGTCACGCGGTCGAGCTGGCGGCCCGGCGCGGCGGCCGCGTCGCGTTCCTGGCCACCGCGCGCGCGCTCGATGCCGACATGGCGGCGCGTATCGCGCGTCACCAGGCCGAGCGCCCCGCCCGCTGGACCACGCTCGAGGAGCCGCAGGACGTGGCCGCCGCCTGCCGGCGCGCCGCGGCCGCCCATGACCTGGTCGTGGTGGACTGCGTCACGGTATGGATCGCCAACCTCATGGAGCGTGGTGACGACGACGCGGCCGTGCTGGCCGCCGCCGACGGTCTGGCCGACGTGATCCGGGCGCGTCTGCTCTCGTTGCTGATCGTCTCCAACGAGGTTGGCGAGGGCGTACATCCGCCGACCGAGCTGGGGCGCCGCTTCCGCGACCTGCTCGGCTTCGCCAACCAGCGTCTGGCCGCCGCCGCCGACCGCGTCACCCTGATGGTGGCGGGACTCCCCCTGACCGTGAAGGATGCGCCGGCGCCCCCGGCCCGCCGTGAGCCGACTCATGAAGCTCCCTAGCGTCGTCCCGCTGCCAGACCCGGGCGCCGAGCTCGACGTGCGGCGCCGTCTCGATCAGCTCACCAAGCCGCCGGGGAGCCTGGGGCGGCTCGAGGAGCTGGCGGTGCGCCTCGCGGCGATCGCGGGCATCTGCCCGCCGCCGCTTCGCGATCCCGTGATCTTCACCCTCGCGGGAGACCATGGGGTGGTCGCGCAGGGCGTGAGCGCCTATCCGCAGATCGTCACCGCCCAGATGGTGGAGAACTTCCTCCGTGGCGGCGCGGCGGTCAACGTGCTGGCCCGCCACGCGGGCGCGCGGGTGGTGGTGGCGGACCTGGGCGTCGCGGTGCCTCTGCCGCGCCATCCCGACCTCCGGGACTGCAAGGTCGCTCCGGGCACCGCGGACATGACCCGCGGGCCCGCGATGACGCCCGCGCAGTGCGCGCAGGCGATCGACGCCGGGATCGCGCTGGTGGACGCCGAGCGCGCGCGGGGCGCGGACCTGATCGGCACCGGCGAGATGGGCATCGGCAACACCACCGCCGCCAGCGCCATCGTGGCCGCCCTCACCGGCGCCTCCGCGGAGAGCGTTACCGGCCCCGGCACGGGCGTGGACGCGGCCGGCCGCCGCCGGAAGGTCGAGGCCATCCGCCGGGCTCTCGAGGTGAACCGTCCCGACCCGGCCGACGCGCTCGACACCCTCGCCAAGGTCGGCGGCTTCGAGATCGCCGGACTCGTGGGCGTCATCCTGGCCGGCGCGGCCTACCGGCTGCCGGTCGTGCTCGATGGCTTCATCGCGGGCGCGGCGGCCCTCACCGCCGTCCGACTGAAGCCGGACGCGCAGGGCGCCCTCCTGGCCGCGCACCGCTCCGCCGAGCCGGGCCACGCGCGGGTGCTGGACGTCCTGGGCCTCGAGCCGTACCTGGACCTCGGACTGCGCCTGGGCGAGGGGACCGGGGCCGCCCTGTGCATCGGCCTCGCGCGCGCGGCGGTCGCCGTCCTGACCGACATGGCGACGTTCAAGTCGGCCGGCATCTCGGACCGGCCGGACATGCCGGGGGCGGCCTCGTGACCCGGCTGCTGGCTGCCCTGGCCCTGGCGTGGCTCCTGCTGCCCCCGGCGGCGGGGGCGTTCACCGTGACCGATCAGACCGGCCGACGGGTCGTCCTGCCCGCGCCCCCCGAGCGCATCGTCTCCCTCGTGCCGAGCGTGACGGAGACCGTGTTCGCCATCGGGGCCCAGGGCCGGCTGGCCGGTGTCACCGACTTCTGCGACTACCCGGCAGCGGCCCGCCGGAAGCCCATCGTGGGCGGAATGATCTCGCCGAGCCTCGAGGTCATCGTGGCCCTCAAGCCCGATCTGGTCGTGGCCACCCCGTCAGGTAATCGCCATGAGACGTTTGATCAGCTGGCCAGGCTCAAGATTCCGATCTATCTCGTCAATCCGACAACGGTCGATGACGTGCTCGACCTCATCGCCCGCCTCGGCCGCCTCACCGATCGCGCGGAGGCGGCGGATCGGATGGTGAGCCGGCTCCGCGCGCGGATCCAGGCCGTCTCGGCGCGCGTGGCCGACCGGCCGCGGCCCCGGGCGCTCTACGTCCTCTGGCCCGATCCGCTCATCGTGCCCGCTCGCGGCGCGCTCGTCTCCGAGCTGATCGCCCTGGCCGGCGGCGACTCGGTCACCGCCGACGGGGGCCAGGGCTATCCGCGATACGGCATGGAGGCGGCGCTGGCGCGGAACCCCGAGGTCATCCTCATCGCCAGCCACGACACGACGGGAAGCCCCCTGGTGCGATCGCAGTGGGAGCGGTTCACCCACGTGCCCGCAGTGAGCGCGGGGCGGGTCCACACCGTGGACGGCAACCTGATGCATCGCTACGGCCCGCGCGTGGTGGACGGCCTGGAGGTGCTGGCGCGCCTCATCCATCCCGACGCCTTCGAGAAGACGGGCGCGCTGCGATGACCCGGCCGCCCTCCGCCTCCGGCGCTCGGCTCGCGGTGCTGCTGATCGGGCTCAGCCTCGTGGTGGCGCTCGTCGCGCTCGGCGCGCTGTTCCTCGGAAGCGCGCGGGTGCCGCCCGGCGACGTGCTGGCGGTGCTCGGCGGGCGGGTCAAGGGCGTGGACCAGGTGGTCGTGCTGAGCCTGCGGCTTCCGCGTATCGTGGCCGCGCTGCTTGCGGGCGGGGCGCTCGCGGTGGCGGGCGCGGGCTTCCAGGCCCTCACCCGGAACGCGCTGGCCGAGCCCTCGGTGCTCGGGGTCTCGAGCGGGGCCGCGTTCGGCGTGATCCTGGCGCAGGTGTTCGGCCTCGGCGGCGGTCTCGTGGAGGCGGTGGGCATCGCGGCCTGCGCCTTCGCGGGCGCGCTGGTGGCGGGCGCGGCGGTCTACCTGATCGCCGCGCGCGGGGGCGGCCTGCCCGTGCACACCCTGCTGCTGGCGGGGGTGATCGTGGGGATCTTCTTCTCCTCGGCGATCACGGTGCTGATCTCCCTGGTGGACTTCGACCGCCTCGGCGGCGTCGTGCACTGGCTGCTCGGCAACCTGGGCCCCATCGCGCCGGCCAGCCTCGGTGTCTTCGGGGCCCTGACCCTGATCGGGCTCTGGCTGGTCGTCGGCCAGGCGCGCCCCCTCAACTTGCTGGCGCTGGGCGAGGAGAGCGCCCAGCAGCTCGGGGTGGACGCGGAGCGGGTCAAGCGCCGGGTCTTCGCGGGCGCGGCGCTCCTGACCTCGGCGGTGGTGGCCTTCGTGGGTCCTATCGGCTTCGTGGGACTGATCGTGCCGCAGGTCATCCGGATGCTGGTCGGGCCCGACAACCGCGTGGTGATCCCCGCCGCAGTGCTCGGCGGCGGCGCCTTCCTGCTGCTGGCCGACACGATCGCGCGCAACGTGGTCGCCCCCGCGGAGCTGTCGGTGGGCGTGATCACCGCCTTCTGTGGGGCGCCGTTCTTCGTCTACTTGCTCCGCTCGCGCGGGGCCCAGCCCGGCCTATGACCACCCCGCTCGTCGACTGCCAGCGCGTGGGCTTCGTCTACGCGTCGGGGCTCGCGGGCGCCTTCGCCATCCGCGATCTCTCGTTCGACGTGAAGCCGGGCGAGACCTTCGGCGTGATCGGCCCGAACGCCTCCGGCAAGACCACGCTGGTCCGCCTGCTGTCCAGGGTGCTGGCGCCGTCGTCCGGCCAGCTCCGCCTCGACGGCGCCGACGTGACGCGCCTCTCCCGGGCCGCGATGGCGCGCCAGGTGGCGGTGGTGCCGCAGGACGTGCCGCGCGGCCTCCCGCACACGGTGGAGGAGCTGGTCCTCATGGGCCGCTACGCGCGCGCGCCGGGGCGCTTCTTCGAGAGCCCGGAGGATCGCGCGGCGGCCCGGCGCGCCATGGAGGCGGTCGGGGTGCTGCCCCTCCGCGAGGCCCTGCTCGATCGCCTGAGCGGCGGCGAGCGCCAGCGCGTCATGCTGGCGCGGGCCCTGGCCCAGGAGCCGCGCCTGCTCGTCCTCGACGAGCCCACCGCGCACCTGGACCTGCGCTACCAGGCCGAGTGCGCGGGGCTGCTGCGGCGACTCGGCCGCGAGGCGGGGCTGACCATCGTGCTCGTCTCGCACGATCTGGGCTTCGCGGCCGAGCTTTGCGACCGGCTGCTCCTCATGGCCGCCGGCGCCGCGGTCCGCGTCGGGTCCGCCGAGACCGTCATCGACGAGGCGGTGCTCGAGTCCGCCTACGGCTGCCGGGTCCTGGTGGACAAGCACCCGATCAGTCGTCGCCCCACCGTCCACCTCGTCTACCCGGACTCTGAAACCAGAACGGGAGGTGATCGACACTAAAGCCTGATAAACACTGCAGACCGATCGCAGATCAAGGGAAGCCGGTCCCGGCCGATGTCGAGGCCGAAGCCGGCACGGTCCCGCCACTGTGAGTGGGGAGTCGCGCCCGATCCCGTGAGGGAGCCACTGGGTCGCCCGAGGGGGCGCCTGGGAAGGCCGGGCCACGACGCCGATCCACGAGTCAGGAGACCTGGCTGCGATCACCGATGCCCACCCTTTCGAGGCAAAAGGAGCGGTCAATGCGGCAGCAGCTCACGTGGCTTCTCGTGCTGTCCCTCGCGGCGCCCTTGACGGCGCACGCGCAGGAGGCGAAGCGGGTGGATCCAGTGGTGGTGACCGCGACCCCGGTCGCGACCCCGGCCGAGCAGCTCGGCGCCTCGGTCAGCGTGGTGGACGGGCAGGACTTCCAGACCTATCACTACCCGACCGTGGACGAAGCGCTCCGCAGCGTGCCGGGCGTGGAGATCCGGCGCTCGGGCGCCTACGGCAAGACCTCGAGCGTCACGATCCGGGGGGCCAACGCCAACCAGGTGCAGGTGCTGGTGGACGGCCTGCGGGTGAAGAGCCCGACGCTCGGGCAGGTGGACCTGTCCGACCTCTCGCCGGACCTGATAGAGCGCATCGAGGTGATCCGTGGCGCCCAGTCCACGATCTACGGCGCCGACGCCATCGGCGGCGTGGTCAACATCATCACCCGGAGGGGCACGGGCGGGCCGATCCAGGCCTCGGTCCAGCAGGAGGTCGGCAACTACGACACCCTGGTCTCGCGGGCCACCGTGCACGGCGCCTGGAAGATCCTGCACTACGCCCTGTCGGCCTCGCACTTCGAGAGCAACGGCCAGTTCCAGAACGACGAGACCGACGCCAACGCGGTCAGCGCGCGCGTCGGGGCCACGCTGCCCTGGGATTCGACCCTCGACTTCATCGTCCGCTACAACAAGAACGACATCGGGGTGCCGGTGAAGGGGGTGTTCCCCGGCCCGCAGCCGATCCACCCCATCATCAATCGGAACGCCCGCTCGCAGTCGGAGACGACCATCTTCAGCCTCGACGGCAAGACCCGGCCCGTTCCGTGGTGGGAGACCCGGGGCCGCCTGGCCCGTTACGAGAACAGCGCGGGCTTCCAGGACCCGGTGGATCCCGGGGTGGCCTTCGACTCCCCGGTCTTCTCCCAGGTCAACGTCGAGCGGCGGGAAGCGGAGTGGGTGAACTCGTTCTTCATCGGCAAGTGGAGCACCAGCAGCGTCGGGCTCGAGCATCGCCGCGAGATCGGGGAGAGCCGGAACACCTTCCGCGCGGTCAGCGAGACCGAGTCGGTCTTCTTCGAACAGCAGCTTCGTTTCTTCGAGCGGCTGTTCCTGACCGGCGGGTTCCGGATGGAGGACAACAGCGTCTGGGGCACGACCACCACCGAGCGCGGCTCGCTGGCTTTCCTGATCAAGGAGACCGGCACCCGCCTCCGGGGCAGCGCGGGGACCGGCTTCCGGGCCCCGACCTTCAACGATCTCTTCTTCCCGGGCTTCGGCAACCCGGTGCTGCAGCCGGAGGAGAGCCTGTCCTACGATTTCGGGGTGGACCAGAAGCTCTGGAACAACCGGATCCGGCTCGGGCTCACCTACTTCCAGAACGAGTTCAAGAACCTGATCACCTGCTGCACCCCGATCCCGACCGCGCCGTTCGGCGGGCCCTTCAACGTCGGGCGTGCCCGCAGCGCGGGCATCGAGTTCACCTCGGAGGTGGACGTGTTGCCGAACCTGGTGGCCTCGCTCAACTACACGTACACGGACTCGGAGAACCTCGCCACCGACCGGCTGCTGCCCCGGGAGCCTCGGCACCGCTGGAATATCGGCCTCACCTGGGAGCCGATCATGCGGCTCTCGCTCTTCACCCAGGTCCACGTGGCGAGCGAGCAGCTCGAGGCCTTCGGCGAGGTGTACAACAGCGGTCACACCAGGGTTGACGTGGGCGGCACCTGGCGCATCCTGGAGCGCATGGGCCTGCTCAAGAAGCTCGAGCTGACCGCGCGCATCCAGAATCTGCTGAACGAGGGCTACGCGGAGGTACGCGGGTTCCCCGCGCTCGGCATCAATGCCCTGGTCGGCGTGCGCGTGTCGTTCTAGGATCCACGCATGATCGCCGGGGTGTCCGTCGAGGTCGGGAGCGAGGCGGTGGTGGTGACAAGCGGCGAGCCCCTCCGCGTCCTGTCCTCGGCGGTCCACCACGGCGGTTTCGTTGAGGCCCGCGCCATCGTCAACCTGCACGTGCACAAGAACGACCCCTGCGCCGATCCCTCGGGCATGATCGGGGCCTTCGCCCGTCGCGTGGGGGTGCCGGCGCCCTGGGTGGGCCTCCTGACGGG
Organism: Candidatus Deferrimicrobiaceae bacterium; assembly: GCA_035463855.1. Lineage (GTDB taxonomy): Bacteria > Methylomirabilota > Methylomirabilia > Rokubacteriales > CSP1-6 > CAMLFJ01. The sequence continues at coordinate 12,529 of DATHSW010000036.1, read as the reverse complement.
CGCCTACACCGAGCGCGCGACGCAGGCCGAGGAGGCCGCCGCGGGCTTCCACGCGCTCGCGGTGGTCACGGTGGGGCTCAGCAATCCGGTGGCCGCGGGCACCTCGCCGGTGGCGGCCTGGGTGGCCTCCACCATCAATACCATCGTGGTCGTGGACGCGGACCCGGAGCCGGCCGCGCTCGTCAACGCGGTGATCACCGCGACGGAAGTGAAGGGGCTCGCGTTGCGGGAGGCCGGTCTCCTGGCCGCCGGTGGCCTGGCCGCGAGCGGAACCTCCACCGACGCGGTGGTGATCGCGGCCACCGGCCGGGGCCCCCGCGCCCGCTTCGGAGGGCCCGCGAGCCCCATGGGCTGGGCCGTGGCCCGCGCGGTGCGCGCGGCGCTCGACCGGGCCAGCGCCGACTGGCAGGAGCGGCACCGGTGATCCCGCGTCTCGGAGGCGTGACGCTGTCGGTGCTCCTGCACGTGGCGGTCCTCGCCGTGCTGCTGGCCTGGTCCACCGCCGACTGGACCCGACCGCTGTTCGTGGACCTGGTGGAGCACCCCGATTCTGCGCGCGAGCCGGCCACAGGGCCGCTCGTGCGCTCGCCCCATCCGGCGACCCGGGCCGCCCGGACCGGCGTGGCCGCCGGTGCCGTCGAGCCCCGATCCGAGCCGCTCCCGCCCCCCACACCGAGTGCGCGTCCCCTCGCGGCGGTCGCGCCTAGCGTGGAGCCGGTTGCCCCGGTGGCCCCACCGCCGCCGGTTGTCGCGACGGAGCCGACACCGCCTCCGGCTCCCTCGGTGGCCCCGCTGCCCACGCCCCCCGTCCTGCCCGCCTTGGCCGCGCCCTCGGTGGCGGACGGACGCAGCGGCGCGCCCGAGGCCGGCGCCGGCCCCGTCGCGCGTGGTGGAGGCCCGGTCCGTGGTGACGCCGAGCCGGGGCCGGGCGGTGCGCCCGGCTCACCGCTGGCGCTCGCGACGCCCGAGCCCGGAGGCGCCGGCGGCGTGTCCCCCGAGTACGGGCCGTACCTCAGGCGCTTCCGCCAGCGGGTGCTGGAGAGCCTGATCTATCCGCTCGCCGCGCGCCGGCGGGGTCTCGCGGGGACCGTGGAGCTCCATGTGTGGATCGAGTCCACCGGCCGCGTCCGCGACGTGCAGATCGCGCGCTCCTCTTCGCACGACGTCCTGGACGACGCCGCGGTCGAGACCATCCGCCGGCTCGGGCCGGTGCCGTTCCCGGATTCGGTGCCGCGGCGAGCGCTGCTGATCCGCATCCCGCTCGTCTTCGAGCTGCGATGAGCGGGTCCGGATGACCGTGCTGGTGCTGGCGGTGGGGCTGGATCTGCTCGTGGGGGATCCGTCGAATCGCTGGCATCCGGTGGCGTGGATCGGGCGGCTCATCACGCTCGCCCGCGCGCGGGCGCCGCGCTCGCCCGAGGACCTGGCGCTCTACGGCACCTTCCTCGTCCTGATCGTGGCCGGCCTCGCGGCGGGCGCGGCGCTGGTGGCGCAGGCGCTGCTGGGCGCGCTGCCCGGCGTGGCGGCCCCGCTCGCCCAGGCCTGGCTGCTCAAGTGCAGTTTCTCGCTCAGCGGGCTCCTCGCGGCGGTGGAAGTGGTCCGTGGCCACCTGGTCGCGGGCGATCTGGCGGGCGCGCGGCGGCAGGTCGCCTGGCACCTCGTGAGCCGCGACGCGAGCGACCTCGACGCGGGTGCGGTCGCCTCCGCCGCGGTCGAATCCCTCGCCGAGAACCTCACCGACGGCCTCGTGGCGCCCGTCTGCTTCTACGTGGTCGGCGCGCTGCTCGGCGGGGTGCCGGGCGGGATGGCCCTGGCGTGGGCCTACCGAGCGGTGAACACCGCCGACGCGATGATCGGCTACCGGCGGGACGAGCTCGAGTACCTGGGCCGCGCCACCGCGCGCACCGATGACGTCGCCAACTATGTGCCGGCGCGGCTGGCCGCCGGGGCCCTGGTCGCGGGCGCGTGGCTCGCGCGGCAATCGGCCGCGGGGGCCGCGCGCGTGCTCCGGCGCGACGGCGCGCGCACCGAGAGCCCGAACGCCGGCCGGACCATGGCCGCGATGGCGGGCGCGCTCGGCGTCGCGCTCGAGAAGCGCGGGCACTATCGTCTGGGCGAGGGGCCGCCGCCCGACCCGGCGGCGATCGATCGCGCGATGCGGGTCCTGCGCTGGGCGGCCGCGCTCTGCCTGGGCGCGGCCGCGCTCGCCCTCGGCGCGCTCGGCGCCTCGTAAGCGCCCGAAAATTCTTCGCTCGCTCGAAGGCCGGGGGGTATCATTTCCTATCGCCGCCATGCGCCGCGGCGTTTCGTTTCTTTGAACATCACCGATCATCTGACGGACGCATTGAGGCACGCACTCGCCGCCGCCGGCTTGCCCGCACCCACCGAGGTGCAGTGGGAGGTCCCGCGCGAGGCGCGGCACGGCGACTACGCCACCAACGCCGCGATGGCGCTCGCGCGGGAAGCCCGCCGCGCGCCCCGCAAGATCGCCGAGGCGGTGGTGGCGAACTTCCCGAAGACCGACGCGGTCGAGCGCCTGGAGATCGCGGGCCCCGGCTTCCTCAACGTCTTCCTCTCCCCGCGGTGGTGCGCGGACGGTCTCCACCGGGTACTCGCCGCGGGGGACGACTACGGCCTTCGCTCCGCGGGCAAGGGCGCGCGTGTCCTCCTCGAGTTCGTCTCGGCCAATCCGACCGGCCCCCTCGTGATCGTCAACGCCCGCGCGGCCGCGGTGGGCGACGCCCTCGCGCGGATCCTGCGGAGCCAGGGCTACGCGGTGGAGTCGCAGTACTACGTCAACGACGCGGGCAACCAGTTCGTGGCGCTCGCGCGCTCGGTGGACGTGCGGCTGCGGCAGGCATTGGGCGAGGCGGTCGAGCTGCCCGAGAACGCGTACCCGGGCGAGTACCTGATCGAGCTGGTCGCGGAGTGGCTCGCGCGGGATCCGCAGGCCATGCGCGCGCTCGCCGCGCGGCCGGAGGCGGAGCGGATCGAGCGCCTGGGCCGCCTGGCCGTCGACGCGATGGTGGAGAGCCAGCGGCGCGTGCTCGAGGCCTACGGCACGCGCTTCGACCGCTGGGCCCACGAGCAGCGCGACGTGCGCGACGCGAACCGGCCGCAGGAGGCGATCGCCGCGCTCACCGCGGCGGGCCACACCTACGAGCAGGATGGAGCGCTGTGGTTCCGGTCGACACCCTTCGGCGACGACAAGGACCGCGTGCTGCGGAAGTCGGACGGCGAGCTGACCTACTTCGCGGTGGACATCGGCTTTCACCACCTGGAGAAGTTCCGGCGGGCCGACCACGTCATCGACTTCCTGGGGCCGGATCACCACGGCTACGTCCCGCGGATGCGCGCGGCGATGCAGGCGCTCGGCCACGCGCCGGAGCGCTTCGACGTGCTCATCGTCCAGCTCGTGACCCTGCTGCGCGACGGCCAGCCGGTGCGCATGTCCAAGCGCCGCGGCGAGTTCGTGCTGATGGAGGAGCTGCTGGAGGAGGTCGGCCGCGACGCGGCGCGCTTCACGTTCCTGACGCGGCGGCACGACAGCCCGCTCGAGTTCGATCTCGCGGTGGCCACGCGGCAGTCCTCCGACAACCCGGTGTTCTACGTGCAGTACGCGCACGCGCGCGTGGCCAGCCTGTTCAGGACCGCGGCCGAGCAGGGGGTGGCGGTGCCGCCGTGGGCCGAGGTGGACTTCGCCCCGCTGGCACTCGCGGAGGAGCAGGCCCTCATCAAGCATCTCCTGCAGTTCCCGGAGCTGGTCGCGGGCGCGGCGCGGGCCCGGGAGCCGCACCGCGTGGCGTACTACCTGACCGACCTGGCCGGGTTCTTCCACCCCTACTACAAGGCGCATCGAGTGATCACCCCGGACCGCGCGAGCACCCTCGCCCGCCTCGGCCTCTGCGCGGCGGTGGGCCAGGTCGTCCGCAACGGCCTGACCCTGCTCGGGGTGGGGGCCCCGGAGAGCATGTCCCGCGGCGAGGAGCGCGACTGACGTGGCCTCTCCAACTCGGCGGCGCATCGGGAGCGGCCCGGGGCCGATCCAGTGGCTGGCGCTGGGGGGCGCGGTGCTGGTCATGCTCGGGCTCACCTTCGCGCTGGGGCTGCTGGTCGGCCGCCAGTGGGCGCGCCAGAGCGCTTCCGCGGTGATCACGACGGTCGCCGAGCCCGCCAGGAAGCCGGCCGCTCCGCCGCGCCGGGGAGGGATCGCGGCCGAGACCATGGCCGATCGCGCGCCGGAGCCGACCGAGAAGCTGACGTTCTACCAGACGCTGACCGAGCCGCTCGACGGGCCCGGCGCGCCGCCGAAGCCCGAAGCGAAGCCGGTCGCGGTCAAGATTCCCCCCGCGACCCCGCCGCCGGCGCCACCAGCCGCTGGCGCAGTGAAGGCCCCGGCCACCACGCCGGCACCCTCGCTTCCGCCCAAGAGCGGCAGCGGCCAGACCAGCCAGGCCCCGTGGACCATCCAGGTCGGGGCCTACAAGAATCGCCGCCAGGCCGATGAGTCGCGGCAACAGCTGGCGGGCGCCGGGCTGGACGCCTATGTCGTCACGCTGGCCGCGCAGGAAGGGGTGGCCCGCTACCGGGTCCGGGTCGGGACCTTCCGGACCCGGGAGGAGGCGGCCACAGCCGCCGAGCGGCTCCGCGCTCAGCGCTCCCTGACCACGTTCGTCACGCCCAAGTAGGGGCCGGCCGTGGTGGACCGGCGCGTCGGCCGCATCCTGATCTCCCGGGACGAGATCGCGGTCCGCGTCGCCGAGCTGGGAGAGGCCATCGGCCGCGACCACGCGGGCCGGGCGCCGGTGCTGGTCGGCGTGCTCAAGGGCGCGGTGGTCTTCACGGCCGACCTCCTGCGGGCCATCCCCCAGCCGGCCGCGATGGACTTCATGGCGGTCTCGTCCTACGGCTCGGGCACGCGGTCCTCCGGCGTGGTGCGTCTCACCGCCGACCTGTCGCTGTCCATCGAGGGACGGGACGTGATCATCGTGGAGGACGTCGTCGACTCGGGCCGCACCATCAGCTACCTGCGACGCAACCTGGCGACGCGGCACCCCCGGAGCCTGTCCCTCTGCGTGCTGCTGGACAAGGTCTCCCGCCGGGAGGTGGACGTGGACGTGGACTACGTGGGCTTCGTGATCCCGGACGAGTTCGTGGTGGGCTACGGCCTCGACTACGACGGCCGGTACCGCGAGCTGCCCGATCTGGCCGTCCTGGAGCCCGTCGCGCGGCCCTGATCCCCCTCGGGGGGCCTCCCGCGCTCCCTCGCGCCGTATGGTATGATTCCCTGCATGAATCCGTTCTACAAGAACCTCGCCCTCTGGATGGTGATCGGCCTCATCGTCATCCTCCTGTTCCAGTTGTTCCAGCAGAACCAATCGCCCCGGGGGGAGATCGTCTTTTCGGACTTCTTGAAGAAGGTGGAGACGGGCGAGGTCCGTGAGGTCACGCTCAAGGGCAACAACGTCTCCGGCCGCCTGAGCGACGGCTCGTCGTTCCGCACGTTCACCGCCGACTACCCCGACCTGGTCAAGTCGCTGAAGGACCGGGGGGTGAAGATCGACGTCAAGCCACCCGAGACCAACTCCTGGCTGGCCATCGTGCTGCAGTGGGTCCCGATGCTGCTCTTCATCGGCGTCTGGATCTTCTTCATGCGCCAGATGCAGGGTGGGGGGGCCAAGGCGCTGTCCTTCGGCAAGGCCCGGGCCCGGCTGATCTCGGAGAAGCAGAACAAGGTCACGTTCCAGGACGTGGCGGGCGTGGACGAGGCCAAGGAAGAGCTGCGCGAGATCATCGAGTTCCTGAAGGACCCCCCCAAGTTCCAGAAGCTCGGGGGCAAGATCCCCAAGGGCGTGCTCCTGGTGGGCCCTCCCGGCACCGGCAAGACCCTGCTGGCCAAGGCCATCGCGGGTGAGGCCAACGTGCCGTTCTTCTCCATCTCGGGCTCGGACTTCGTCGAGATGTTCGTGGGGGTGGGCGCCTCGCGGGTGCGCGACCTCTTCGAGCAGGGCAAGAAGCACGCGCCCTGCATCATCTTCATGGACGAGATCGACGCGGTCGGCCGGCACCGGGGCGCGGGCCTGGGCGGCGGTCACGACGAGCGCGAGCAGACCCTGAACCAGCTGCTGGTCGAGATGGACGGCTTCGAGACCAACGAGGGCGTCATCCTCATCGCGGCCACCAACCGGCCCGACGTGCTGGATCCGGCGCTCCTGCGCCCCGGGCGCTTCGATCGCCAGGTGGTGGTGGCGCGGCCCGACGTGAAGGGACGCGAGGAGATCCTCAAGGTCCACGCGCGGCGGATCCCGCTCGCGCCCAAGGTGGACCTCAAGGTGCTCGCCCGCGGCACGCCCGGCTTCTCCGGGGCCGACCTGGCGAACCTGGTGAACGAGGCCGCCCTGCTGGCCGCGCGCCAGGACAAGAAGGTCGTGGAGATGATCGACTTCGAGAACGCCAAGGACAAGGTCCTGATGGGCGTGGAGCGGCGCTCGATGATCATCTCGGAGACCGAGAAGAGGACCATCGCCTACCACGAGGCGGGCCACGCCCTGGTGGCCGACCTCCTCCCGGGCGCCGACCCGCTGCACAAGGTCACGATCATCCCGCGCGGTCGCGCGCTGGGCCTCACCCAGCAGCTCCCCGCCGACGACAAGTACAACTACTCGCGGGACTACCTGGTCAACCGCATCACGATCCTGCTGGGCGGCCGCGCCGCCGAGGAAATCGTGTTCCAGCAGCAGACCACCGGCGCGGGAGACGATCTCGAGAAGGCGACCGAGATGGCCCGCAAGATGGTCTGCGAATGGGGCATGTCGGACCGGATGGGCCCGCTCACCTTCGGCAAGGGCGAGGAGCACATCTTCCTCGGCCGTGAGGTGGCGCGTCCCAAGGACTTCAGCGAGGAGACCGCGGTGCTCATCGACTCCGAGATCAAGCGGATCGTCGTGGAGTCCGCGACCCGGGCCCGGCACATGATCGAGACGAACCTCGAGAAGCTGCACGCCCTGGCCCGGGCCCTGCTCGAGCGTGAGTCGCTCGACGGCGAGGAGATCGCGCGCATCCTGCGCGTGCCGCCGCTGCAAGAGGCGCCGAGCCCGGCGTAGCGGTCCAGGTTTGGCGGTCCAGGGTTAGAAGGTCGGGGCAGCTCGTGAGGGCTGTCGTACGGATCCGCCCCTCTATCTAATGCGGGGGCCCAGAAATGGCCCCCGCACTCCCCCAGGCCGCGGACACTGTGGCCCCGGCGGACACTCGGTCCTGGCCCTTCTTTCGCTAAATTCCCGCTCCCGTGTGTACCCGCTGCGGTGATAAGTTGGTGCTGGAGTAATCCCCCAATGAACCGCGCGATCGTGGCAGGAGTGTCGGTGGGTGACGGCCTCGACGTGGCCGTCGTGGGGGCGCTCAACGTGAGCCCGGAGTCGTTCTACTCGGGCTCGGTGGTCGCGGACGCCGATCGGCTGCTCCATGCCGCGGAGGCCATGGTCCGGGCGGGGGCCGCCTGGCTGGACGTGGGGGCCATGTCCACGGCCCCCTACCGGGCGGCCCGCATCCCCGAAGCCCAGGAGGCCGAGCGCCTCCAGTGGGCGATCGGGCTGCTCACCACCAAGCTCGATCTGCCCGTGTCGGCCGACGTGAGCCGCGCGGAGCCGGCCCGGGCCGCGCTCGAGGCCGGGGCCCGCATGATCAACGACGTGACCGGCCTGGCCGGCGACCCGGCCCTGGCCCGGCTCACCGCCGAGGCGGGGGCGGCGCTGGTGGTCATGGCCTCGCCCGCCGTGGCCCCCGCGCCCGGGGACCCGGTGGCGACCGTGCGCGCCTCGCTCGAAGCCAGCCTGGCCCTCGCGCGCGCCGCGGGCATCCCCGACGAGCGCGTCCTGGTGGACCCGGGCATCGGCTTCTTTCGCGGTGGGACCGTGGCCTGGCCCGACTGGGATTGCCGGGTGCTGGCGGGCCTCCCGGGCCTGCGCTCCCTCGGCCGCCCGCTCCATGTCGGAGTCTCCCGGAAGTCCTTCATCGGCGCCATCGCCGGCCTGGGCGACCCCGCGGACCGGCTGCCGGGCACGCTGGCGGCCACCGCGGCGGCGGTGGCGGGGGGCGCCCACGTGATCCGGGCCCACGACGTCGCCGAGACGGTGCAGGCCGTCCGGGTGGCCCTGGCCATTCACCGCGCCCGCGAGAGCGGGTAGGCCGCCATGTGGCCCGTGCTCCAGGGCTTCCGGCTCCGCGACGCGATCGACATCGTGGTGGTGGCCGTCGTCCTCTACCGCGTCTTCGTGATGTTCAAGGAGACGCGCGCGGTGCAGATGCTCCTGGGCCTGGCCGGTCTCATGGTCGCGTCGTACGTGTCGCGCCACTTCGAGCTCTTCAGCACGAGCTGGCTGCTCGACAACTTCTGGTCGTTCTGGGTCCTCGCCCTGATCGTGCTCTTCCAGCCCGAGCTGCGCCGGGCGCTCACGCGGCTCGGCGAGAGCCGGCTCTTCCAGGGCATGGCGCTGGGTGCCCGCGAGGAGCGCAGCCACCTCATCGACGACGTCGTCAAGGCGGCCGACGCGCTGGCCAGCAAGCGCATCGGCGCCCTCATCGTGCTCGAGCGCAGCACCGGGCTGCGCAACTACGCGGAGCTCGGCGTGCCGCTCGACGCGGTGGTCTCCGCCGATCTGCTCGTCAGCCTGTTCCTGCCGTACTCTCCGCTACACGACGGCGCCGCCTTCATCCGGGGCGACCGGGTGGCCGCGGCCGGCTGCTTCCTGCCGCTGTCCCGCAATACCCAGCTCGGCCGGAACATGGGCACCCGGCACCGCGCCGGCCTGGGCCTGGCCGAGGAGACCGACGCGGTGGTGCTGATCGTGTCCGAGGAGACCGGGCGCATCTCGCTGGCGGTGGACGGCCAGATGGAGTCGCCGCTCGATCTCGAGTCGCTCCGGCGCCGGCTGGGCGAGCTGTTCAGCCTGGAAGAGGTACCGATGCCGCGGCGGACCGCGTGGTGGGAGCCGGCGCGGGAGTGGCTCCGCAAGTGAGCGTGCTCACGCGGCACTGGGAGCTGAAGCTGCTCGCCCTCGGCGTCTCCATGGTGCTCTGGGCCTTCGTGATGACCTCGGAGAAAGCCGACCTGATCATGGCGGCGCCGCTCGAGCTCGACAACATTCCGGCCGGGCTCGAGGTGAAGGGCGACCGGCCCGACAGCGTGGACGTGCAGCTCCACGGCCTGCGGGGGGCCCTGGCGCGCCTCGGGACCGACCGGGTGAAGGCGCGGCTCAACCTGGCCGGCTCGAAGGCCGGCGAGGTGACCGTGCGCGTCCTGCCCGAGCAGATCACGGTGCCGCCCGGCATCACGGTGGTGCGGGTGAATCCCTCCCGCGTCCGCCTCGTCCTCGGATCCGTCCGCTCGTGAGCCGCCTCTTCGGCACCGACGGCATCCGGGGCCTCGCCAACAAGCCCCCCCTCACCACCGAGCTGGCCTTTCGCCTCGGACGCCAGCTCGTCGCCACGCTGCTCGAGCACGACGGCAGCAAGAAGACGCGCCTGGTCGTCGGGCGCGACACGCGGCTGTCCGGGCCCATGCTCGAAGGGGCGCTGGTCTCGGGCGCGCTCTCGGCGGGCGGTGACGTCTACGCGGTCGGCGTGCTGCCGACGCCCGCGATCGCGTACTTGACCCGTCGCCTCGAGGCCCACGGCGGCGTGGTGCTCTCCGCCTCCCACAATCCCTTCGAGGACAACGGGATCAAGATCTTCTCCTCGGAGGGCGCGAAGTTCCCGGACGCCTGGGAGGAGGAGATCGAGGGGCGCTTGAGCGGCCCCGATACCGCCCCGTGGCCCACCGGGGTGGACATCGGCCGTCTCGTGCTGCACGAGGCGGCCGAGGCCGACTACATCGCGCACGCGCGCGCGACGTGTCCCCACGATCTCCGCGATCTTCGCGTCGTCCTCGACTGCGCGCACGGCGCGACCTACCGGGTGGCCCCGGAGATCTTCCGCCGCCTGGGCGCCGACGTGCGGGTGCTGAACGCGAGCCCCGACGGCCTGAACATCAACCGGGGCGTGGGGGCCATGCATCCGGAAGGGCTGCAGAAGGAGGTCCTCCGCGCGCGCGCCCAGCTCGGGCTCGCCTTCGACGGCGACGGCGACCGGCTGATCTCGGTGGACGAGACGGGGCAGATCCGCGACGGCGACTACGCGCTGGCCATCTGCGGGCGGCACCTCGCGACGCGCGGCCTCCTCAAGAGCGGCACGGTGGTCACCACCGTGATGGCCAATCTCGCGCTCGACCGCGTCCTCACCGAGGCCGGCATCGGCCTCGCCAAGGTCGCGGTGGGGGACCGCTACGTGCTGGAGGAGATGCTGCGCATCGGCGCCAACCTGGGCGGCGAGCAGTCCGGCCACCTCCTCTTCCTCGACCACGCCACCACCGGTGACGGCATCGTCTCCGCGCTCCAGCTCATCGGGGTCATGCGGGAGACTCGGGCCTCGCTGGGCGAGCTGTCGCAGTGCCTCGTGAAGTTCCCCCAGGTGCTGGTCAACGTGCCGGTGAAGAGCAAGCCCCCGGTCGATTCCATTCCCGACCTCGTGGAGCGGGCGCGCGGCCTCGAGGCGGAGATGAACGGGGCGGGGCGGATCCTGCTGCGCTACTCCGGCACCGAGTCGCTCCTGCGCGTGATGATCGAGGGCGAGGAGCAGGCGCGCATCGAGCGCATGGCCGCGGAGCTGGCCGGCATCGTCCGGCGGGCCATCGGGACATGAGCCGGGTGCTGGGCATCGGAGTGGATCTGACGCAGATGCCGCGCATGCGCCGGGTGGTGGCGCGCTGGGACGAGCGGTTCCTCCAGCGCGTGTTCACCGAGCAGGAGATCGCCTACTGCCGTCGCCGCCGCGACCCCATCCCGCACCTCGCGGCCCGGTTCGCGGCCAAGGAGGCCACGCTCAAGGCTCTCGGCACCGGGCTGCGCATGGGGGTCAACTGGCGCGAGCTCGAGGTATGCCGCGAGCGCGGGCAGGCGCCCACCATGACACTCCACGGCCGGTGCCGCGCCATCGCCCAGGCCAAGGGCGGCCGCGAGGTGCTGCTCTCGCTCAGCCACGACGGCGACTACGCGATGGCCCAGGCCATGTTGATCGGAGACGGTGCCGATGACGAGGCGAGGCCGCGGTAGCCTCGTGGTCGGCCTCGCCCTCCTCGTCCAGGGCTGCGCGGGGCTGATCGCGGGGAAGGATTCGGTCGAGACGCCCGCGCCGGCGTCGCCCGCGGCCCGGCCCGCCCCGCCGTGGGGCGGCGTTCAGGTCGAGAAGGGCCGCCCGGGTCTCGTCCTCGCGGCCCCGCACGGCACGTCCGACACCGCCACCGACGTGATGGGGCGCGAGCTCGCGAAGCTCACCGGCTTCGGCCTGGTCGTCGCCACCGGGTACGCCCACCTCGATGGGGAGGGCCGCCGCTACAACGTCAATCGCCCGACCGAGAGCGCGCCGGGCGTGGCCGCGCGCCTCGAGGTGGAGACCGAGGCCGCCCGCCAGGTGTATCAGGCCTACCGCCGCCACGTGGCCGAGGCCGCCCAGGGCCCGCTCCGGCTCTACGTGGAGCTGCACGGTAACGGCCGCCAGGAGAGCGCGGGCCGGATGGAGATCGCCACGGTGGGGGTGAGCCGCGAGGACGCCTGGCGCCTCAAGACCCTGCTGGAGCTGATCCGCGACAGCCGCGTGCCGGCGGAGGGCGCGGTGCCGCGGTTCGACGTGTGGGTGGAATCGCAGGACCCGATCTGGTATACCGCCTCCGCGGCCAAGCAGTCGGGCATCCTCGCCCAGGCCCCGCTGGCCCTGCACATCGAGCTGCCGCGTGCGGCGCGGACCACCCATCGGGAGGCCTACACGACGGTGCTCGCCGACTTCCTGATCCAGTCGGCGGCCCTGCTCCTGCCGCCTCCGCGCTGACGCCGGTGCTGCCCGTCTTCACCGCCGCGGAGATGCGGGCGCTCGATGCGCGCGCCATCCGCGAGCTCGGCATTCCCGGACCCCGGCTCATGGAGCATGCCGGCTCGGCGGCCGCGGCCTCCATCGGCCGCCGCCTGGCGCCCCTCCGCGGGAAGTCGGTGGTGATCGTCTGCGGCAAGGGCAACAACGGCGGCGACGGCTTCGTGGCGGCGCGGACGCTGCAGCAGCGCGGCTTCGACGTCTCGGTGTTCGTGATCGGCGGCGTCGCCGAGGTGAAGGGCGACGCGCGCACCAATCTCGAGATCCTCGGGCGCATCGGCCAGCCGGTGGTGGAAGTGGCCGACGAGACGGCCTGGGAGCTGCACGGCGCCGAGATCACCTCGCACGATCTGATTGTCGACGCGCTGTTCGGCACGGGCCTGACCACGCCGCTGTCGGGCTTTTACGAAACCGTGGTCGCCGACATCAACGAGGCCGGGGTGCCGATCGTGTCGATCGACATTCCGTCCGGCATGTCGGCGGATACGCCCGATCTGATTGGCGACTGCATCGAGGCCACGGTCACCGTGACGCTCGGCGCGCCGAAGCTGCCGCTCGTGCTGCCGCCCGCGGA
>DATHSW010000035.1:0-13884 GCA_035463855.1 Candidatus Deferrimicrobiaceae bacterium | reverse complement strand
GCACCGCGACCACCCCGCGGCCGGCCCACCCGAGGAGTTCCACCTGGGCTTCCACCGGCCGGCTTCAACGAGCCGATCGAGCCGGCTCCGCGCTGATCGGCCGCCGGCGCAGGCGCCGCGCCGCCACCGGCGCGACGAGGGCGGCCAGGCCGAGGATCAGGAGGCTCAGGGTGAGCGGCCGGCTCAGGATCTCCAGCACGTTGCCCCGCGCCATGAAGAGCGATTGCCGCAGCGTCCTCTCCATCATCGGGCCCAGCACCAGGGCGACGACCAGCGGCGAGGGATCGATCGCGACCTTGCGCAGGCCGTAGCCGAAGATGCCGAAGCCGACGAGGACCCACAGGTCGAGCTGGCTGTTGTTGAGGCTGTAGGCGCCCACCAGGCAGAGCAGCAGCACCAGGGTGGCGAGGATGTGCTGGGGCAGCCGCAGCACGCTCACGAAGACGCCGACCAGCGGGAGGTTGAGGATCAGCAGCAGCAGGTTGCCCACGTACATGCTGGCCACCACGCCCCAGAACACCTCCGGGCGCTGGCTGATGAGGAGGGGGCCCGGCTGGATGCCGGTGATCACCAGCGCGCCGAGCAGGATGGCGGTCGCGGGCGAGAAGGGAATGCCCAGCGAGAGCAGCGGCACCATGGCGCCGGCGGTCGCGCCGTTGTTGGCGGCCTCCGGCCCCGCCACGCCCTCGATCGCCCCGTGGCCGAACCGCTCGGGGGTCTTCGAGATCCGGCGCTCGAGCGCGTAGGAGATGAAGGTCGACAGCACCGCGGCAGGGCCCGGGATCAGCCCGGTGAAGAACCCGACCACGGAGCCGCGCGCGATCGGGGCGGCCGACTGCCGCCACTCCTGCCGCGTCGGCATCAGCTCCCGGAGCTTGACGGACACGATCTGCGCGCGCCGCAGGCCCGCCTCCGCGATCAGCAGCACTTCCGCCACGCCGTAGAGCCCCATGATCACCGGCACCAGCTCCACGCCCTGCGAGAGCTGGGTCGAGCCGAAGGTGAAGCGCCGGATCGCCGAGATCGGCTCCATCCCCACCGTGCCCAGCGCCAGGCCGATCGCCACCAGGACGAACGCCTGGAGCACCGAGCCACCGCTCAGGCGCGAGAGCAGCAGGAGCCCGGCCAGGGCGAGGGCGAAGTACTCGGGCGGGCCGAAGCGGAGGGCCTGCTCGGCCAGCCACGCGGAAGCGAGCACGATGCCGACCACCCCGAGGGAGCCCGCCACGAACGAGCCGACGCCCGCGACGGCCAGCGCCGCGCCCGCCCGGCCCTTCTTGGTCATCTGGTAGCCGTCGATCGCGGTGACGACCGACCCCGCCTCGCCCGGCACGTTGATCAGGATCGACGTCGTGGAGCCCCCGTACATCGAGCCGTAGTAGATGCCGGCGAGCATGATGAGCGCGGTCGCCGGCTGGAGCGCAAAGGTGGACGGCAGGAGCAGCGCCATCGCCCCCACCGGCCCGATCCCCGGGAGGATGCCGACGATGGTGCCGACCACGACGCCGATGAAGCAGGCCAGGAGGTTGCCCGGCGTCAGCGCGATCGAGAACCCGTAGGCGAGACCTTCGAGGGGGCCCACGCGCCGGCGTCTCAGTCGAGGAGGATGCCGCGGGGGAGGGGCACGTCGAGCAGGACGCCGAAGAGGTAGTACGAGGTCGCGGCGCTGGCGACCCCGATCACCAGCGCCGATCTCCAGCCGGCCCCGAGCCACCTCAGCAACACGACGACGAAGACGAGCGCGGCGACCGGATACCCGACCCAGGAGAGCAGGACACAGAACCCGACCAGGGCGCCGGCGGTGGCCACGACCCGGCCGAAGCCCTCGACCGCAGTCCCGTGATCCAAGGCGGTCGTCGGGGAGCGCCGGAACGCGCTCGCCGTCCACACGAGCGCCATCACGGCACCGAACGCCCCGATGGCGAGCGGGAAGAACCCCGGCCCCGGCCGTGCCGGCGTGCCGGACGGCAGCGCGAGCGCGCTGAGCAGGTACGCGCCGCTGGCCGCGACCACGGCCAGGGCCAGGAGCCGCTCGGTCATCCCTACTTCTTCTTGAGCATCCCCAGGCGCGTCAACACCTCGGTGTGGAACTTGTATTCCTTCCAGATGTCCGCCTTGAGCTGATCGCCGGCGCGGTAGTCGATGTCGATGGCCCGCTGCTTGATGGTGTTGACGAACTGCGGCTCCTCCATCGCGGCCTTCGTCGCGTCGTGGATGTACTTCACCGCGGGCGCCGGCGTGCCCTTGGGCGCCACGATCACGAAGAAGATGCCGCTCGCCGCGTCCCACCCCAGCTCCTTCGCGGTCGGGACGGCGGGGAAGAGCGGGTTCCGCTTCGCCTGGAAGACCATGAGCGTGCGGAGCTTGCCGCCCTCGACCAGCGGCCGCACCTCGCCGGGCTGCGCCACCACGCTCTCGATGTGGCCGCCGAGCAGCGCGGGGCTCGACTCGCCCCAGCCCGCGAACGGCACGTGGGTGATGTTCACGCCGGCCAGGCGCTTCAGCTCCTCCAGGTTGAGATGGCTCGAGGTGCCCTCGCCGGGCGTGCCCGCCCGCAGCTTGCCCGGACTGGCCTTGGCGGCGGCCACGAACTCCTGCATCGTCTTCCAGGGCGCGTCGGCCTTCACCGCGATCACCGAGTAGAAGGACACGGTATTGATGATCGCTTCATAGTCGTCGGGGGTCTTGTACGGCAGATCGTTGAGCTGGGGATGGATGACCAGGGTGGAGATCGGCGCGAGGATGACCGTGTGCCCGTCGGGCTTGGCCTGCACCAGCTCCGCCACCGCCAGCGAGCCGCCGCCGCCCGGCCGGGTGACCACGCCCACGCCCTTCGGGTACTTCTTCTTGAGGCCTTCCGCGAGGGCGCGGGCCACGACGTCCACCATGCCGCCCGCCGGGTAGCCGGCGAGGATGGTCAGCGGCCGCTCGGGGTACTGGGCGGTGGCCGGCCAGACACCCACGATCAGGAGCAGCAGGACGGTCAGGACGCTGGACGTGACGCGGAGCATGAGAGCCTCCTCCTCGTAGCGCAGCCTAGCCTTCGTTGGCTTCCAGAGTGGGGGGACTCTAGCACAGAGCGCGGGCGGGGCGCCCAGTAACCCGATTGACACCGCCCGGACGGGCTCCTATGATACCCGCCACCTGTCCCCCCGGCGAGGCGCGCTTACTCAATGCAGAGGAGGCAATCCATGGATCGGCGCTCATTCCTGGCAACCACCGCGGCCGGTGCCGCGGCCCTGTCGTTCCCCGCCGTCCTGCGGGCCCAGAGCAAGGACGTCCTCCGCATCGGCTTCCCGCTCCCGCTCACCGGACCGTTCGGCGCCCTCGCGGCCGACCAGCAGCGCGGCGCCACCCTGGCCATGGACGAGCTGAACGCGAAGGGCGGGATCCTCGGCCGCAAGGTCGAGGTGCTCTTCCGCGACGACCAGCTCAAGCCCGCGGTCGGAGCCCAGCGCACCAAGGAGCTGATCGAGAACGACAAGGCCCAGTTCATCGTCGGGGGGCTCGCCGCCCACGTGCAGATGGCCATCAACGAGCAGACCAAGAAGTCCAAGGTGCTCTTCATCTCGGTGAGCCAGTCCGACGAGATCAGCGCCAAGCCGGACACGAGCCCGTTGACGTTCCACGAGGCCCTGAACCCCACGATCACCAGCCGCGCGGTCGGGACGTGGGTGGCCCAGAACCTCGGCAAGAAGTGGTGGATCATCTACGCCGACTACGCGTGGGGCAAGCAGAACAACGCCGTCCTCACCGACACCCTCGCCAAGCAGGGCGGCACCCTGCTCGGCTCGACGCCCTACCCGCTCGGCAGCGCCGAGTTCTCGGCCCACCTGCCCAAGATCCAGGCCGCCAAGCCCGAGGTGCTGGTCTCGATGACGCCGGGGGCGGACAACATCGCCTTCCTCAAGCAGATCGGCAGCTACGGCATGAAGAAGCAGATGAAGATCGCCCAGCCCCTGGTCTGGCTGCCCCAGCTCAAGGAGGGCGGCGGCGACCTGTACGGCGACGTCTACGGCGGGACCAGCTTCTACTGGGAGCTCGAGAACACCATCCCGTCCGCGAAGAAGTACGTGGAGGTCTACCGGAAGAAGTACAACGCGCCGCCCGGTGACTACGGCGCGTACGGGTTCAGCGGGATCATGGAGGTCGCGCGCGGCTGCGAGCTGGCCAAGTCGACGGACTCCGAGGCGGTCGCCAGTGCGCTCCGCAAGAACCCGGTCTACGACCACTACAAGGGCAAGCAGTGGTGGCGGACCTGCGACAACAAGTCCTTCCAGGACCTCTGGATCTGCCGCGGACGGGAGCCGGGGAAGGTGAAGGGCGAATGGGGCTTCGTGGACGTGGTGGCGAAGATCCCCGCCAACGAGGAGCTCGATCGTACCTGCAAGGAGAAGGGGCACGCCTAGCTCGTGCCCGAGCTCTCGACCCTCCTAGCCCAGGTCTTCACGGGCCTGGTCCTGGGGATGATCTACGTCCTGCTGGCCATCGGCCTGTCGCTGATCTTCGGGCTGATGACGGTGGTGAACTTCGCCCACGGCGCCCTCTACATGCTGGGCGCGTACTTCGGGGTGTTCCTGCTCGGTTACACCAAGAGCTTCTGGGTGGCGCTGATCGTGGCCCCGCTCATGGTCGGCGTCCTCGGCCTGCTCATGGAGCGGTTCCTGATCCGGCGGCTCTACGGGCGCTCGCCCGACGATCCGCTGCTGCTCACCTTCGGCCTCTCGCTGATCCTGGTCGAAGGCGTCAAGGTGTTCTGGGGCAAGATCGGGCTCACGCTCGATCCGCCTCGGGGCCTGGCGGGCGCGGTGGATCTCGGCTTCATGATCTTCCCGGCCTACCGGCTCTTCCTGATCGTGGTCACGGTGGCGGTGCTGGTCGGCCTCTACTTCTTTCTCGGGCGCACCAACGTCGGGCTCATCATCCGCGCCGGCTCGCGGGATCCCCTGATGGTTCGCGCGCTCGGCATCGACCTGGGGCGCGTCTGGCTGGTGGTCTTCGGCATCGGCACCGCGCTCGCGGGGCTGGCCGGCATCCTGGCCGGGCCCATGCGGGGCGCCTACGCCGAGATGGGCGTGAACATGGTGATCGAGTCCTTCGTGGTCATCGTGGTGGGCGGCATGGGCAGCCTGCTCGGCGCGGTGGTGGCGGGGCTCCTCATCGGCCAGGTGGTGGGGCTCACCACGCTCTTCCTGCCCAAGGCCGCCGAGATCATGGTGTTCCTGGTGATGGCGTTCGTGCTGCTGGTGCGGCCGAGCGGCCTCTTCGGCGAGGCGGGCCTGGCGGAATGAGCGCGATCCGAAGCGGCGCGCTTCGCATAGCGGCGCACCCGGTGCTCGCCTTCTGGGCCTTCTTCGCTCTCTTTCCCTTCATCGTGCCCAACCGCACCATGGCCACCCAGGTCCTGATCTTCGGCCTGCTGGCCATGGGCTTCAACCTGCTCTACGGCTACACCGGGTTGCTCTCCTTCGGCCACGCCGCCTACTACGGCCTCGGCGCCTACGGGGCCGGCATCGCGCTCGCGAAGCTCCACGTGGGCTCGCTCTGGCTCGGGCTCGCCGCGGGCCTCGGGCTCGCCGGGCTGGGCGGCGTGGTCATCGGCTTCTTCTGCCTGCGGCGTCGCGGCATCTACTTCGCGATGCTGACCCTCGCCTTCGCGCAGCTCCTCTACTTCATCGCCTTCCACCTGGCCGACTGGACCGGTGGCGACGACGGTCTGCGCGGCATCCCCCAGCTCACCCTGGGGCTGGGGCCCTGGCAGTACTCCATCGAGACCACGCTCGGCTTCTACTACTTCGCCTACGTCCTGGTGGGGCTGGCGGTGGTGGCGCTCAAGCGCATCCTCGACTCCCCCTTCGGGGCGGTGCTGCGGGCCATCCGCGAGAACACCAGCCGCGCGGTGGCCTGCGGCTACGACGTCAACCGCGTCAAGCACCTGTCCTTCGTGTTCTCCGCGTGCTTCGCCGGGCTCGCCGGATCGCTCGACGCCCTGCGGCTGACCGTCGTGCCGGTCGAGTCGCTGTTCTGGACCACCTCGGGCCAGACGGTCATGATGACGCTGCTGGGCGGCGCGGGGACCTTCTTCGGGCCCTTCGTCGGGGCGGCCACGTTCCTCGTCCTGGAGGAGCGGCTGAGCCTCGTGCTCGAGGCGTGGCCGATCGTGCTCGGCGCCATCTTCTCCGCGTTCGTCCTGTTCCTCCCCAAGGGGATCTGGGGCACGCTCACAGGAGGCATCCATGGCCGTCAAAGTGCTTGAGCTCCACCACCACGGCATCCGGGTCGGGCCCTCGCCCGCCGACGTGAAGAAGGCGTACGGCTTCTACCACGACGTGCTCGGCCTGAGCGCCGATCAGGGCCGCCCGGTCATTCCCACGATCGACGGCTACTGGATGGACGTGGGCGGCACCGCCCAGATCCATCTCATGGGCGTGGACGGCCAGTCCAAGTTCGCCCAGGGGCCCGACAAGGATCCGTCGCGCCCGCACGTGGCCCTGGCGGTCCCCGACATCCAGGAGGCCAAGGCCGAGCTGGAGCGGATGGGCGTCGAGCACTGGGTGACCCGGGGCGTGGTCGGCCCGGAGTCGCAGCAGATCTTCATGTACGACCCGTTCGGCAACATGATCGAGCTGCACCAGGCCGGCACCTGCCGCTGCGTCACCGGGAACCGCCAGCCCGTCCCCGGCATGGGCTAGACCCCTTGTACACCGCGGCCCAGCAAGCCATCCTCGACCGGGTCGACCGGCTGACGCGCGAGCTGATCGCGCCGCGCGCGGCCGAGTACGACGCGGCGGGCGCCAATCCCGTCGATAGCTGGCGCGTGCTCGGGCGGGATGGCTTCCTGGCGTCGTGCATCCCCACCTCGTACGGCGGGCTCGGGCTCGACATGCCGACCTACATCGGGGTGATCCGCACCATCGCGCGCGGCTGCGCCAACACCGCGATGACCGTGCACATGCACTCCACGGTCATGCGCTTCATCGACGCGCTCGCCACCCCGGCGCAGAAGCGACGGTACTTCGCGGAGGTGCTCGAGCACGGCCGTCTCTTCGGGAGCTGGGGCAGCGAGCCCGCGGTCAGCCTCTCCCGCACCTTCCTCATGGAGACGGTGGTCCGCGAGGACCGCGACGCCTACGTGGTGGACGGCGTGAAGCACTTCTGCACCATGGCCCTGGGCGCCTCGCACTACATGGTCTGGTGCGCGCTGGAGGGCGGCACCGACATGGGCAAGGCGCTGCTGCAGGTGCTGGTGCCCGCGGACGCTCCCGGCATCGCCACCGACGGCAAGTGGAACACGCTCGGCATGCGGGCGACCTTCAGCCCCTCGGTCACCTTCACCGGCGTGCGCGTGCCGAAGGACGCGGCGCTGGGCGACCCGGGCGTCGCGCTGCGGGTGGGGGTGGTCGAGAGCTTCGCCCTGGGCTACGCCGCGGTGTACGCGGGCATCGCGGAGGGCGCGCTCGCCTTCGCGATCGACTACGCCAAGAAGCGCATCGTGAAGCCGGAGAACATCGCGGTGGCCCACGACCCGGCGGTGCAGCGCCACATCGGCGAGCTGGCCGCGCACCTGGACGGCGCCCTGCTCGTGCTGGCCGACACCGCGGAGCGATGGGAGGCCGCGGACGTGGTGGAGCGCGGGGTCCTCGGCAACAAGGCCAAGTACCTCGCCACCGAGGTCGGCCTCGCGGTCACCTCCAAGGTGATCCAGGTGGTGGGCGGCCGCGGGGCCTACCGGGACTTCCCGGCCGAGCGCGCCTTCCGCGACCTCCGCACCTCGACCCTGATGCCCCCCACCGTGGACCGCATGCTCGAGGGCATCGGCAAGAACGCGCTCGGCATCGACGGCGGCATGTTCAAGGTGGCGGGCGAGTAGAGACCCGCCGTCCCGGCAACCCGGTGATCCGGTAGTGCGCACGATCCGCAGCGACGTGGTCGGCAGCCTCCTGCGGCCGGAATACCTCAAGGCCGCGCGCCGGCGCGCGGAGCGCGGCGAGCTCGCCCCCGCCGAGCTCAAGCGGATCGAGGACCGCGCGGTGGACGAGGCGGTGCGCCTCCAGGAGGCCGCGGGCCTCGACGTGGTCACCGACGGCGAGCTGCGGCGCTACGCCTTCTTCGGCCATCTCATCGACGCCCTCGACGGCTTCGACAAGCTGGGCGGCTGGGCCATCCCCTTCCACAACGAGCAGGGCGAGCGGCTCGTCTTCAAGCGGCCGGTGGTGGTGGAGAAGCTCCGCTGGCGCCGCAGCATGTGCACCGAGGAGTTCGTCTACCTCCGGGCCCGCACGACCCGGCCCAGCAAGGTCACGCTGATCAGCAGCCAGCAGGCCGCCGCCTACTACGATCCCGAGAAGTCCACGGGCGCCTATCCGACGCGTGACGCCTACCTGGCCGACATCGTGGACCTGACGCGGCGGGAAGTCGCGGAGCTGGTGGCGCTCGGCTGCACCTACATCCAGATCGACGCGCCCCAGTACGCGGCCCTGCTGGATCCCGAGCTCCGCGAGGGCTATCGGCAGCGCGGGAGTGACCCCGATCGCCTGATCGACGCCTGCATCGAGATGGATAACGCGGTGATCGGCAGCCATCCCGGCGTCACCTTCGGCCTGCACATCTGCCGCGGCAACAACCAGTCCATGTTCTACGCCAGCGGCGGCTACGAGCCGATCGCGCGGGTCTTCAGCCGGAGCCGCTTCCCCCGCTTCCTCCTCGAGTACGACGATCAGCGCTCGGGCGGCTTCGAGCCCCTGCGCGCGATGCCGGAGGACCGCACGGTGGTGCTCGGCCTGGTGACGACCAAGACCCCGCGGCTCGAGTCGGTGGCCGAGCTGCGGGCCCGCGTCGAAGAGGCCGCGCGCTTCGTCCCGCTGGAGCGGCTGGCCCTGAGCCCACAGTGCGGCTTCGCCTCGACCATGGAAGGCAACCGGATCTCGCCGGACGAACAGCAGGCCAAGCTCCAGCGCGTGGCCCAGACCGCGCGCCTGATCTGGAAGGACGACGACCGGGGTCAGGTCTTACATTCCGACATTCGCAACGCGTCAAGTGAGTCGCTGAGCGCCAGAAATGTCGGAATGTAAGACCTGACCCCAGGCCTAGGCGGGGGCGTCGGAGGGCTTGGGCGCGGTGGCGGGCGCCGGCGCCGCGGTGGACTTGCCGGCGCCGGTCACGAGCCGGAGCACCGCCGGCGAGAGCTTCGGATCCAGCGTGTCGCGGATGCCGTCGCCGAGCAGATTGAACGCGAGCACGGTGACGGTGATCGCGAGGCCGGGGAAGAGCACCAGCCACCAGTGCGGCACCAGCCCCGTGATCGCGTCCGCCAGCATGTTCCCCCAGGTGGGCGTGGGCGGCGGGACGCCGACGCCGAGGAAGCCCAGCGCCGCCTCGATCACGATGGCGACCCCCAGGTGGGTGGTGGCGAGGACCAGGTAGGGCGCCACGCACTGCGGCAGCACGTGCAGGCTCATGACCCGGAGCTGCGAGGCGCCGGCGGCCCGCCCCGCCTCCACGAACGGCATCTCCCGCACGCTGATCGCCACCGAGCGGATCACGCGGCCGCCGAACGGAATGCGGGTGATCGCGATCGCCGCGATGACCGCGGGCAGTCCAGTCCCGATGGCCATCGAGATCGCCATGGCCAGGATGAGATCGGGAAACGCCTGCAGGACCTCCATGATCCGCTGGCTGACCAGGTCGAACCGCCCGCCCAGATAGCCGCAGGACACGCCCCAGAGGGAGCCCACCGTGGTGCCGAGCAGCACCGCGGAGAAGGCCACGAAGAGGGAGGTGCGCGCCCCGTGCATCACCCGGCTCAGCGTGTCACGGCCCACCTGGTCGGTGCCGAAGAAGGACTGGGCGTCGGGCGGCTTGTTCATCCGCCGGAAGTCCGCCTTCAGCGGATCCCGCGGCGCGATCCAGGGGGCGGTCAGCGCGACCAGCACGACGAGGAGGCCGACGAGCCCGCCCGCCACCGACAGCTTGTTGCGGCGGGCGAAGCCGCCGATCTCGCGGAGCGCCTGGCTCTGCACGGGAGACCGCCTACTGGTACCGGATCCGGGGATCGAGCCAGGCGTAGCTCATGTCCACCAGGACGTTCACCAGCACGAAGATCCCCGCGTAGAGCAGCACGAGGTTCTGGACCACCACGATGTCGCGCTCGACGATGGCCACCACCAGCGCGCGGCCGAGCCCCGGGACGCCAAAGGCCTGCTCGACCGCCACCGAGCCGCCGAGGACGAACCCCAGCAGCACGCCCGAGATCGTGATGACGGGCAGCAAGGCGTTGGGCAGGGCGTGCCGCAGCACCACCGAGCGCTCCACCGTGCCCTTGGCCCGCGCGGTGCGCACGTAGTCCTCGCGGATCACCTCGAGCAGGCAGGAGCGCGCCATGCGCGCGATGTAGGCGCCCTGGGCCAGCCCGAGCACGGCAGCGGGCCCGATGATGAGCTGGAAGTTCTGCCAGGGATCCTCCCAGAGCTGGACGATGATGATCGGGGCCTTGTAGCCGAACCAGAAGAGCAGGGCCAGCACGATCAGGAGCCCGAGCCAGAAGCCGGGCACCGCGATGAAGAGGACCGAGAGCGAGCGCGCCACCGCGTCGGCCCAGCCGTTGGGGCGGATCGCGCTCAGGATGCCGACCGGCAGCCCCACCAGCCACGAGATGATCAAGGCGAGGATCGCGATCTCGCCGGAGAGCGGCCCCCGATGGAGGATGAGGTCGCGCACGGTGTCGCCGCGAAAGAACGACTTGCCGAGCTCACCGAGCGCGATGTCGCGCATCCAGCGCGCGTACTGCACCGGCAGCGAGTCGGAGAGCCCCAGATCCCGCATCAAGGCCTCGCGATCCGCCGGCGCCATCTTGGCGTGCCCTTCCACGCCGAGGATGGCCACCAGCGGATCGCCGGGCAGGATGCGCAGCACCACGAAGATGATCAGGGAAACCCCGATCAGGGTGCCCAGGGCGAAGAACGCCCTCCGGAGCAGGTACTTCTGCACGAGCGGGAATCCGGATCTAGGCCTTGGCCATCCAGACCTGGTCCCAGCGCACCACGTCGTAGATCCCGAAATACGTCTTCGGGTTCTGGCCGTGCACGCGATTGTACCAGGCATCGTAGATCTGCTCGTACGACACCGGGATCAGCGGCGGGTCGCTCTCCAGGATGTCCTCCGCCTGCCGGATCATGGTCTTGCGCTTGTTGTCGTCGACCTCCCGCTCGATGTTCCGGGCGAGGGAGTGGAACTGCTCGTTGGTCCAGCTCGAGTAGTTCTGCGGGCCGTTCTTGCCGTACCAGGCCTCGAAGTAGTCCGAGGGATCCATGAGCGAGGACACGATGGCGCTGATCGCGAGGTCGAAGTTGCCCGCGGCCGCCTCCTCGAACCACTGGGAGATCTGCACCACGCGGAGGTTGCACTCGATGTTGAGGTGCTCCTTCAGCATGGCCTGGATGGCCACCGCCCAGAGCTTGAAGGTGTTGGCCTCGCGCACGAGGAAATCGAGCCCCTTGAGCCCCTGGCCGTAGCCGGCCGCCTGCATGAGCTTCTTGGCTTCCTGGATCTGGGCCTTCGGGTCCCGCTGGTAGCCGAGCCGCTTCTCCAGCTCCGCCTTCGGGGTGGAGGCCTCATGGAAGGGATACACCATGCCGCCGATCTGCATGGGCGCGGTGTCCTTGACCACGTCCACCAGCACGTGCTTGTCCAGGGCCAGGTGGATGGCCCGGCGCACCCGCGCGTCCTGGAGCGCCTTGTTCTTCTTCTGGTTGAAGAAGACCGCCTGGACCACGGACTGGTTGAAGGCGGCCGCGGACACCCCCGGCATCTCCTTGGCCTTGCGCCAGGACACCGGATCCATCAGCCGCGCGTAGTCGAGCTTGCCGGAGAGGAAGGCCGCGCCGAGCTCCGGCGAGAACGGCGGCATGTGATAGACCTCGAGCTTGTCGACGTACGGCAGGCCCTTGTTCCAGTAGTTCGGGTTCCGCTCCATGATCCAGACTTCCTTGTCCTTCCGCGAGACGTGCCGGAAGGGCCCGGTGCCCGGATAGTTCATGATCTGGCGCAGGTTGCCCTGGTTGTCATCGAGGGTCTTCTTGCGCACGATGATGTTCCAGCCGCTCGCGAAGGCGCCGAGCATGAAGGCGCGCGGCCGCGGCTCGGTGAGCCGGAACTCGATGCGGTGCGGATCCAGGACCACGATCTCGCCCACCGCGGTGAACAGCGACGAGCGCGGGATCACCACGCCCTTCGGCGGCCGCACGATCCGCTCGTACGTCGCCTTGACGTCCTGGGCGGTGAAGTCGGCGCCGTCGTGGAACTTGACGCCCTTGCGGAGATGGAAGGTGTACTTCTTGCCGTCCGGCGAGACGTCCCACTTGAGGGCCAGGTCCGGGATGATCGTCTGCCCGTCGCGGGGGTCCCGGCGGAGGAGCGTGTCGTACATCGGGCTCTGCGCCCCGATATTCGCCACCGTGCCCGACTGGTGCACGTCGAAGTGGGCGGGGGCGGTGTGGACGCCGTAGCGCAGGGTCCCGCCCCGCTTCGCGGCGGGATCGCGGAATGGAGTCTCCTGCGCCTCCGCGGGGGACCGGAGGAACGCGGGCGCGGTGCCGACGGCGGCGCCGGCGACACCGATGGTCTTCAGGAACGAGCGGCGGGTCACCGTGCTCTTGCGGGGATTGGACGCTACCGGATCGGCCATGGCTTTCCCCTCCTTTGGGGTCTGCGCTGCGGGTCGGTGGATCCGGACGTGGGGCGTCGAGCGCCAGGAACATACACGAGCGGCCGGGCGCTTGGCAAGCCGCATCGCGCCGCCCAACGCGCGGCCCCGTTCTGCTAGACTCCCAGGCAATCCTTTTCCGTCCCGGAGGCGTCCATGGAATTCGGGGTCCTGTTCACGTCGCATCCCAACCACGTCACCGAGCCCTACCCGCACCGCGCGGTGCACGCGCGCGTCACCGCGGAGATCCAGGCCGCCGACCGCCTGGGCTACGACACCGCCTGGGTGGCCGAGCACCACTTCTCGAACCAGTACGGCATCATGCCGGACGTCTTCACCTACATGGGCTACCTGGCTGCCCAAACTTCGCGCATCCGCCTGGGCACCGCGGTGGTGACGGTGCCCCTCTACGACCCCATCCGCGTCGTCGAGAACGTGGCCTTCGTGGACATCCTCTCGGGGGGCCGGGTCGTCCTGGGCCTGGGCTCGGGCTACCGGCCGTACGAGTTCGAGGGCTTCGGCCGCGATTTCGACAGCCGCCGCGACGTCCAGGAAGAGGCGATCGACCTCATCCTCGAGCTGCTGCACAAGCGGCGCGTCCGGCACGAGGGCGCGCACTTCCGGTCGGTGATCGAGGGCGACTACGAGATCTTCCCGGTGAGCGCGCAGGAGCCGCACCCGCCGCTCTTCATGGCGGGCGCCACCGACCGCTCCCTGGGCTACGCGGCGCGCCACGGGTTCGGCTTGATGCTCTCCACGCTGCCGTCGCCCGAGATGCTGGCCAAGCAGATCGCGCTCTACCGGAGCCACCTGAAGGACGCACCGGCCCCGCTCGACCGCAACCCCGGCTTCGGCAAGGTGGACATCGCCCGCTGGGTCTACGTGGCCGACACCGACGCGGCGGCCAAGCGCGACACCGAGCAGGGCATCGTCCGCCACATCAGCCACTTCATGAGCGCGGGCACGTCGGGCTACCTCGGCAACGTCTCGGAGAAGAACCGCGCGGAGGGGCTCACCTACGACGAGCTGGCCGTCACCACCCTGCTGCACGGCTCGCCCACGACCGTCATCGCCAAGCTGCGCGAGCTGCGGCACAAGACGGGGCTCACCTCGCTGCTGCTCCACTACCCGCCCTACTACGGCCACGACAAGGCGATGCGGAGCCTGCAGCTCTTCGCCGAGAA
>DATHSW010000034.1:0-27639 GCA_035463855.1 Candidatus Deferrimicrobiaceae bacterium | reverse complement strand
CCCGGCATGGACACCGAGATCATCGTCGAGGCGTTCATCGTGGTGGTGATCGGGGGGCTCGGCTCCTTCTGGGGCACCTTCCTCGGCTCCGTGATCTACGGCCAGGTGCTCTCCTTCGGCATCCTGTTCTTCCCCCGCTTCTCCATCTTCTCGGTGTTCGCCCTCATGGCCGCCGTCCTCATCATCCGCCCCTGGGGCCTCCTCGGGCGCCCTCTCAAATAGCATGCGCCGGCCCAGAATCCCGTGGACGCTGCTCGTGCTCGTGGCCGCCTTCTTCGTGCCGGCGGTGGGCTCGCGCTTCTACACGTTCCTGGCCAACGACGTGGTCATCTGGGCGCTGTTCGCCACGAGCCTCAACCTGCTCGTGGGGTATACCGGGCTCGTGTCCTTCGGCCACGCGGCCTACTTCGGGATCGGAGCCTACACCACCGGCATCCTGATGAAGAAGGCGGGCGTGACCTTCCTGGTCGCGTTCCCGGCGGCGGGCCTGGTGGCGGGGCTCTTCGCCCTGCTCTTCGGCTTCTTCTGCGTGCGCCTCACCAAGATCTACTTCGCGATGCTCACGCTCGCGTTCGCCCAGATCGTGTGGGCGATCTGCTTCAAGTGGAACGAGGTGACGGGCGGCGAGCAGGGCATGCCGGAGATCCCCTATCCCGACTTCGGCTGGCTCGAGCGGATCGGGTCCGTGCTCCCGGTCGTGGGCGGGTACCGCACGTCGGAGTACTTCTACTTCCTCACGCTCGTGGTGGTCGCGGTCTGCTTCTGGATCCTGCGCCGCGTCGTCGGCTCCCCGTTCGGCCGGATGCTCACCACCATCCGCGAGAACCCCGAACGGGCCGAGTTCATCGGCGTCAACGTCCGCCGGTACGAGCTGGCCGTGTTCGTGCTGGCGGGCTGCTTCGCCGGCCTCGCGGGCGGCCTCTTCGGCATCTTCAACCGCGGGGTGTTCGCCGACTTCGCCTACTGGACCAAGTCCTCCGAGGTGCTGATCATGACCCTGCTGGGCGGCATGGGCGCCTTCTACGGCCCGGCGTTCGGCGCGCTGGTGCTCCTCTGGCTGAACCAGCAGATCATCTCGGTCACCGAATACTGGCCCCTGATCCTCGGCAGCATCCTGGTCATCCTGCTCTTCGTCTTTCCCGGCGGTCTCGCGGGCGCGCTCGGGGCGCTGCGGGACCGCCTGGCCCGGAGGCCCTCGGGTGCTTGAGGTGCGCGACATCCGGAAGAGCTTCGACGGCTTCCAGGCCGTCGGCGGGGTTTCCTTCACGGTGCCCCGCGGCTCCATCAGCGCGATCATCGGCCCCAATGGCGCCGGCAAGACCACGCTCTTCAACCTGATCACGGGGCACCTGGTGCCGGACGGGGGGCGGGTGGTCTTCAAGGAGCGCGACGTCACCGGCATCGCGCCCCACGACCTCTGCCGGCTCGGGATGGGCCGGTCGTTCCAGCGCACCAACATCTTCCCGCGGCTCACCGTGTACCAGAACGTGCAGGCCGCGTTCGTCTGCCATCGCGGGCGGGGCTGGAACCTCTTCACCCCGGTGGAGCGTCTCTACCGGCCGGAGACGGAGGCGCTCCTGGAGTCGGTCGGCCTCCTCGACAAGGCGGACGAGGTCTCGGGCTTCCTCTCGCACGGCAACCAGAAACAGCTCGAGCTGGGCATCACGCTCGCGCTGGAGCCGGAGATCCTCCTGCTCGACGAGCCCACCGCCGGGATGTCCGCGACCGAGACGCGCGAGTCCATCCGGCTCATCGAGCGGATCGCGGCCGACCGGGGCCTGACCCTGCTCTTCACCGAGCACGACATGGAGGTGGTCTTCTCCATCGCCCACCGCATCACCGTGCTGCACCAGGGCCGGGTGATCGCCGACGGCGCCCCCGCGGACGTGCGGCGGGATCCCGAGGTGCGGCGGGTCTACCTGGGAGAGAGCCGGTGACCGCCGCGCCCGAGCGCGTGCTCGCGGTGGAGGACATCTACACCGCCTACGGGCTCTCGCAGGTGCTCTTCGGGGTGTCGATCCAGGTCGCGCGCGGCGAGTGCGTCTGCCTGCTCGGGCGCAACGGGGTCGGCAAGACCACCACCATGCGCAGCATCATCGGCCTCACCCCCCCGCGCCGCGGGCGGGTGGTGTGGAAGGGCCGCGACATCACCGGCCGGCCGCCCTACCAGATCGCGCGCGCCGGGATCGGCTTCATTCCGGAGGACCGGCGCATCTTCGCGGACCTCACGGTGTGGGAGAACCTGGACGTGGCCAGCCGCGGCGCCCGGAATGGAGGCTGGACGGTCGAGCGGGTGTTCGATCTGTTCCCGAAGCTGCGCGAGCTGGTGGACCGCCAGGGGGGCTTCCTCTCGGGCGGCGAGCAGCAGATGCTCACCATCGCCCGCACCCTGATGGGCAATCCGGAGCTCCTGCTCCTGGACGAGCCGTCCGAGGGCCTGGCCCCGCTGGTGGTCGACCACCTCAAGGGGCAGATCGGGCGGCTCAAGCGCGACGGCCTCACCATCCTGCTCGCCGAGCAGAACGTGGGCTTCTCGCTCGACCTGGCCGACCGGGTCTACGTGCTCGAGAAGGGGCACATCCGCTTCGAGGGCACCGCGCGCGAGTTCCGCGACAACGACGCGGTCCGCCAGCAGTACCTCGCGCTGTAGTCGCGGCGGGCGGGCCGGCTAGCGGCGATAGCGCCAGAGCCCCTCGCCGGCCAGCAGCAGCGCGTCGCGGCGTCCGCCCGGGTCCCGGGCGACCAGGAGCCGCCCGCCGCCGGCCAGGATCTCGTCGTAGACGACGGCGCCCGCCGGCGAGAAGACGAGCAGCCGCGAGCGGCCGACCTCCCGCGGGCCCGCGGCCAGGACCGCGAGGTGCGGCGCGGCGTCGTCGTCGAGGCGGACCGCCTGCGCTTCGACGAAGCGGAAGTCCCCGAGCGGATGCCGCAGGAGCGGGCGGCCCTCCAGGTCCAGCACGATCACGTGCTCCACTCCCCCGACGAGCGCGCGCGCGCCCGGCCAGTCCACGAAGGTGAACCGGTAGGCCGCCCCCGCCCCGAGCGGCACCGTCCCGCGCGGATCGCCCGCCGCGGTGAAGAGATGGATGCGCCGCGCCGAGGTGACGGCCGCCACCAGGCCGGGCTGCCCGCCACCCGGCGGGGCCGCGTCGAGCGAGTCGACGAGGCCCGGGAGCGCCTGCCGCCAGACCACGCGCCCTTCCGCGTCCAGGCGGTAGACCGCGCCGAGGGAGGCGCTGTAGAGCTCCGGCCGGCCGTCGGCGTCCAGATCCGCCGGGAGCAGCGCGATGGGCGGCAGCGAGGGATCGGGGCGGAACGACCAGCGCGTGTACCCCGAGAGATCCAGCACCGCCACCTCCTGGTAGCCGCCCCCGCTCTGCACGACGAGCAGCTCGGAGCCGCCCGGGACCAGCCGCGAGAACCAGTTCCACCGGCGCCGGGCGTCGTCGCCGAGCGGGATCCGTCCCCGGGCCGCGCCGGTCACCGGATCGAGCAGCACCACCGCGCCGCCGTGGATGGCGGCGATCACGTCGCCGGCGCCGTCGAACGCCCCCACCTGGTACCAGGCCGGCCCCTCGGCGAGACGAGTCTTGGCGAGCGCGCCCTCGCCGTGCACGACGCGAGGCGGCCCGATGCGCTCCCGCGGCGACACCAGGCGCGCGACCGGGCCGGGCAGGAGCGCGGGCCAGAGGTACGCCACCACGCCCGCCAGCACCACCCCCGCCAGCCCGGCGGCCAGCGCCGCGCGCCCGACGATCCCCGCGCGGCTCCAGAGCCACCCCGCGAGCCAGCCGAGCGCGAGCCCCGCGGGCAGCGCCACCACGCTCAGGTACAGCGGCGAGAAGATCAGGGCCAGCGCGGCGGTCGAGCCCCGTGGGAAGAGGAACACCTCCGCGCGAATGTAGGCCTCGCCGACCAGCACCGCCGCCGCGCCGGTGACGAGCGCCCAGCCATTGGCGAGCACCCGGGTCAGCGCGAGGATCAGCGCGTACGGCACCGCGGCCCAGAGGACGAACCCGAGCACGGCGGGCGTGAAGCCGCCGGCGAGCAGCGTGGTCCCGGCGGCGAGGGCCAGCCCCGCCACCGCGAGCGTCCGCGCCGCAGATCTCGCGCGCCAGCTCATGCCACCACCCAGGCTAGCAGACGAGGCCCGGATCGACGGCATGGCCGGGATGGCGGACCGGGAGCGGCGGCGCCGTGGCGGCGGCGCCGCCGCTCCGAGCCAGCCGGGGACGCTAGCGGCGGGGCTCCAGCTCCTGGTCGCTCAGGAAGCGATCGTACTCTTCCTCGGCCTTCTCCCGGGTGTAGCCGTAGCGCTGCTGGAGCAGGCCGACCATCTGCTCGGCCCGGCCCTCGGCGCGGTCCAGCTCGTCGTCGGTGATCTTGCCCCACTGCTCCTTCACGCGCCCCTTCATCTCCTTCCACTTGCCGGCAAGGATGTCCTTGTTCATCGCGGCTCCTTTGTCTGATCGGTAGGATTGGCCTGCTGACCGGGAAGAACGCAAGCCCCGTGCCGCGCGGTCGCGCGGCCGTTTCGCGCGCTCCGCCGACGTTTCCTCCCGGTCGGCGCGCGGCGGGATTTCCCCCGGGTATCTTTGACGCGGTAGGAAGGGGCCGGAGCGCCGCGCTCAGAGCGCGGCGCCCTGCCGGCGTAGCTCGGCCTGCACGTCCCCCGCGGGCACGTCGCGCACCGACTTGCCCGCGCGGGCGGCCAGGGCCGCGCACACGCCCGCCGCCTGGCCGGTCGCCATCGCGATCGGCATGACGCGATAGGACGAGTGCGCCTCGTGCGTGCCGGAGATGCAGCGGCCCGCCACCGCGAGCCGGTCCACGCGCTGCGGGAGCAGGCAGCGGAGGGGGATGTCGTAGGACTCGCCGGGCGGCAGCCGCATGAGCACCGTGCCCTTGCCCTGCGGGTTGTGGATGTCGAGCGGGTAGGTTCCGCGCGCGATGACGTCGTCCCACTTGCGCGCGCCCAGGAGATCCTCCGCGGTGAGCCGGCACTCCCCGGTGATGCGGCGGGTCTCACGCACCCCGATGGTGACGCCACTCTGCGCCACGTAGGACCGCTCGAAGCCCGGCACGTACTTGCGCAGGAACGCCGCGATCTGCCGCATCTGCCGGCGCGCCTGCCACTCGGCCCGGGTGAGGTCCCACACGCTGGTGCCGAGCGCGCCGGTGACCCGCGTGCTGTTGACCGAGACCTCGTGCTCGTGCGGGGTGCCGAAGAAGAGGATGTCCTCGCGCGCCAGCGCCAGCTCGCCCGCCGCGCTCGCCTCCCGCACGAGCTCCCAGAGCCCGTGCACCCCGCGCCACTGGTCGGGATGCGCTCCGCGATAGGCCGCGAAGTGGTTGCGCTCGAACTCCACCACGCGGAACATCAGGGTCATCGGCTGCACGAGGCCGTCGTCGGCGCGCCCGATCTCGAAGGGCGCTCCCGCGAGGGCCGCCACGTCGCCGTCGCCGGTGGCGTCCACGATGGCCCGCGCGGTGATGACGATGGGCCCCGACTTGGTCTCGAAGACCACCCCGTCCGGCCGCGGCGCGCCGACCACTCCCGTGGCGAAGGCGTGCAGCAGCACCCGAACGCCCGCCTCGTCCAGGAGATCGAGGGCCACCAGCTTCAGCACCTCCGGATCGAACGGCACCACGAAGCCGGTCTGGGGCGACGGCCGCAGCGACCCCCCCGCCGCCTCCAGCCGGTCGAGAAGCCGGCGCAGCACGCCCTGCACGGCGGGGTCGCCGGGGCCGTGGTCGTGGGGCATCAGCTCCGAGGCGCTGCCCGTCGGGGCGGGCCCGCGCTGGGTGTGAAAGGACATGAGCGGCATCACGAGAGCGGCGGTGGCGTTGCCGCCGAGGAAGCCGTGGCGCTCGACCAGGATCACGTCGCCCCCCGCGTCGGCCGCCCCGAGCGCGGCGCCGAGACCGGCGGGGCCGCCGCCCACCACCAGCACGTCGGCGTCCCCGGCCACGGTGGCGGTGCGCGGGGGCAGCGTGACGGTGCCCGGCTCGCGGGGTCGACCCAGCGGCGGCACGGCTCAGGCCGATCGGCGGCCCGCCTCGACCTCCGGCCGCCTGCCGAGGAGGCGCACCGCGATCTCGTTGGTGCGCCGCGCGCGCGCCTGGATCTCCGGCACCGTCTTCTCGAGCCGCGCCTGCAGGTTGCGGCGCAGGTCCCACCACCGGTCGACGTAGGCGATGAGCTGGCCCGCGTTGACGTGCTTGAGCGGCGGCATCGCGATCTCGAGGTCCTCGAGGAAGCCGGCCACCTTGCTCGAGTACGGCAGCGCCACGAAGGGCACCCGGCTCAACGCGGCGAAGATCAGGAAGTGCAGGCGCATCCCCACCGCGAAGTCGAAATGGCTCATGAGCGAAAGGAGCTGGCCCGAGGTGTACTCGCCCTTCAGCACGGCGGCCTGGTGGGCGTGGGCCATCTTGGAGACCACCGCGTGGCAGTGCTGCGTATCCTTCTGGCGAGGCTCCATCGGCACGAACACCAGATCGGCGTCGAGCCGGTCCACCATGTAGTCGGCCGCGTTGGCGAGCAGGGCGTGGTAGTGGGTCTCGTCGATGTCGGGGGCGGCCGAGCCCGGCTCCCGCACCGAGAGGCCGATCAGCCGCCGGTTCTCGTTCAGCCCCTCGCGCCGCAGCGTCTCCTCGGGCAGGGGCGCCGGCTCGAGCAGGAAGGCGGGATCGGCGGTCACCTCGATGTCGCGCACCCCGACCTCCTCGAGGAGCTGGCGGGCGCGCCGCTCCCGCACCGTCACCGCGTCCACGCGGCTCAGCGTATCGCGGACCAGCGTGCGCGCCGCCGCGTCGTGCAGCGGGCCCGCGCTCACCGCGTAGACCAGCACCGGCACCCCGTGCTCCTGCGCGAGCTCGACCTCCCGGAGGTAGACCGCAACCGCCTCGTCGTACAGGATGCCGCCGCCGCCCAGGATCAGCAGGTCGAGCTCGGCGACCTCGGGCCTCACCTCGTCGCGGGAGAGATCGCGCACCGGGATGCTCCGCTCCACCTGGTGCCGCGCCGCGGTGTCCTTCGCGTCGCGCGAGAACACGGTGATCTCGCACGGCACCGAGGCGCGGAGCTGGGCCACGATGGACTGGAGAATCGCCTCGTCGCCGAGGTTCAGGCCGCCGTACGAGCCCGAGATGCCGATCCGGTACACGTGGTCCCGCGCCTGGTCGGTCATGGTGGTGAGGAGTTCAATTCCTGTGCCAGCCGCGGGGCCCGCCCCCGGATGCGGTTTCCGCGGGAACGGACGCCCGGCCCGGTCGGAACTACCGGGTGGCGTCGGGAAGGAACTTCCCGGCGCGCGCACGGCGGGCGGTCCCCCGCGGCGGGCACGCGCCTTGCTGCCCATGACCTCATGATCGCCATGACCAGGCGCCGGCTCGTCGTCGCCGCGGTCGCGCTGCTCGGCGTCGCCGGCATCGCGGCGGCCGCCGCGCTCTTCTTCATCGACGAGCCGCTGCGCCGGTACACCGAGGCGAAGATGAACGCGCGGCTCCAGGGCTACACCGTCACGATCCGCGCGCTCCACCTGAGCCCGATCAACTTCGCGCTCGAGCTGCGGGACCTCACCATCGTCCAGAACGAGCATCCCGATCCGCCGGTGGCGAGCATCGGGCGCCTCCACGCCAGCGTCCACTGGCGCGCGGTCCTGTCCGGCCGCGTGGTGGGCGACGTCCTCATCGACCGCCCGGTGGTGTTCCTGAACCTCGCCCAGGCCGGCGAGGAGATCG
Organism: Candidatus Deferrimicrobiaceae bacterium; assembly: GCA_035463855.1. Classification (GTDB taxonomy): domain Bacteria; phylum Methylomirabilota; class Methylomirabilia; order Rokubacteriales; family CSP1-6; genus CAMLFJ01. Next base: position 19,893 of record DATHSW010000034.1, on the reverse strand, counting down.
CGGATCCCACCCCGGTGAAGGACAAGGGCTGGCAGGAGGCGCTGCAGGCGATCTATCCGCTCAAGATCAACGAGCTGCGGATCTCGCGCGGCGACGTCACCTACACGGACCGGGGCCCGTTCAAGCCCCTGCGCGTGCACGATCTCGAGTTCCGCGCGTCCAACATCCGCAACGTCCGGTCCGAGGAGGGGGCCTATCCGTCCCCGATGAGCCTCGAGGCCCGCGTGTTCGGCGCGGGCGGGCTGACCGCCACCGGGTGGGCCGACTTCCTGGCCGCCCCCCACGCCGCGTTCATGGCCGACGTCAAGCTGGACCGCGTCGAGCTCGACCACCTCAAGCCCATCACCAACCGCTTCAACGTGGTGGTGGACAAGGGAACGCTCTCCGCGTACGGCGAAGTCGAGATCGCGCCCCAGTACAAGGCGGTGGCGCTGTGGAGCGCCACGGTGGACGGCGTGCTCGTGGACTACGTGCACACCCCGTCGATGGCGGGGGTGGGCAAGCGGGTGGCGCGGGAGACGACGAGGGCCGCCGAGGCCGCCCAGGACCCCGGCGTCATGCTCCGGATCGACCGGCTGGAGATCGTCAGGAGCAGCCTGGGCTTCGTGAACAAGACGGCGAACCCGAGCTACCGCGTGTTCGTCAGCGACACCTTCCTGACCCTCACCAGCCTGAGCAGCCTGCCGAGCGGGGAGACCTCGGAGGCCAAGCTGACCGGCAGGTTCATGGGCATGGCCCCCGCCAGCGCGGGCTTCAAGCTGCGCCCGACCCGGCCGGGCCCCGACGTCGACCTGGCCGTCCAGATCGAGGAGACCGATCTCAAGGCCATGAACGATCTGCTGCGGGCCCACGGCAACTTCGACGTGACGGGCGGCCGCTTCTCCCTGTTCACCGAGCTCTCGGTCAAGGACCGGCGGGTGTCCGGCTACGTCAAGCCGCTCTTCCAGGACATGACCGTCTACGACGCGCGGCAAGACCGTGACAAGAATGCCCTGAGAAGAGTCTACGAAGGCGTGGTGGGCGGCATCTCGAGAGTGCTGCAGAACCGGCCGCGCGACGAGGTCGCGACCCGCATCGAGATCTCCGGCCGGCTCGACGACCCCGACGCCAGCATCGTCGACACCATCGTCGGCCTGGTCCAGAACGCGTTCTTCAAGGCCATCCTGCCCGGCTTCGAGGCCCGGCTCCGCCCCCGCTAAGCCCCGTCTCCCCGCCGCGTTTTCTGGTAGTCTCGGGCCATGGCGGAGTTCAAGGTCATTTGCCCCTGCTGCGACGGGCGGCTCACCATCGACCCGGCGCTCGAGGCGGTCATCGCGCACGAGCCGGCGCCGCGCGCCAAGTCCGGGCTCGGGCTCGACGACGCGCTCGCCTCCCTGAAGGGCGCCGAGGCGCGCCGCGCCGAGCGCTTCAAAGAAGAGCTCAAGGCCCAGGAGAAGAAGCCGCAGGTCCTGGACAAGATGTTCAAGGAGGGGATGAAGAAGGCCAAGGACATGCCCGGCCGGCCCCTCAATCCGCTCGACCTCGACTAGCCGCCGTGCCCGGAAGCGACCTCACCTCCGCCCTCCTCCGGGGGGTCAGCCGATCCTTCTATCTCTCGCTCGCGGTCCTGCCCCGGGCGGTGCGGCCCACCATCGGGCTCGCCTACCTGTTCGCGCGCGCCTCCGACACCATCGCGGATACGCGCCTGATCGACCGGGCCGCGCGCATCGCGCACCTGGAGGCGCTCCGCGGCGCGCTCGGGGGCGCGCCCGACCCCGGCCCGCTCCGGGCGGTGGTGAGCGCCACCGCGGCCCCGCAGGCGCTGCCCGCGGAGCGCGCGCTGCTCGAGCGACTGCCCGAGTGCCTCGCCGCCTACCGGGCGCTGCCGCCCGCGGACCGCGCCCGCGTGCACGCGGTGCTCGGCACCATCATCGAGGGGCAGGTCCAGGACCTGCGCCTCTTCCCGGGCGAGGACGAGGGCAAGCTGGCCGCGCTCGAGACCCGCGAGGACCTCGACCGGTACACGTATCTGGTCGCGGGCTGCGTGGGGGAGTTCTGGACCGAGGTGCACGTGGCCCATCGCCCGCGCCTCCGGCACTGGGATCTGCCCCGCATGCGCGCGCTCGGCATCCGGTTCGGCAAGGGGCTGCAGCTCACCAACGTCCTGCGCGACGTGCCGCGCGACCTGCGCCACGGCCGCTGCTACCTGCCCCGCCAGGATCTGGCCCGCTGGGGCCTCGAGCCGCGCGATCTGCTGGATCCGGGGCGCGCCGCGGCGGCGCGCCCGCTCCTGCGGGAGTGGCTCGACACCGCGCTCGACCACTATGAGGCCGCCTGGCAGTATACCTTCGCGATCCCGCGGCGCGAGGCGCGCATGCGGCTCGCCTGCGCGTGGCCGCTCTTGATCGGGCTCCGCACCCTCGATCTGCTGGCCGCGTCGCCCAACTGGCTCGATCCGGCGATCACCCTCAAGGTCCCGCGCGTACGCGTCTACGGGCTGATGGCGCATTCGCTCGGCACCGTCTGGTCCACCCGCGCCCTCGGCCGCCAGGCCCGGCGCCTGCGCGAGCGCATCCGGCTGTGAGCGCGCCCATCCCGATCGTCCAGGCCGACATCTTCACGGAGCGGCCCTTCGCCGGCAATCCGGCCGCGGCGGTGCTGGACGCCGGCGGCCTCGACGAGGCGGCCATGCAGCGGATCGCGTCCGAGATGCTGGTGCCGGGCACCGCCTTCGTCTCCGCCTCGACGCAGGCCGGGGTGGACTGGCGGCTCCGCGCGTTCACGCCGCGGCGCGAGGTCGCCTACTCCGGGCACACCACCCTGTGCGGTACCCACGCGCTGATCGAGAGCGGCCGGCTCCCGGGCGATCGCGTCACGTTCGACACGCCGTCGGGGCTCGTGCGCGTGGACGTGGAGCGCGCCGGCGGCCGCGCCCTGATGTGGCTCGAGCCCGCGCTCCCCGCGTGCCGGCTCTTCGAGGGCGACACGGTCGAGATCCTCGACGCGCTCGGCCTGTCCCGGGCCGCCCTCGGCGGCTGGGCGCGCCCCGCGGTGACGCCCGATCAGGATCTCCTCCTGCCGGTGCGCGATCTGGCCACGCTGCGGGCGATCGAGCCCGACATGCGCCGCCTCACCGCGCTGCGCACCGCGCAGCACGCGCGCGGCGTCTGCGTGGTCTCGCGCGAGACGGTGGATCCGGGCTCGGGCAGCCACTGCCGCTTCTTCGCGCCCCACTACGGCGTCGCGGAGGACATCGTCACCGGCTCCGTCCACTCCGCGCTCGGGGTCTGGCTGCTCGAGGCGGGCGCGCTGCCCGCCGCCGACGGGCGGGTCGTCTTCACCGCCGAGCAGGGTGACGGGCTCGGCCGTCCCGGGCGGCTCCAGGTGGCGCTCACGGTGGAGGGCGGGCGCGCCGCGCGCGTGCGCGTCGGGGGCCGCGCGGTCACCGTGCTGAGCGGCAGCCTCCGATCGGGCGCATGAGCGCGCGCGTCGGGGTGGATATCGGCGGCACCTTCACCGACGTCGTGCTGCGCCTGCCCGACGGCACGCTGCGGGTCAGCAAGGTCCCCTCCACCCCCGAGGACCCCGGCCTCGCGGTGGTGCGCGGGCTCGACGCGCTCCTGCGCGCGGCGGGCGTCAGCCCGGCGTCGGTGGTGGAGGTCGTGCACGGGACCACGGTCGCGTCCAACACCATCCTCCAGAAGAAGGGCGCGCGCGTCGGGCTCCTGACCACCCGGGGCTTCCGCGACGTGCTCGAGATCGGGCGCGTCCGCACCCCCGATCTCTTCGATCTCACCTGGGAGAAGCCGGAGCCCCTGGTGGAGCGGCGTCATCGGCTGGAGGTCGACGAGCGGATCGGCGCCGACGGCGCGGTCGTGCGCCCGCTCGACTGCGAGGGGCTGCTCGCCGCCGCGGAGCGGCTGGTGGCCGACGGCGCCGACGTGATCGCGGTGAGCTTCATCAACAGCTACGTCAACGCGGCGCACGAGCGCCTGGCCGAGCGCCTGCTGGCCGCGCGCTTCCCCACCCTCGACGTCACCACGTCCTGCCGGGTGCTGCCCGAGATCAAGGAGTACGAGCGCACCAGCACCACGGTGGTGAACGCCTATCTCCTGCCCGTGATGCGGCGCTACCTCGCGAACCTGGCGGGCGGCCTCCGCGCGATCGGGGTGGAGGCGCCGCTCCTGGTGGTGGCCTCCAACGGCGGCGTGGTCGGCGCGGCGGGGGCGGGCGAGCGGCCGGTCTTCGCGGTGGGGTCGGGACCGGCGGCGGGCGTCGCGGGCGCAGCGCGGCTCGGGTCGGTGGCCGACACCCCGAACCTCATCGCCTTCGACATGGGCGGGACCACCGCCAAGGCCTCCCTCGTGGAAGGCGGGCGGGTCTCGCTGACCACCGAGTACGAGTTCCGCGAGGGCATCACCACGTCCAGCCGGTTCATCAAGGCGGGCGGCTACATGTTGAAAGTCCCGGCCATCGACATCGCGGAGGTGGGCGCGGGGGCCGGCTCCATCGCCTGGATCGACGACGGCGGGCTCCTGCGCGTGGGGCCCGAGTCGGCCGGCGCGCATCCCGGGCCCGCCTGCTACGGGCAGGGCGGCGCCCGCCCCACCGTCACCGACGCCAACGTGGCGCTCGGTTTCCTGAACCCGGCCTACCTGGCGGGCGGCGAGCTGCGGATCGACGCGCAGCGGGCGCGCGCGGCGATCCGGACGCACGTGGCGGAGCCGCTCGGCCTCTCGGTGCACGACGCCGCCCATGGAATACGAGAGGTCGCCAACGCCAACATGGCGCGCGCGATCCGCTCGGTCACCATCGAGCGCGGCCGTGACCCGCGCGACTTCACCCTGGTGGCCTTCGGGGGCAGCGGGCCGGTGCACGCGGGCGACGTGGCCCGCGCGCTCGACATCCGCCGCGTGCTCGTGCCGGTCTCGCCGGGCGTCTTCACGGCGGTCGGCATGCTGGCCAGCGACGTGGAGCACCACTTCGTCCGCGCGGCGGGCGGCGCGCTCGACGACCTCGTGCTCGAGCGGGCGAACGCCCGGCTCGACGAGATGACCGGCGAGGCGCTCGCCACTCTCGCCCAGGAAGGCTATCCGCGCGACCAGGTCCGCCTCGACTGCCAGGCCGATCTCCGGTACGTCGGGCAGGCCTCGGAGCTCGTGATCCCGATCCCGGACAACCGTCTCGCGCCGGACCGCCTGCCCGCGCTGCGGGAAGCGTTCGGGCGCGAGTACGCGGCGACCTACGGCTACGCGAGCGACGAGGAGCTCGAGCTGGTCAACGTCCGCGCGGTGGCCACCGGGCTCCGACCGAACCGCCTGGACTTTCGAACGATACGGGTGGCGGCGGGGGCGCCGCCGCCCGCGGCGCGGCGGCGGGTCTCCTTCGACCGGCGCGCGGGGGCGGCGGACACGCCGGTGCTGGCGCGCGAGGCGGTGCCCGCGGCGGGCACGACGGGTCCGCTCATCGTGGAGAGCTACGACTCGACGGTGGTGGTGCCCCCCGGCGCGGCCATCCGCCGGGACGCGCTCGACAATCTGCTGATCATCCTCGGAGCGACGTCATGATCGATCCCATCACGCTGGCCGTCATCAAGAGCGCGCTCGATTCCATCGTCGACGAGATGGCCTACACCGTGATCCGCACCGCGCGCTCCGAGATCATCAAGGACGTGATGGACTACTCGGCGGCCCTCTGCGACGCGCGGGGCCGCATGATCGCCCAGGCCAAGACCATCGCCCAGCACCTGGGGGCGATCCCCGACGCGATGGCCAGCGTGCTCGCCGAGTTCGCGGGCGACCTCCGGCCCGGCGACGTGGTGGCGATGAACGACCCCTACCAGGGCGGCATGCACATCCCGGACGTCTTCCTCTTCATGCCGATCTTCCGGGAGGGAGAGGTCGAGGCCTTCGCGGTGGTGATCGGGCACCAGACCGACATGGGCGGCCGCGTCCCCGGCTCCAACGCGAGCGACTCCACCGAGATCTACCAGGAAGGCCTGCGCCTGCCGCCCGTCAAGCTCTACGAGCGTGGGGAGATGAGCCGCTCGGTCCGGCGCATCATCGAGAAGAACGTGCGGGTGCCCGACCGCGTGCTCGGCGACCTGGGCGCCCAGTACGCGGCCTGCAAGGTGGGCGAGCGCGAGCTGGGGCGGCTCTACACCCGCTACGGGCGCGACGAGGTCCGCCGCTACACCGCGGAGCTGCTCGACTACGCGGAGCGCCTCACCCGCACCGAGATCGCCCGCTGGCCGCGCGGCACCTACACCTTCACCGATCACCTCGACAGCGACGGGTTCAGCGACGAGCCGGTCCCGCTCCGGGTGGCCATCACCGTGCATGCCGACGGGCACCTCACCTGCGACTGGACGGGCAGCTCGCCCCAGGTGAAGGCCGCGCTCAACTCCACGCTGTCCTTCACCAAGTCGTGCACCTATCTCTCGGTCCGCGCGGTGCTGCGCCAGGACGTGCCGAACAACGCGGGCGTGTTCCGCTGCATCGACGTGGTGGCGCCCGAAGGCAGCATCCTGAACCCGCACATGCCAGGCGCCTGCGCGGCCCGCGCGCTGACCGGGTACCGGATGCTCGACGTGATGCTGGGCGCGCTGGCCCAGGTCCTGCCCGACCGGGTGCCCGCGGCGGGCGAGGGCGGCAACACCGTGCTCTCCATCGGCGGGCAGACCGCGGACCGGCGCCCGTTCGTGATCGTGGACATGATCACCGGGGCGTGGGGCGGCCGCCCGGACAAGGACGGCATGGAGGCGGTGACGAACCCGTCGCAGAACATGTCCAACACCCCGGTGGAGGTGCTGGAGGCGCAGCACCCGATCCGGATCGACGAGTACGGGTTCGTGCCCGATTCGTGCGGGGCCGGCCGCTTCCGCGGCGGCCTCGGCCTGCGCCGCCGCTACACCCTGCTCAACGACGAGGCCACGCTCCAGCTCCGCTCCGATCGCATGCGTTTTCGCCCCTACGGCCTGTCCGGCGGCAAGGCCGCCCTCGGCGCTCGCAATGTCCTCGACCCGGACGGCGCCGCGCGGGAGATGCCGGCCAAGTTCGCGGTGATCCTGAAGCGCGGCGACGTGGTGCTGCACGAGCAGCCGGGCGGGGGCGGCTTCGGCGATCCCTTCACGCGCGACCCCGAGCGGGTCGCCGCCGACGCGCGGAACGAGAAGATCACGATCGAGTACGCGCGGCGGGAGCACGGCGTGGTGCTCGAGCCCGGCACCTTCAAGGTGGACGCGGCGGCCACCCGCGCCCGGCGCGAGCGGCGGGTCTAGTCCCGGACGGGCAGCACGTACAGATCGGGCGGGTGGATCCGCGCCCGGCCGAGCTGGACCCCGAAGTGCAGGTGCGGGCCGGTGGAGCGGCCGGTGGTGCCCACCGTGCCCACCGTCTGGCCGCGCTCCACGAGCTGGCCCTCGCTCACCGCCACCCCGTCCAGATGGAAGTAGAGCGTGTAGAGGCCCAGGCCGTGGTCCAGGGCCACGAGCCGCCCCGCGAAGAAGAACTCGCCGAGCAGGGCCACCCGGCCCCGATTGGAGGCGACCACCGGCGTGCCCCGGTCCGCCGAGTAGTCGATCCCGGAGTGCGGCATGCGCGGCTGGCCGTTGATGATGCGGCGGAAGCCGAAGCCGTCGCCCGGCTTGCGACTCGCCACCGGCTGGGTGAAGGCCCCGCGCCAGAGCCGCTCGGGCGTGACCGTGTCGTAGAGGGCGCGCATCCGCGCCGCCTCGTTCGCGGCGCGGCGCTCCGCTTCCGGATCGAGCGTGACCATGCCCTCCGGGAGCGTGAGGCGCTGCACCGGAAACCGGGTCGCCTTGATCGTGACGGCGCCCGCGGCCTTGCGGGGCACCCCGCCGCTGTCCACGAGCCCGACCCGCCACGGGACCTTGCCGGGCTTGGTCTCGATATCCACGCCGGTCAGCGCGGCGAACTCGGCGCCGTAGGGGAAGAAGGCCAGGTGCTGCGTGCCCAGGCTGCCTTCGACGTCGCGCGCGCCCTTGGTTCCGCCCACGAACACGATCACCGCGTCGCCCTGGCGCGGGGCCCGCGGCACCACGCGGACCTGCAGCGCGAAGGCGGTGGCGACGGATAGGAAGGAGAGGACGACCGCGAGCGCCGAGGCGACGTACCGCATCGCGACGATTCTACGCCTGCGCCCCGCCGGCCCCCTAGCTAGGGATCCTTCGGGCGCTGCTGGCGGAGGAACTGCTCGATCTCGGCGACCAGGTCACCGGAGGGCGGCAGCTCGTCCTTGATCTCGGCCACCTCGGACGGCTCGGCCGGCTCCGCGGGCGCGGCCGGCTCCTCGTCCTCGTCCGCGCTCTTGCGCTCGAGCCGGCGGACGTAGTCGGCGATCTTCGTGTTCTGCGCCACGATCGAGCTCAGGTTCTGGTCGAACTGCTCGGCGGCCTCACGGAGATCGGTCAGGTCCGCCTCGGTGTCGAGCATGCTCAGCACGCGGCGCACCAGGGCCAGGGCCGCCCGCGGATTCTCGATGCCGGAGACGTAGTGGGGCACGTTGGCCCACAGGCTCGCCGTCGGCACGCGGGCTTCGCGGCAGACGGTATTGAGCACGCCCACGATCCCGGTCGGGCCCTCGTAACGGGTGGGCTTGAGGCCCAGGCGCGCGGACAGCTCGGGATCGTAGGAGCTGCCCACCAGGCGGATGGGCCGGGTGTGCGCCACCTCGGCGAGCAGCGCGCCCAGCGTGAGGACCATCGAGGCGCGACAGCGCCGCGCCAGCTCGAGCACCGTCCCGCAGTAGGTGCGCCACTTGAGGTGCGGCTCGATGGCGACGCCCACCACGATGTCCTGCTCCAGCTCCGAGGGCTGGGCGAGGGAGAACTCGGTGGCCGGCCAGACGATCTCCCGCTCGGTCCGGGAGCCGGTCTTGAAGCGCACGTAGGGCCGCGAGAGGCCGAAGTGGTAAAAATCTTCCGGGTCGACGCTGGCGAACGGGCGCGACGACCAGAGCTGGCTCAGGTAGCGCGCGGCGGTGGTGGCGGACTCGGCCGCGTCGTTCCAGCCCGAGAACGCCATGATGATGATGGGCCGGCGCAGGTTCCCCGGCTCTTCGTGGAGCGTCAGGTACTCGCTCATCGGCGGGGCTCCCTCCCTGTGGACGGAGCATGCCTGAGCGCCCCCACCGCTGCAACCGCAAATCTCGAAATGAATGTTGACGGCCCACTCCACCCTTCCGTATCATTACCAGCCGTGCGGTCCAGGCTGATCGAGCCGTCCTCAAGGAGGCAGGCACCCATGCGCGCATGGCTTTCGCTGGCATTGTTCTTCGGCGGTATCGTGATGCTGACCTCGGCGTGTGCCACGTCCGAGGAGTGGGCCGAGTGGAAGGGCCACAACACCCACTTCGCTTCCGGCACCCACGGAGTCTTCTCTCTGCGCAACAATCGAGATGGATCGAACCCCCGCGTGAGCCGGACCGACATCGACGCGGCCCGGCAGGAGAACTGGTGGGGCAAGGCCATCACGGTGAGCCCGGAGCAGATCTTCCAGAACTAGACGACGAATGGCTCGGTACCACCCGACAGTCCTGGGCGGCCTGCTGCTCACGGCCGCCCTGGTCGTCTCCGGGGGCGTGAGCGCCGCCGCCCCCGACGACGCCCTGATGCCCCTCGAGAAGTACACCACCCCGAAGGGCAAGAGCCTGGCGTCCGTCCACCGGACGCGGCTGCTGCAGTTCTCGGAGCAGATCTACAACTGCCTGCCCTGGCTCAGCGTGCATCCCGGCGGGCTCGGCTTCCCCCGCGCGCGCGACAGCCACAACGACGATCGCTACCTCTCCACCTGGATCTTCGTCGATCAGCGCGAGGATCCCGTCTTCGCGGCGCTGCCGCAGGAGCGCCGGGTCTCCGCGATGTTCTCCCGCTACGGGGTGGACATGCTGCGGCGGATGGTGGGGCTGCCGGACGTGGTCGACGACGACAACGTGGCGGGCGTGTCCGTGGTCCTGTCCTGGCTCAAGCCGGGCACCAGCCGCCTTGGCCGCCAGGCGGTCAACGAGACCTTCGCCCTCTTCATCGACAAGGTCACCCTGCGGGAGTTCCTGGCCAAGCAGGTGTCGCCGGAGGAGTTCACCAACCGGGCGAAGTTCACGCTCTTCGACGGCCTGGATCCGGTGGGGCGGGTCCCGATCGAGGTCTGGGAGGATTCCTTCAATTCCACCTACAAGGCGGCCAACTACGACCCGCCGAAGGGGGCCACGTGCCCCTGAGCTGATCCCCGCCGGCCCCCCGGCCCGCCCTTACCCCGTCCCCCCCGCGCTTTCCCGGCCGCTCGTTTGACACCCCCGGGGGGTTCCGCTAGCATCAAATTCACACGATGAAACTGCCAAATCGCCAGAAAACCCAGTTTTCACTGGTCTATCTGTTCATCGCGCTCATGGTGGTCCTCGCGGTGCAGAGCTGGCTGCGGGCCCCCCAGACCGTGGACATCCCGATGAGCCAGTTCCTGACCCTGGTCCGGGAGGGCAAGGTCCTGCGGGTCACCCTGGGCGAGCGGGAGATCCAGGGTGTCACCAAGCCGGGCGCCCTCCCCATGCCGCCCGCGGGTCCGGGCGACCGCCTCCGCCAGCTCCTGGGCCCCCAGGAGGGGCCGACGGTCTTCACCACCGCGCGCATCCCGGCCACCGAGGACTACCAGATCGTCCGGGAGCTGGAAGCCGCCAAGGTGGAGTTCTCGGGCCGCATCGAGTCCACGTTCTGGCGCGATCTGTTCTCGTGGGTGGTCCCGCTCATCCTGATGGCCGCGCTCTGGCTCTTCCTGATGCGCCGGATGGGGGGCGGACCCACCCAGGCGCTGTCCTTCGGCCGCTCGAAGGCCAAGATCTACGACCGCAAGGAGCTCAAGACCACCTTCGCGGACGTGGCCGGCGTGGAGGAAGCCAAGGCCGAGCTGATGGAGGTGGTGGACTTCCTCCAGAACCCGAAGAAGTACCAGCGCCTCGGGGGCCGCATTCCCAAGGGCGTCCTGCTGGTGGGCCCGCCGGGCACCGGCAAGACCCTGCTGGCCCGGGCGGTGGCGGGCGAGGCCGACGTGCCGTTCTTCTTCCTCTCGGGCTCGGAGTTCGTCGAGATGTTCGTGGGCGTGGGCGCCTCCCGGGTCCGCGATCTCTTCGAGCAGGCCAAGGAGAAGGCGCCCTGCATCGTCTTCATCGACGAGCTGGACGCCATCGGCAAGACGCGGGCCGGCAATACCGGCTTCCTGTCGGGACACGACGAGCGGGAGCAGACCCTGAACCAGCTCCTGGCCGAGATGGACGGCTTCGACTCGTCCAAGGGCGTGATCATCATGGCGGCCACCAACCGGCCCGAGGTGCTGGACGCGGCCCTGCTGCGGGCCGGCCGCTTCGACCGCCAGGTGGTGGTGGACCGGCCCGACGTCAAGGGCCGCGAGGCCATCCTCCAGGTGCACGCCCGCAACGTGAAGCTGGCGCCCAGCGTGGATCTGCACGTGCTGGCTGCGCGCACTCCGGGAATGGCGGGGGCCGACCTGGCGAACATCATCAACGAGGCCGCGCTGCTCGCCGCGCGCAAGGGCAAAAACGCGGTGGACATGGCCGACCTCGAGGAGGCGGTGGACCGGGTGGTCGGCGGCCTCGAGCGGAAGAGCCGCGTGCTCTCCGACAAGGAGCGCGACATCGTCGCGCATCACGAGATCGGCCACGCCTTGGTCGCCTCCTCCCTGCCGCACGCCGATCCCGTGCACAAGGTGACCATCATCCCGCGCGGCGTGGCGGCGCTGGGCGCCACCTACCAGCTCCCGCTGGAGGACCGCTACCTGCTCACGCGCAGCGAGATGGAGGACCGGATCGCGGTCCTGCTGGGCGGGCGGGTGGCCGAGGAGGTCATCTACGGCGAGGTCTCCACCGGCGCCCACAACGACCTGGAGCGGGTCACCGAGCTGGCCCGTCTGATGGTCATGCAGTACGGCATGTCCGAACAGCTCGGCCCGATGACCTTCGGCGGCGGCCAGCAGGCCATGTTCCTCCGGGGCTCGGGCCTGCCCCAGGAGCGTGAATACAGCGAGGAAAGCGCGCGTCGGATCGACGGTGAAACGCGCGCCATCATCGACCGGATCTACGACCGCGTGCGGGATCTCCTGACCACCCGGAAGCGGGTGCTGATGGAGGCCGCCGCCGAGCTCAAGCAGCGAGAGACACTGGAGGGCGACCGGCTCAGGGAGCTCCTGGCCGGGGAGCCCGTGGGAGTGTAACGATGATCTCAGTCAAGCGCAGCACGCTGGCGTTCATAGTCCTCGTCACCCTCGTGGTGGGGGCGGGCCTCGGCACCTGGGGGGCGGGCGCCGTGGACCAGGTCAAGCCGTCCGCGCCGGGCTCGTTGCCCCTGGGCACCCTGCCCTCCGGCACCCAGCCGCGTATCATGCCCGCCGCGCTGCCGATCCCGTCGGGCAGCTTCGCCCAGGTCGCGGAGAGCGTGGGGCCGGCGGTGGTCAACATCAACACGGTGACCCGGGTGAGCGGCCGCACGCCGGTGGAGGAGTTCTTCGGCGACGAGTTCTTCCGGCGCTTCTTCGGGGACGCGCCCGAGCGCCAGCAGGTGCAGCGCAGTCTCGGCTCCGGGGTGATCGTGGACCCGTCCGGTATCGTGCTCACCAACGCCCACGTGGTCGAGCGCGCCACCGACATCGAAGTCGGCACCGCCGACGGCAAGAAGCACAAGGCCAAGCTCGCGGGGGTGGACCGCAAGACCGACCTCGCGGTGCTCAAGCTCCAGGGCGCCGGGCCGTACCCGGCGGCCAACCTGGGCGACTCCGACAGCGTGAAGGTGGGCGACTGGGTGCTCGCCATCGGCTCGCCGTTCGGGCTGCAGAAGACGGTGACCGCGGGCATCATCAGCGCCAAGGGCCGCTCCATCGGCCAGGGTCCCTTCGACGACTTCCTGCAGACCGACGCGGCCATCAATCCGGGCAACTCCGGCGGCCCGCTCGTGAACATGTCGGGCGAGGTGGTCGGCATCAACAGCGCGATCCTCTCGCGCACCGGCGGCAACGTGGGGATCGGCTTCTCGATCCCGGTCAACATGGCCAAGCGCATCTACACCGAGCTGGCCGCCAAGGGCAAGGTCACCCGCGGGTGGCTCGGCGTGTCCATCCAGCCGCTCACGCCGGAGCTGGCCAAGAGCTTCGGGCTCAAGGAGCAGAACGGGGTGCTGATCTCCGACGTGATGCAGGCGAGCCCGGCCGCGGCCGCGGGCATCGCCTCCGGCGACGTCATCATCGAGTTCGACAAGAAGAAGGTGGATTCGCCCCAGGAGCTGCAGAAGGCGGTGGCGGCGGCCACTCCCGGGCGCGCGGTGCCGCTGAAGGTCTGGCGGGACAAGGGCGAGAAGACGCTCGAGATCAAGATCGGCGAGACGCCGGACGAGACGGTGGCGCTCAAGTCCACCAACAAGGGCAAGAGCCTGCTCGGCCTCGACGTGCGGCCGATCAGCCCCGAGCTGGCCCGCCAGCTCAACCTGCGCGGTCCGGAGGGCGTCATCGTCTTCGCGGTGGAGGAGGAGAGCGCGGCCGCCGAGGCGGGACTTCAGCGCGGCGACGTCATCCGCGAGGTGAACCGGCAGAAGGTGCGGAGCGTCCAGGACTTCGAGAAGGTCACCAAGGACGTGAAGGACGGCGACCGGGTCACCGTGCTGCTGCAGCGCGGCCCGCAATCGCTCTACGTCGCCTTCACGGTCGCTCGCGGCTGAGGGCTGAGGGCACCCTCTCAGGACGTCGCGCCGTCGTAGGTTTCGCGGCGGCTCATCTTCCGCTGGAAGTCTAGGTAGCCCTGGCGGGTGAGCGGTGGCTTCGCCTTCGCGACCACTTCCCGGCCCACCGCCGCCCCGTCGGCGAGCAGGTCCACCACCATGGAGGCCAGCGCCTTCGCGTTGGTGAGATAGGTCAGCCCCGGATCCACGATCTCGTAGTCCGCCCCGTGCGGCGTGCCCCTGGCCCCGCCCACGTAGGGATGGATGATCGGCATGACCTGCGCGAGGTCGCCCATGTCGGTGGAACCGGTCCGGTGCTGGATGGTGCGCACGTTGTCCGCACCCACCAGGTCGGCCGCGATGGCCCGGAAGCGCTCCACCATCAGCGGGTCGCAGCGGAGCGGCATATAGCCGGGGAGCGTCTCGATCTCCACGGTGGCGCCCAGCGCCAGCGCCCCGGCCCGCAGGGCGCGGTCCACCTTCCGGTCCGCGTCCGCGATGGCCTCGAGCGACTTGCCCCGCACGAAGGTCTCGAGCCGCACCTCGCCGGGGATCACGTTCACCTGCGAGCCGCCGTGGGTGATGATCGGATGCACGCGGATGGTGTCCTCGTCGCGGAACGTCTCGCGCACCGCGTTGATGGCCATGAGGCCGATCTGGGCCGCGTAGAGCGCGTTGACGCCCAGGTGGGGCGCGCCGCCCGCGTGGGCGGCGCGGCCGAGATAGCGCACCGTCTTCACCACGCAGCCGTTGTTCGACATCGGTACCGCCAGCTTGCCCTCCTCGCGGCGCGGGGTGGCGTGGATCATCATCCCCATGTCCACGTCGTCGAGGTGGCCGAGCCGCAGCATCTCCGGCTTGCCGCCCATGAACTCGAGCCGGCCCGCGTCGCGCTGAGCCACGCGCCACTCCACATCGCCGTACTCCTCGGCGGGCACGCCGATGAAGGCCACGCGGCCGGCCAGGTGCTCGAAGGCGCCGGCCTCGAGCAGGCCCATGGCCGCGCCCAGCATCCCCGCGACCTGCGCGTTGTGGCCGCAGGCGTGCGCGGCGCCCGTCTCCGGGTCGGCCACCGGGTGCCCGACCACCACCAGGCCGTCGAGCTCGCCGAAGAGCGCGAGCGTGGGCCCGTCTCCGGCGCGCCCGGCCGCGTCGGCGCGCACGCCGGTGAGGGCCAGCCCGGTCCGCGGTGCGAGCCCCATGCGCTCGAAGGTCTGCGCGACGAGCTTGGAGGTCTTGAACTCCTTGAACCCGAGCTCGGGATGCCGGCGGATCGCCTCCCCGAGCTCGATGATCTCGGCGCCGTGGTGGTCGATGGCTGCGCGCACCCGCTCCATCAGCTCGCCCTTGGTCATGGTCGTGATCTCCTCGGTCAGCGCCCGCCGGTGACGGCAAGGGTGTGGCCGGTGATGTAGGTGGCCTCGTCGGAGGCCAGGAACAGGACCGCGTCGGCCACCTCGGCGGGCCGGCCGAGGCGGCGCAGCGGCGTCATGCGGTTGGGGCTGTACTCCACCGTCTCGTTCAGGCGCCGGAGGCCCTCGCCGACGCGCTCGGTGTCGATGGGCCCGGGCGCCACCGCGTTGACGTTGATGCCGTGCTCGGCGAGCTCGAGCGCGACGTCTCTGATGAATCCGTGCACTCCGGCCTTGGACGCGGAGTACGCCGAGCCGCCCTGGTAGTAGGCGGTCCACGGGGTGCCCTCGCGCGCGCCGGAGGAGAGACACACGATGCGGCCATAGCGCCGGCGCATCATGTGCGGCACCGCGGCGCGCGTGCAGAGGAAGGTCGAGCGGAGGTTCAAGCGGAGCACGAAGTCCCAGTCCTCGACCCGCATCTCCCAGATGCGGGCGTTGCGGCTGCCGCCCACGTTGTTGACCAGGATGTCCAGGCGGCCCCCGCGCTCCACCGCGGTGGCGATGAGGCGCGCGGCCGGCTCCTCCTCGGTCACGTCGCCCACGACGGCGGCGGCCCGGCCGCCCGCCCGGGTGATGTCCGCGACGGCACGCTCGAGCCCGGCCGCGTCCACGTCGCCCAGGGTCACGTGCGCGCCCTCTCCGGCCAGCCGTTCCGCGATCGCGCGGCCCAAACCGTGGGCAGCGCCCGTCACCACCGCGACCTTGCCGTCCACTCGTCCCATGGCCGCGAGTATTATATTCGCTCGGCTCGCCTTCGGCTGCACCTCGCCCAGCCATTGCGGTAAACTCTCCCCGCACGCTCACGATCCCAGGAGGATTCGATGCCGACTCGCCGCGACCTGTTCAAGCAAGCCGGAGCCGCCGCCGCCCTCGCCGCCCTCAAGCCCGTCGCCGCGGCCGCTCAGGGCCGGAAGCCCACGCTCACCATCGGCTTCCCGTCCACGCCGGAGACGATCGACCCGCACCAGTTCCGCTCGGTGCTGAGCGGCTCGATCATCAACCTCATGGGCGAGGGACTCTTCACCCGCGACCCGCACACCATGGAGATCAAGCCGCTGCTGGCCGAGTCGGTGAAGAACCTCAACCCGAACACGTGGGAGGTCAAGCTGCGCCGGGGCGTCAAGTTCCACAACGGCGAGGACTTCAACGCGGAGTCGGTCAAGTTCACCGTCGAGCGGGCCATCGCCTCGAAGCTCAACACCCTGGCCAAGCTCACCTGGCCCCCGTCGTTCGGCCAGGAAGTGGTCATCGTCGATCCCTACACGGTGCGGATCGTCACCAAGGTCCCGGACCCGATGGTGCCGAGCCGGCTCGCCGCCGAGTCCATGAACATCGCCCCCGCCAAGGGGCTCGCCGAGTTCAAGGACAAGTTCGTCACCGACCGCTTCATCGGCACCGGCCCCTTCCGCTTCGTGGAGCACGTGGTGGGCGACCGCGTGGTGCTGGAGGCGAACCCGAGCTACTGGGGCCCGAAGCCGCCCAGCCAGAAGATCGTCTGGCAGGTGATCCCGGACGCGGCCACCCGGCTCGCCGCCCTGCAGCGGGGCGACGTGGACGTGATGCTGAACCTCCCGTTTCCCCTCGTGCCCACCGTCGAGGGCGACGCCAATCTGCGCCTGTACTCCGAGCTGAGCTCGCTGACCCACGGCATCCTGCTCAACGCCCGCGAGTCCGCGCCGCTCAAAGACCGCCGCGTGCGCCAGGCGCTCAACATGGCGGTGGACCGAGCGGCCATTCTGAAGGGCCTCTACTCCGGCCGCGGCCAGTTCCTCAACACGGTCACCGGCAAGAACGTGGCCAACACCATCGACCCGGGCCCGTATCCCTACGATCCGGCGCGTGCCAAGGCGCTCCTCGCGGAGGCGGGCTTCGGCCAGGGCTTCGAGCTGACGATGTGGCAGTCGATCGGCCGCTGGGTGCTGGCCGAGGAGACCGCGCAGGTCATCGCGGGCTACTGGGACAAGGTCGGGGTGAAGACCAAGGTGCAGGTGCTGGAATGGGCGGAGTACAACAAGCGCTCCGCGGCCTCCACCCACAAGGACTGCTTCTACTACGCCTTCATCAACGGCACGTGGGACGCCTCCTACACCGTGCAGCGCTTCAAGCCCACCTTCCAGACCTTCCGCTACTTCGACGCCTCCGGCGACCTCCTCAAGACCATCGAGGAGTACGAGCGCACCTTCGATCCCAAGAAGCGCAAGGAGCTCGGGGCCAAGGCGCTCACGGGCCTGCACGACGAGGCGGTGTGGCTCTTCCTCTGGCAGCTCGACGAGCTGTTCGGGGTCTCCAGGAAGGTGAAGGGGTTCAAGATGCGCCCGGACAACTTCCTCTGGGTGCGCGACACCTACGTGGAGGCCTGAAGCGCTTCCGTTCCTCCTCCGCCGGCTCGGCCACGCGGTCATCGTGGCCGTCGGGGTGTCGCTCGTGGTCTTCGGGCTCGTCCACCTCTCGGGCGATCCGGTGCTGCTCATGGTCTCGAGCGACGCGCCGCCCGAGGTGGTCACGGCCACGCGGCGCGCGCTCGGCTTCGACCGGCCGCTCCACGAGCAGTTCGGCCGCTACCTGAGCCGCGCGGTCCAGGGCGACCTGGGCGTCTCCCTGCGCAGCAACCGGCCGGTCTCCACCCTGATCCGGGAGCGCCTGCCCGCCACCGTGGAGCTGACGGTGGCCGCGCTACTGATCGCGGTGGCGGTCGCGGTGCCCGCCGGCATCGTCTCCGCGGTCCGCCGCGGCTCGCTGGTGGACCGCGTGGCCATGGTGGGCGCGGTGGCGGGCCAGGCGGTGCCCATCTTCTGGCTCGCCCTGCTGCTGATCACCCTCTTCGGCGTCTACCTGCGCTGGCTGCCCGTCTTCGGCCGCGGCTCCCTCGCCCACCTGGTGCTGCCCGCGGTGAGCCTCTCCACCGTGATCCTCGGGCGCCTGGCCCGCTTGGTCCGCTCGAGCATGCTGGAGGTCCTGGGCCAGGACTACGTGCGGACCGCGCGGGCCAAGGGCGTGGCCGAGCCGCGGGTGCTCGCGGCGCACGCGCTCAAGAACGCGGCGATCCCGATCGTGACCCTGCTCGGCCTGCAGTTCGCCCAGCTCCTGGGCGGCGCGGTGGTGACCGAGACCATCTTCGCGTGGCCCGGCATCGGGCGTCTCGTGGTGGAAGCGATCTTCAACCGCGACTTCCCGGTGGTCCAGGGCGTGGTGCTCGTGGTCTCGCTGATCTTCGTCACCGTGAACCTCCTGGTGGACCTGGCCTACGCGGCGCTCGATCCGCGCATCCGCTCGGAGGCCGCCTGATGCGGCGGGATCCGGTGTTCTGGCTCTCCGCGGCCGCCCTCGGGCTCATCCTGCTCGCCGCCGTCTTCGCGGAGCGCCTCGCCCCCTACGGGCCCAACGACCAGGACATCCTGAAGCGGCTGCAGCCGCCGGGCGTTCCCGGCCACGTGCTCGGCACCGACGAGGTCGGGCGCGACATCCTGAGCCGCCTGATCCACGGGGCGCGGATCTCGCTCCTGGTCGGGGTGATCGCGGTGGGGGTGTCGTGCCCGCTCGGCGTGCTGGTCGGCCTCGTCGCGGGCTACGTGGGCCGGCGCACCGACGACGTGCTGATGCACGTCACCGACATCCAGCTCGCGATCCCCACCATCCTGCTCGCGATCGCGGTGGTGGCGGTCCTCGGTCCCGGCCTGCCCAACGTCATCCTCACCCTGAGCGTGACCGGCTGGACCCTCTACGCCCGCCTGGTGCGCGGCGAGACCCTGACGGTCAGGACCCGCGACTTCGTGCAGGCCGCCCGCGCCAACGGCGCGGGCGACGCGCGCATCGTGCTGCGGCACGTGCTGCCCAACGTGTTCTCGCCGGTGATCGTGGTGGCGGTCTTCGCGGTGGCCAACATGATCGTGCTGGAGGCCACGCTGTCGTTCCTGGGCCTGGGCGTGGAGCCGAGCGTGGTGACCTGGGGCCGGATGCTGAACGGGGGGCGGCTCTACCTCAACACCGCGTGGTGGCTCACCGCCTTCCCCGGCCTCGCGATCTTCGTCACGGTGCTGGCGGTGAACCTGCTGGGCGACCACCTCCGCGACTGGCTCGACCCGCGCCTGCGGGGCTCGCTCGGCTCAGCCCAGGTCTGAGCGCCGCGCGCTACCGGCCCCGGAAGCCCCGCCAGCGCTCCTCGGCCTGGGCAAAGCCGGGCCCGCGGTCGATCAGCGGCAGGTCCCGGGCCCGGCGGGCGCGCTCCTCCTGGGTCGCCGTCTTGTCGACCTCGAGCGTGGCCTCGTCCAGCACCACCCCGTAGTCGTCGAGGGCCCCCCGCGGCGTCACGAAGCCGCGCGCCACGTCCTGGCGCACCCGCTCCGGCTCGCGCGCGAACGGGTCGCCCCAGCCGCCGCCCCCGCAGGTCTCGAAGCGGAGCAGGTCGCCGCGCTTCAGGACGATCGCGTCACCCAGCGCCGGGAGGACCCGCTCGTCGGGCGTGCCGGGGTTGAGCGTGATGCGCCCGGTCCGGCCCGCGCCGCCGCCCGCCACCCCGTAGGGCGCGACCACCGTGTTCTCCATCCGCGTGGCGAGCTCGGCGCGCTCGGCCAGCACCCGCACGTCGCGCACCACGCCGGTGCCGCCGCGCTGGACGCCCGGCCCGCCCGAGTCCGGGCGCACCGCGTAGCGCTCCACCCGGAGCGGGAAGTCGCGCTCCACGTACTCCACCGGGTAGTTCTCCTGGGCGATGTAGTAGATGACGTCCACCCCGTCCGCGAAGGGCCGCGCCCCGAGCCCGACCCCGAGCCC
>DATHSW010000033.1:0-2457 GCA_035463855.1 Candidatus Deferrimicrobiaceae bacterium | reverse complement strand
GCGGTCCGGAACATGTCGTGCCCGGACTGCGACTGTGCCTCCGCGGCCACCTTGGCGGGCATCTGCAGGTGCGCCATCGTGTCCACGCGGACCGTGCAGTTGGCCTGCTTGCTGAACGCCTCCGCCTGCTTGCGCAGCTCGTCGTCCGCGGCGGGGACGAAGTGGTTCCAGCTCAAGAAGGTCAGCTCGCGCTTCTGGGCGAGCGCGGGAGCGCGGCCGAGGGCGAGCCAGGAGGCCATCCCGGCCGTGGTGCCGGCGGCGGTGCGGAGGAAGCGACGACGGCCGAGGCTGCGGAGAGCGGTCTGATCCATGGAGGGCCTCCGTATCGGTCGGGAGGTCTGGGGGCCAGTTGAGAGAACCCTAGCGCGTGTGTCTCACCTCCTCGTGAGCCGACGCCGGATCGGAACGCTGCTCACTTCTAGCCGGAGAGCGGAGGCCTTGTCAACCCCCGGGCCGGCGGGGATGGCCGGGGACCCGAGGGCCCCCGGCCACGGTCTCGCCTACTTCAGGACCGCTTCGGTCTTCGAATCGAAGAAGTGGATGCGCTCGGGCACGAAGGCCATGCGGATCTTGTCGTGCGCGCGCGCCTTGACGGTCGGCTCCACGCGGCACACCACCGACTGGCCGGCCACCGCGACGTCCAGCAGGATCTCGGCGCCGAGAGGCTCCACGACGTCCACCACCGCGTCGAACGACAGGTCGGAGGAGTCGGCGCCGGAGCCGACGCGGAGGTCTTCCGGCCGGATCCCGAGCGTCACCGACTGGCCCTTGTACGGCTTGAGCGCGTTCGCCTTCTCGACGGGCACCTTGGTCCGCAGCCCGCTGGCCTCGGCGTAGATCGCGCCGTTGGCCTCGTTGATGGTCACCGGGATGAAGTTCATGGCGGGGGAGCCGATGAAGCCGGCCACGAACTTGTTGGCGGGCCGGCTGTAGATCTCCATGGGCTCGCCCACCTGCTGCACCCAGCCGTCCTTCATGACCACCACCCGGCTGCCGAGTGTCATGGCCTCCACCTGGTCGTGGGTCACGTAGATGGCGGTGGTCTCCAGGCGCTCGTGCAGGCGCTTGAGCTCCACCCGCATCTGCACGCGCAGCTTGGCGTCGAGGTTCGAGAGGGGCTCGTCGAAGAGGAACACCTGGGGGTGGCGCACGATCGCGCGTCCGACCGCCACGCGCTGCCGCTGGCCTCCCGAGAGCTGGCGGGGTTTCCGCTTGAGCAGCTCCTGGATGCCCAGGATCTCGGCGGCGTCCTGCACGCGCTTGGCGATCTCCGCCTTGGGGAACTTGCGCATCTTGAGGCCGAAGGCCATGTTGTCGTACACGCTCATGTGCGGATAGAGCGCGTAGTTCTGGAACACCATCGCGATGTCCCGGTCCTTGGGGGGCAGGTCGTTGACCACCCGGTCGCCGATCGAGATCTCACCGGCGGTGATCTCCTCGAGCCCCGCGACCATGCGGAGGGTCGTGGTCTTGCCGCAGCCCGACGGGCCCACGAAGACCATGAACTCCTTGTCGCGGATGGTGAGGTTCACGTCCTTGACGGCGTGCACCTCGTCGTACTTCTTGTTGAGGTCCTTGAGGACTACCTGTGCCATTGGTCGCTCTCCCTCAAATAGGTTCCCCGGAGTCGGGTGCTCCGGGCTCTGGGCGCCGATACTAGCACAGCTTGGCGGGCAGTTCCGGGCCCGGGCGCTGACCCCGCCCGCCGGCGGGTGGGGCGCCGGCGGGCGGGGCCAGGAAGGGGGTGGGGGCCTACTTCTTCCAGTAGTGAGCCACGACCACCTCGATCGGCGGCCGGATCTTCTGCGCGTGAGGGACCGCCCGCGAGGCGAAGTCCTTCTGGGACTTGAGCACCCTGGCGAAGAACGGGTTCTTCTGGGCCTCGGCCTCGTACACCTTGTCAATGGCCACCACCTGCGCCTTCAGGACGTCGGCCGGCGTCCTCCGGACGACGACGCCGTGCTTCTTCTCCAGCTCCTCGATCGCCTTGCTGTCCTGGTCCACGCTGTAGGCGGTCATGCGGATGATCTCGGCCATGCCGGCCCACTTGACGATCGCCTTGAAATCCTTCGGCAGGGCGTCCCACTTCGCCTTGTTGACGATGATCTCCTGGTAGGACGCGGGCTGACGGAGATCGGGCATGTAGTAGTTCTTGGTGACGTTCTGGAAGCCCATGAGGATGTCGTGGCTGGGGAGGGCCCACTCGGCGCCGTCCACCGTTCCCCGCTCCAGCGCCGGGACGACCTCGCCGCCCGCGAGCGTGACCACCGAGACCCCCATGCCTTTCATCATCTCCATGCCGAGACCCGAGGTCCGGAACTTCATCTTGCGCAGGTCGGCGAGGCTGTTGAACGGCTTCTTGAACCAGCCGAGCGGCTCCCAGTACGGCAGGCTGGTCGTGAAGACGGGCACGAACACGTTCATCTTGAGCTCTTTCTGGAGCAGCTCGTTGTAGAG
>DATHSW010000032.1:0-15127 GCA_035463855.1 Candidatus Deferrimicrobiaceae bacterium | reverse complement strand
GATCAGCGAGATCAAGAAGGGCGGGGGGCCGGTGCTGGTCTCCGCGATCCCGCAGCGGGCCGAGCGCTTCGCCAAGATCGCGGAAGAGGCGGGTGCGGATTTCTTCGTCGTGCAGTCCACCGTGACCACCGCGCGGCACGTCGCGAGCGAGTACACCCCGGTCGACCTCCGGAAGCTGAAGAAGCACCTCTCGATCCCGCTCATCATCGGCAACGTGGTCACCTACGAGGCCTGTCTCGAGCTGATGGACTGTGGCGTGGACGCGCTGCTGATCGGGGTGGGGCCGGGGGCCGCCTGCACGAGCCGCGAGGTGCTGGGCCTGGGCGTGCCCCAGGTCACCGCCACCGCGGACTCGGCGGCCGCGCGCGACTTCTACTACAAGAAGACCGGCCGCTACGTGCCGATCATCACCGACGGCGGCATGACCACCGGCGGCGACATCTGCAAGGCGCTGGCCTCCGGCGCGGACGCGGTCATGATCGGCTCCGCCTTCGCGCGCGCCCAGGAAGCGCCCGGCCGCGGCTACCACTGGGGCATGGCCACTCCGCACTCCAACCTGCCGCGCGGCACGCGCATCCGGGTGGGCATCGCGGGGCCGCTCGAGCAGATCTTGTTCGGGCCGGCCTTCACCGAGGACGGCACGCTCAACCTGGTGGGCGCGATCCGCACCTGCATGGGCTCGGTGGGCGCCATGAACATCCGTGAGCTGCAGCAGACCGAGCTGATCATCGCGCCCTCGATCAAGACCGAGGGCAAGGTCTTCCAGCGCGCCCAGAAGCTCGGCACCCCGCGCTAGAACCCCCGGGCACGGTGAATCCGGCCGGTTGCGCGGGCGCCCCCCGAACGGTGGAGTCACCGGACGGGCGGTTCCAGTGAAGGCCCCCGAAGGGGCGAAGTGGCCCCTCCACCTCGTGGAGTCACTCGGCCATGACTAGCAAGATCGCCATCCTCGATTTCGGTGGCCAGTACACCCAGCTGATCGCCCGCCGCATCCGCGAGCTGGGCGTCTACTCCGAGATCCTTCCGTGCACGGACCCGGTGGACCGCGTGCTGGCCGGCGGCTACACCGGGATCGTGCTGTCCGGTGGCCCGTCGAGCGTCTACGAGGACGAGGCGCCGCTGCCGGACAAGCGGCTGCTGGAGGCCGGGCTCCCGCTGCTCGGCATCTGCTACGGCATGCAGGCCATGGGCTACCTCCTGGGCGGCCACGTGGTGCCGGCCGAGCGGCGCGAGTACGGCAAGGCGCAGCTGCGGCTGCTGAGCCGCGAGGGCCTGCTCCACGGCGTGGAGCCCGAGGCCGACGGCCTCGTCACCGTGTGGATGAGCCACGGCGACACCGTGCTGAAGCCGCCGCCCGGGTTCACGAGCCTCGCCGCCACCGACAATTGCCCGGTCGCGGCCATGGCCGATCCCGTGCGCCGGCTCTTCGCGGTGCAGTTCCATCCCGAGGTCGCCCACACCCCCCAGGGCAAGACGGTGCTGAAGAACTTCCTGGCGGCGGCCGGCGCCTCCACCGACTGGTCCATGCCCTCCTTCGTGGATTCGGCGGTCGAGAGCCTCCGGCGCCAGGTCGGCCGGGACCCGGTGCTCTGCGCGCTCTCCGGCGGCGTGGATTCGTCCGTGGTGGCCGCGCTGATCCACCGGGCGGTGGGCGATCAGCTCACGTGCCTCTTCGTGGACAACGGGCTCCTGCGGAAGGGCGAGGCGGACGGGGTGGTGCGGACCTTCCGCGATGCATTCAAGATGAACCTGATACATGTCGATGCAACCAAGCGATTTCTCGACAGACTTCAAGGTGTTACGGACCCCGAGATCAAGCGCAAGGCGATCGGCGCGGAGTTCATCGCGGTCTTCGAGGATGAAGCCCGGAAGCTCGGCCACATCCCGTGGCTGGCCCAGGGCACGCTCTATCCCGACGTGATCGAGTCGGTGTCCTTCAAGGGCCCGTCGGCCACCATCAAGACCCATCACAACGTGGGCGGCCTGCCGCCCGACATGCGATTCAAGCTGGTCGAGCCGCTCCGCGAGCTGTTCAAGGACGAGGTCCGGGAGCTGGGCGCCCTGCTCGGCCTGCCGCGCGAGATCATCTGGCGGCAGCCCTTCCCGGGACCCGGGCTCGCCATCCGCGTGCTGGGGGAGGTGACGGAGGAGCGGCTGGCGCTGCTGCGCGAGGCCGACGCCGTCGTCCAGGACGAGGTGCGCCGGGCCGGGCTCGAGCAGGAGCTCTGGCAGGCCTTCGCGGTGCTGCTCCCGGTGCGCACGGTGGGCGTGATGGGCGACTTCCGCACCTACGCGCAGGTGATCGCGCTCCGCGCGGTGACGAGCCAGGACGCCATGACCGCGGACTGGGCGCGCCTGCCCTACGATCTGCTGGGCCGGATCTCGAGCCGCATCATCAACGAGGTCAAGGGCGTCAACCGCGTCGTCTACGACATCTCCTCCAAACCGCCGAGCACCATCGAGTGGGAGTGATCGTCGCGCCCGGGGCGCCGGCCACGCGCCGCGGCCGCCGCACGACCGAACGGGCACCAGCACGCGTGACCATCACCCCCCGATGAGCCCCGAAGGGGCGAAGAGGCCGCACCGCGCGAAGAGGCCCAACCGGAGGCCCGGGGGCTTGCGTCTGCTCCCACGTGACGTCGACGCTCCGATGAGCGCCGAAGGGCGCGAAGAGGCCCAACCGGAGGCCGGGGGCTGGCGGCGTCTGCTCCCACGTGACTTCGACGCCCCGATGAGCGCCGAAGGGCGCGAAGAGGCCCAACCGCAACCCGAAGTCTTCCACGATTGAGCGACTCAAAATGAAACATGCCGATTTCGTGCACCTGCACGTCCACTCCGAGTACAGCCTGCTGGACGGCGCGGCGCGGCTGGAGAAGCTGGTCGACCGCGCCAAGGCGCTGAAGTTCCCGGCTCTCGCCCTCACCGACCACGGCAACCTCTTCGGGGCGGTGGACTTCTACACCGCCTGCGAGAAGGCGGGCGTGAAGCCGATCCTGGGCTGCGAGCTCTACGTGGCCCCCGGCAGCCGCTTCGAACGCTCGAGCCAGGACGGCGGCTACGAGGGCGCGAGCCACTGCACGGTGCTCGCGCGCACCCGCGCGGGCTACGCCAACCTCATGAAGCTGGTCTCCAAGGCCTACCTCGAGGGCTACTACTACAAGCCGCGGGTGGACCGGGAGCTGCTGGCCCAGCACGCGGACGGCCTGCTCGTGCTCTCCGGCTGCCTCAACTCCGAGGTGAGCCGGCTGCTGTCGGCCGGCGACGAGGCCAAGGCCCGCGAGACGGCGGGATGGTACCAGGAGGTGTTCGGCAAGGACTTCTACTTCATGGAGGTCCAGTCGCACGGCCTCGAGCAGCAGGTGGCGGTGACCGAGGGCACCATCCGGATCGCCCGCGCCATCGGCGCGCCCCTCTGCGGCACCAACGATTCGCACTATCTCGAGGCGGATCACTCGCGCGCCCACGAGGCCCTGCTCTGCATCCAGACCGGCACCACCATGAGTGATCCGAACCGGTGGAAGTTCTCGACCAACGAGTTCTACGTGAAGTCGGCCGACGAGATGCGCGCGGTCTTCAAGGACCTGCCCGAGGCCTACCGCAACACGCTGGCGGTGGCCGAGCGCTGCAACGTGGATCTGCAGTTCGGCCAGTTCCACCTCCCCAAGTACCAGGTGCCGGACGGCTTCACCCTCGACTCCTATCTCGAGGAGCGCGCCTTCGAAGGGCTCAAGCGGCGCTACGGCTCCTCCCCGGCCGACGCGGTCGTCGAGCGGCTCCGCTACGAGCTGGGCGTGGTCTCCAAGATGGGCTTCTCCGGCTACTTCCTGGTCGTCTGGGACTTCATCAGCTACGCGCGCCGCCAGGGCATCGCGGTGGGGCCGGGCCGCGGCTCCTCGGCGGGCTCGCTGGTGGCCTACTGCCTCGGCATCACCAACGTGGACCCGATCCGCTACGGGTTGATCTTCGAGCGCTTCCTCAACCCCGAACGGATCTCGATGCCGGACATGGACATCGACTTCGCGGACGACCGGCGCGACGAGGTCATCCGCTACGTGGTGGACCGCTACGGGGCCGACCGGGTGGCCCACATCATCACGTTCGGAACCATGGGCGCCAAGGCGGTGATCCGGGACGTGGCCCGCGTGCTGGGCTTCTCCTACGGTGAGGCCGACCGGATCGCCAAGCTGGTGCCCGGCTTCCCGCTCAACATCACGCTCGACGACGCGCTGGAGAAGGCGCCTCCGCTCGCCGAGCAGGTCAAGCGCGACCAGCGGGTGGGGGAGATGTGGGCGGTGGCCCGCGCGCTCGAGGGCTGCACCCGGCACGCCTCGGTGCACGCCTCCGCGGTGGTCATCTCGGACGAGCCCCTGATGGAGCGGGTCCCGCTCTACAAGGACCCGAAGCGCCCCGAGCTGATCACCGGCTACGCGATGGGGCCGATCGAGAAGCTCGGCCTGCTCAAGATGGACTTCCTCGGCCTCAAGACCCTCACCGTGATCACGGATGCCCTCCGTCTGATCAAGGAGTCGCGCGGGATCGAGCTCGACGGCGACACGCTGCCGCTCGACGACGCGAGGACGTATCAGCTCCTCACCGAGGCGCGCACCTTCGGGGTGTTCCAGCTGGAGTCGGCGGGGATGCGGGACGCGCTCAAGCGCCTCAAGCCCCAGCGCATCGAGGACATCATCGCGATGGTGGCCCTCTACCGGCCGGGCCCGATGGACCTGATCGAGGACTTCGTCAACCGCAAGCACGGCCGCGCCCCCATCGCCTACGAGCATCCCCTGATGGAGCGCCACCTCCAGGAGACCTACGGGATCATGGTCTACCAGGAGCAGGTGATGCGGCTGGCCGCCGACCTCGCCGGCTTCTCGCTCGGCGAGGCCGACACCCTCCGCAAGGCGATGGGGAAGAAGGACCGCGAGCTGATGGCCACCCAGCGCGAGAAGTTCATCTCGGGCTGCAAGGCCAACAAGATCGACGCGCGCAAGGCCGAGCGCATCTGGGACCTCATCGAGAAGTTCGCGGGCTACGGGTTCAACAAGTGCCTGACCGCCGACACCCGCATCGAGATGGCCGACGGCAGCCGGAAGCGCATCACGGACGTGCGCGCCGGCGACCTGGTCCTTACCAAGGACGGCCCCTACCGGGCGCGCGCGGTCCGGCCGAGCGGTGTCCGGCCGGTGGGCCGGCTCCGTCTCGCGAATGGGATGACGGTCCGCTGCACGCCCGATCACCCGATCTTCACGCAGCGAGGCTGGGTCAACGCGGAGGAGGTGGGCTCCGATGACTTCGTGGCGGTGGCCCGGGAGCTCCCGTGTGGAACGCGGGCGGTTCCGGACTGCCAGCCGGCTCTCCTCGGGTACGCGCTGTCCGAAGGGGCGCTCAACTATGAAGGGCACTTCTACCTGTTCTCGACGTCCGAGGACGAGCTGGACGACATGGCCCGGTCCCTCGCGCTCTTCGAGAACACGATACCCCGCCTCGAGCATCGGGCGGCGCCCAAGGCGTCGTCGGTCCGCCCGGTCCGGGCCGACCGCCGCAAGCCCGCTGGCGCGGTGCGGTTCCTTTTCGAGGACTGTGGACTGAAGGGAAAGGGGGCTCTCGACAAGCGAGTGCCCACCGTGGTCGATGGCTGGGACCTTCACGCCATTGCCATCCTCGTCGCCAAGCTCTTTCAGGGCGACGGGTGCATACATCGGGGGACGCGATCCATCTTCTACGCGACCTCTTCCGGGGAGCTGGCCGAGGACGTGCGCCGCCTGCTGTTGAAGCTGGGACTATCGTCGACGATTCACCGGAAGGAGTTTGCCTATCGCGGCACGCGCCGACCAGGCTTCACCGTCAACTTGCTGGGTGGACGCGTCGCCTATCGATGGTTCGAGCAGCTCGTAGGATCGCACCTTGTGGGGCGAAAGCGCGAGGACCTCGGCGCGCTGGTGCGGGGGTACCCGGAGGGGCCGAAGCTCCTGGCCCGCGGCACGGTCGACGTCATCCCGCTTTCGCTCGCTCTGGACCCCGTCCGGGAGGCCATCGCCAAGACGTATTCGAGCCTGCGGGCCGGCTGCAAGGCGCTGGGGATCGCCTACCGGATGATGTTCGCGGATGGGCGGAAGGGGGGAGTCCGACGTGACACGCTGAGACGTCTCGCCGAGCAGCTCGATTCACCCCCTCTGGATGCGCTCGCGGAGTCGCCGATCGGGTGGTCCCGCCCCCGCGGGTTCATTCTCGACGGCGTGGAGGCGACCTACGACTTCGAGGTTCCGGGGGCCGCCAGCTTCATCGCCAACGGCATCGCGGTGCACAATTCGCACGCCGCGTGCTACGGGGTGGTGGCGTACCAGACCGCGTATCTCAAGGCCAACTACCCGACCGAGTTCATGGCCGCCCTGCTCACCTCCGAAATGGACAAGACGGACAAGATCGTCCAGTACGTGGAGGAGACGCGCGCCATGGGCCTCCGAGTGGAGCCGCCGGACGTCAACGTCTCGCGCGCCCAGTTCACGGTGGCGGGGGAGGCGATCCATTTCGGGCTGGCCGCGATCAAGAACGTGGGCGCCACCGCCATCGATTCCATCGTGCGGGCCCGCGAGGCGGACGGCCGCTTCGGCACCCTGGAGGACTTCTGCGCCCGCGTCGACCTGCGCCTGGTCAACCGGCGGGTCGTCGAGTCCCTGATCAAGGCGGGCGCGTTCGATTCGCTCCAGAGCACGCGCGCGGGCCTGCTCGCCGCGCTCGACCAGGCGATGGACAGCGGCCAGCGCCAGCAGCGCGACCGCGAGGAAGGGCAGGTCTCGCTCTTCGACGTGCTCGGCGGCGGCGGGGCGCGGCCCGCGGCGGTGCCGGCCGCGGCGGCCAGGGTGCCGGAGTGGCCGCAGGAGGAGATGCTGGCCCACGAGCGGGAGGTGCTGGGCTTCTACCTCTCGGGGCACCCGCTCGAGCAGTATCGCGAGATGGCGCACCGGATCGGCGCGCTCGGCGCCGCCGACCTCGCCACGCGCTCGACCGGCGCGCGCGTGCTCCTGCTGGGGCAGGTGAGCGCCTTCAGTGAGAGCACCACCAAGAGCGGCAATCGCATGGCCTTCGCCACCCTCGAGCTGGTGGACGGCAGCATTCCCCTGACGATCTTCCCCGAGCCCTACCGGAGCTGCGCGGGGGCGCTCCGCCACAAGGGCCCGGTGATCGTGCGCGGCCGCGCCGACGACAGCGACAAGGGCCGGGTCGTGCTCGCGGAAGAGATCAAGCCCCTGGAGGACGCGATGGGTGACGCGGGTCCGGCCGGCGCCAACGGCGGCGGCACCGGCAATGGCAACGGGCACGGCGGTGCCGCGCACGCCTGCCGCATCCGGGTGAGCGCGGCGGCGGAGTCGCTGCCCGACCTGCTCGCCTCGCTGAAGGCGGCCTGTCGCGAGCACGAGGGCCGCACGCCGCTGTTCCTCCACGTGCTGCTGCCCGAGCAGGAGGTGGTGCTCCGGGTGAAGGAGCTGGCGGTGGAACCGGCGGCCGAGCTGGTGACGAAAGTGGAAGGCCTGCTCGGACCGGGCAGTATACTCGTCGAGTATGCCGGACGAGCTTGAGTTCGAGAAGCCGGTCCTCGAGCTCGAGAACCGCATCGCGGAGCTGCGCACGGCGGAGGACCCGCTCAGCGCGCGCGACGAGATCGCGAAGCTCGAGGAGCGCCTCGCCCGCCTGCAGCAGCGCATCTACGGCGGCCTGACCGCCTGGCAGCGCACCCAGATCGCGCGGCACCCCAAGCGCCCGCACACCCTCGACCTCGTCAACCTGCTGCTCGAGGACTGGGTCGAGCTGCACGGCGACCGCGTCTTCGGTGACGACAAGGCCATCGTGGGCGGGCTCGCCAGCTTCGACGGCGAGCCGGTGGTGGTGCTCGGCCACCAGAAGGGCCGCGACACCCGCGAGAACATCGCGCGCAACTTCGGCATGCCGCATCCGGAGGGCTACCGCAAGGCGCTCCGCCTGATGCAGCTCGCGGGCAAGTTCAGCAAGCCCATCATCGCGTTCATCGACACGCCGGGCGCCTATCCGGGGCTCGGGGCCGAGGAGCGCGGGCAGGCGGAGGCGATCGCGCGCAACCTCCGGGAGATGGCCGGGCTTCCCACGCCGGTGGTCTGCGTGGTGACCGGCGAAGGCGGCAGCGGGGGGGCCCTCGCCATCGGGGTCGGCAACCGGGTGCTGATGCTCGAGTACGCGATCTACTCGGTGATCTCGCCCGAGGGCTGCGCGGCCATCCTCTGGGGCGATGCCGCGAAGGCTCCCGAGGCGGCCGAGCTGATGCGGGTGACCGCGCCGGACCTCCTGAAGCTGGGCGTGATCGACGGGATCGTGCCCGAGCCGGTCGGCGGCGCCCACCGCAACTGGGAGGCCACCGCGGCCAGCCTGCGCGCGGCCCTGCGGGATCAGCTCTGGCAGCTCAAGTCCAAGTCGCAGGCCGAGCTGGTCGAAGAGCGCCACGAGAAGTTCCGCCGCATCGGAGTCTTCGAGGAGACCGTCTGAACCGCCGCCGGTTTGACATGCCGGGGGGTGGGTGCTACCGTAAGTCCCGATCAATCATGCGGAATTGTCCTCCGCCCTCCTCGCGCTGATGTCCAAGCTCCACCTGATCACCTACGGCTGCCAGATGAACGAGTACGACTCCGAGCGGGTGGCGGGCCTGCTCAAGCAGGAGCGCTACGAGCTCACGGACCGCCCGGAAGACGCCGACCTGATCCTGCTCAATACCTGTTCCATCCGAGAGAAGGCGGAAGACAAGGTCTTCTCCCAGCTCGGCGCCCTGCGCCACCTCAAGCGGCAGCGGCCGGATCTGGTCATCGGGGTCATGGGCTGCATGGCGCAGCTGCAGAGAGGGCGGATCCAGGAGCGGGCGCCCTACGTGGACCTGGTCTTCGGCTCGCCCGCGATCGCTCGGGTCGCCGAGCTGGTCGGGCGCGTGAAGCAGGGGTGGGGCCCGGTGGTCGAGACCGGCGAGGGCGCGCTGGTGAAGATCACCGCGCGACCCGAGGGCGGCCAGCGGCTCAAGGCCTTCGTCACGGTGATGGAGGGCTGCGAGAAGCACTGCACCTTCTGCGTCGTGCCGACTACTCGAGGCCGCGAGCGCAGTCATCCTCCCGATACCATCGTGGGCGAGATCCGCGGGCTCGCGGAGGCGGGGTGCCGCGAGGTCACGCTGCTCGGGCAGACCGTGAACGCCTACGGACGGGACCTGAGCCCGCCCACCGATCTGGCCGCCCTGCTCGAGCGGGTGGACGACATCCACGGCATCGAGCGCATCCGGTTCACGACCTCGAACCCCTACAACCTCACTCCCCGTCTCATCCGCGCGATCCGCGACGTCCCCAAGGTTTGCGAGTACCTGCACCTGCCGTTGCAGTCGGGCTCGGACCGCGTGCTCGAGCGGATGAACCGCGGCTACACCCGCGCGCGCTACCTCGAGCTGATCGCGGAGCTCAAGGAGACGGTGCCGGACCTGGCGCTCTCCACCGACCTCATCGTGGGCTTCCCCGGCGAGACCGAGGAGGATTTCGCGCGCACCGTGGAGGTGGTCGAGGAGGTCGGCTACGACAACGTCTTCGCCTTCCGCTACTCCCGCCGGCCGGGCACGCCCGCGGCGGAGATGCCCGATCAGGTCCCGGAGGAGGTCAAGGCCGACCGCAACCGCCGGATCCTGGACTCCGCCGTCCAGGTGGGTGCCGCGCGCAGCCGGTGCCTCGAGGGCCGGACGTTGCCGGTGCTGGTGGACGGAGTCTCGCGCAAGAACGCGGGCGAGGCGGCCGGGCGCACCCGGTGCAACCGAGTGGTGAACTTCGATCCCGGAGGCCGCGATCTGCTGGGCCGCGTGGTGCCGGTGCGGATCACCCGCGCCCTGCCGCACAGCCTCCGCGGGGAGCTAGAGGCCTAGGAGGCGCGCCATGTGGCTGGAGATGAAAGTGAAGGGACTCGCGCTCGATCCGCTCTCCAACATGCCCATGATCATCCTCCGCGACGAGGAGGAGAAGCGCTCGCTGCCCATCTGGGTGGGCCTCTTCGAGGCCAACGCCATCGCGCTCGAGCTCGAGAAGATCTCGACGCCCCGGCCGATGACCCACGATCTCATCAAGAACATCCTGGAGTCCCTCGACGCGCGGGTGCAGAAGGTCGTGGTCAACGATCTCCGCGACAACACGTTCTACGCGGTGATCCACCTCCGCCTGGGCACCGCCGACATCACGGTGGACTCCCGGCCGTCGGACGCCATCGCGCTGGCGTTGCGGGTGGGCGCGCCGATCTTCGTCGAGGAAGAGGTCGTGCAGAAGGCCCGCACCGTGGAGGTCGCCAAGGAGACCGAGATCGGCACCGGCAAGGGCGACGACCAGGCCAAGATCAAGGAGTGGCTCGAGTCGCTGAAACCGGGCGACTTCGACCGCATCGAGCGCGGCCAGGACCCGAAGAGCCCGGACGAGTAGTGGATGCGGGTCGGGCTGTTCACCAACAACTACCTGCCGTTCCGCGGCGGGGTCACGACCGCGGTCGAGACCCTGCGCGAGGGGCTTGAGGCGCTCGGCCACCGTACCTGGGTCTTCGCTCCGGCGGCCCAGCACCCGCATCCGGATCCGCCGTTCGTCTTCCGCTACCCGTCGATTCCCGCCCCGACCTATCCCGGGTTCTCGCTGGCGTTGCCCGTGTCGCGGCGCCTCGGCCGGCTGGCCCGGGCGCTCGAGCTCGACGTCGTCCACGTCCACCATCCCTTCCTGCTCGGCGTGACCGGCCGGCGGCTGGCCCGGGGTCAGGGCTGCCCGGTGATCTTCACGTATCACACGCGCTACGAGAAGTACGCGCACTACGTGCCGCTGCCGGCGCGGCTGGTCCAGCGTCTCGCGGTGCGGCTGGCCTGCCGGTTCGCCGACTCCGCCGACCTGATCGTGGCGCCCTCCGAGCACGTGGCCGAGACTCTGCGCGGCCGTGGCGTCCGCGCTCCCGTGGCGGTCATCCCCACCGGCGTGGATCTCACGCTCTTCGCCCCGGGCAGCCGGGAGCGGGCGCGGCGTCGTCTCGGGCTGCCGGTCGAGGGGCTGATCTGCCTCTACACCGGCCGGCTCGACCGGGAGAAGAGCCTCGAGCGCGTCCTCGACGCCTTCGAGTCGGTGGCCGCCGCGGTGTCGACCGCCACGCTTCACCTAGTGGGCAAGGGGAGCCACGGCCAGGCGCTGCAGCGGCGCGCCGCGGCGGGGCGGGCCCGACACCGCATCGTCTTCCACGGCGGGCTGGCGCGCGAGGCGCTGCCCGACTACTACCGGGCCGCCGATCTCTTCCTGTTCGCCTCGGAGACCGAGACCCAGGGACTGGTGCTGGCCGAGGCCCACGCCTGCGCGCTGCCCGCGGTGGCGGTGCGCGCCTCGGGGGTGGACGAGGTGGTCATCGACGGCGAGACGGGCCTCCTCACCAAGGCGGAGACCGGCGAGATGGCCGACGCGGCGATCGGGCTCCTGCTGGACGCGGAGCGCCGCGCGCGCCTGGGGCAGGCGGCGCGGCGGCTCGTGGAGGCGCGCTTCGCGGCCCCGAAGCAGACGGCGACCATGGTGGCGCGCTACGAAGCCCTGCGCGCGCGGCGGGCGTGATGGCGGCGGCGGTGCCCGCGCGCACGCTGCGGATCGGGCTCCAGACGGAATGGGACCCGCACATGGCCGAGCGCGGGCGCCAGGGGCTTCTCTCCTGGGATCCGCGCGTGCGCACGCTGCTGCGGGTGCTCGTGTCCTACCCGGAGGTGCGCTACATCCTGCCGGACCGCATCAGCCTCGATCCGGCCGCCGATCCGCGCACGATCGAGACCATGGCCCGCTTCCTCGAGCGGCAAGGCTGGTTGGTGCGCCGGGTGGCGGTGAGCTGAGCGCATGATCTGGAACCGCGAGGCCGAGACCGCGTCACGCTCGACGATGCGGGCGCTCCAGACCGAGCGGCTGCGCGCGAGCGTGGCGTGGGCGCGGGCCCGCGTGCCGTTCTACCGGGACGCGCTCGCCGCCGCCGGCGTGAAGGACGACGCGGTGGAGCTGGAGCGGCTCCCCGAGCTGCCGTTCACGGTGAAGGATCACCTGCGGCGGCACTACCCGTTCGGCCTGTTCGCGGTGCCGCGCACGGAGGTGATCCGCATCCACGCCTCCTCCGGCACCCGGGGCAAGCCCACCGTGGTGGGCTACACCCGACACGACCTCCTCGTCTGGCGAGAAGTCATGGCGCGATCGCTGGCCGCGGCGGGGGCCGAGCCCGGCCAGCTCATCCAGATCGCCTACGGCTACGGGCTCTTCACCGGCGGCCTCGGCTTCCACGACGGCGCCGAGCACATGGGCCTCACGGTGGTGCCGGCCTCCTCCGGCAACACCCTTCGCCAGATCCTCCTCTTGCAGGACTTCCGGCCGCAGGGCCTGGCCTGCACGCCGTCCTTCGCGCTCTACATCGGCGAGAGCCTGCGGGAGCAGGGCAGCGACCCGCGCGCGATCGGCGTGTCCTACGGGCTCTTCGGCGCCGAGCCCTGGACGGAAGCGCTGCGGGGCCAGCTCGAGGCGCTCTGGGGCTGCCCGGCGGTGGACTTCTACGGGCTCAGCGAGGTCATCGGCCCGGGCGTGGCGAGCGAATGCGTGGAGGCCCGCGACGGCCTGCACCTCAACGAGGACCACTTCCTGCCGGAGATCGTGGATCCCGCGAGCGGCGCCCCGCGGTCCGCCGGGGAGGAGGGCGAGCTGGTGCTGACCTCGCTCACCAAGGAGGCGCTCCCGGTGATCCGCTACCGCACCGGGGACGTCACCCGGCTCGATCCCGAGCCCTGCCGGTGCGGGCGCACCACCGTGCGGATGGCCCGCATCAAGGGACGCACCGACGATATGCTGGTCATCAAGGGGGTCAACGTCTACCCGTCCCAGCTCGAGGCGGCGCTCTTGACGGTGGCGGACCTGGCCCCGCACTACCAGCTGGTGGTGGACCGGCGCGAGGCGTTTCCCACCCTGGCGGTGCAGGTGGAGCCCGCCGATCGGGTGGTGCGCGAGTGGGGCGGCTTCGAGGCCGCGCCCGCCCGGCTCGCCGCGCTGACCGCGCAGGTGGCCGCGTGCCTGCGGGGCCACCTCGGGCTCAGTCCGGAGGTCGCGGTCGTGGCGCCGAAGACCATCCCGCGCAGCGAAGGCAAGGCGGTGCGGGTCGTGGAAAGGAGATAGGCATGGCCGAGCGCGATGAAGCCCGACTGCTGGCCCGTATCGAGGCGGGGGATCGCATCGAGTCCCCCGAGGAGATGACCGAGGAGTACCGCGAGAACCTCGTCCACCTCATGACCATGCAGGCCGACTCCGAGCTGGCCGGCGGCTACGGCTACGTCCCGTGGATCGCGAAGGCCCCCGGGGTGGAGGAGAAGCACGTGGTCGCCCAGATCGTGAAGGACGAGCTGCGCCACGCCACCGTCATGTACGGGCTCCTCGCCGACCTGGGGGTGGACGTGGAGGCGCACGTGCGGGCGCACGACGAGGCCTTCACGATGCGGGTGGACGCGGACGCCGACATCGGCACCGCGCGCATCAGCGCCGACAAGCGGGTGAACATCTTCTACTACCCGATCGACACCTGGGCCGACTTCATCTTCTTCAACTTCTGCATGGACCGGGGCGCGGGGCATCAGCTCGAGGACGTGCGCGCCTGCTCCTACGGCCCCTGGGTCCGCGCGATCGAGGGCATCTTCAAGGAGGAGAAGTTCCACATCCGCCACGGCGAGGTCTGGGTGAAGCGCCTGGCCGAGGACCCCAAGACCCGCGACGAGGCGCAGGCCACGCTCAACCGGTGGTACATCCGGACCATGAACATCTTCGGCCGGCCCGGCTCGGCCCGGAACGCGGTCTACCGGAAGTACCGCCTCAAGCTGCGCGACAACGACGAGGTCCGCCAGACCTTCGCCCGCGAGGTCGCGGAGAAGGCGGGCGCGGTCGGCCTCACGCTGCCCGAGTGGATCCCGGTCTGGGACCGCCTGCCCGAAGAGGCGCAGATCCCCGGATGATCCTGGTGAGCGGCCTCCGGATCACCATGCTGGCGCTCGGCGCGGTCGTCGTGATGACCGCCGCCGCGACCGCCCAGAGCGGTCGCCCGGTGAAGGTGCTGCTCGAGTTCACGCAGCAGGCGCAGGGCAGCCGCCAGGGCGTCCAGGGGCAGGGGGGCATCATCGTGGAGGAGCGCCGCGGCAACACGCGGGCGCGCGGGCGCGGGGGGCTGGCGGTGGAGGAGACCACCACGCGCGTCACACGCTCCTCGGGGCTCTTCACGGTCGTGCAGGACGGCGGCGTCGGCTCGATCATGGTCGCGCAGGACGTGCCGTATCCGCAGGTCGTCTACTACCACGACTACGCGATGGGCAAGGGCTACGTGGCCCAGGGCGTCGCCTGGCAGCGGGTGGGCACCGCGCTGGCGGTGCGGCCGGTGATCCTCCCCGGCAACCAGATCCGGGTGACGCTGACGCCGGTGATCAGCTACTTCACGCCCGGGGGCGGGGGCACGATCGAGGTCGTGGAGGCGACGACCGAGCTGATCGTGGTCAACGGCGGGCGGCTGCAGTTCGCCGGCGGCACCGGCAGCCTCCACGCGATCACCCGGCAGGTCCTGGGCCACCGGTCCCAGCAGACGTCGGAGGAAACGGCTCTGACCCTCACCGCGACCATCCAGTAGCCGCGTGGCCGCGCACGCCCCGCGGGAGGCGGTGCCGGAGGTCCTGGCCGCGCAGATCGCGCGCGATCCGTGGGCGCAGACCCTCGGAGTCGAGTTCCTCGAGCTCTCCCGCGGCTACTGCCGCGTCGCCCTGACGCTCGAGCCGCACATGCTCAACTACCAGGGCTACCCGCACGGCGGGGTGATCTTCTCGCTGGCCGACGTGGCGTTCGGCGCCGCGTGCAACTCGCACGGGGGGACCTCGGTGGCGCTCACCATGACGATCAGCTTCCTGGCCGCGGTGACGCCCGGCTCGCGCCTGATCGCGGAGGGCCGCGAGCGGCGGCAGGGCCGCCGCGCCGGCTTCTACGACATCACGGTGAGCACGGAGGCGGGCGTCGCGGTCGCCGCGGTGCACTGCGTGGCCCACCGCGTGGACACCGCCCCGCGATGACCCGCTACG
>DATHSW010000031.1:0-2626 GCA_035463855.1 Candidatus Deferrimicrobiaceae bacterium | reverse complement strand
GCCCCACGACGGCCGCGGCGGCGGCACCCCGAAGCCCAGGAAGGACAGCGCCGCCTCGATGAGGATGACCGCCCCGAGGTTGACCGTGGCCAGGATGATGATCGGCGCGATGATGTTCGGCAGCACGTGGCGCCAGATCATCCCCGGGTGCCCCACGCCGAGCGCGCGGGCCGCCTCCACGTAGGGGTGCTGCTTCACCGTGAGCACCGCGCCCCGGATCACCCGCGAGTCGCGCACCGCCAGCACCAGGCCGAGGGTCGCGATCACGTTGCCGAGGCCGGGCCCAAGCAGCGCCATGATCGTCAGCGCCACCAGCAGGAGCGGGAAGCACATGAAGGCGTCGACGATGCGCTGCAGCGCCATGTCCAGCCGGCCCCCGAAGTAGCCGGAGACCAGGCCCACCACCGTCGCCCCCGCCAGCCCGAAGACCACGCCGCCGAAGCCGACCAGCATGGACACGCGCGCCCCGTAGATCACGCGGGAGAGGAGGTCGCGCCCGAGGTTGTCCGTGCCCAGCCAATGGCTGACGCTGGACGGCTTGAGCCGCGCGAACATGTCCGCGTCGTCGTACCCGTAGGGGGCGAACATGTCGGCGCCCACGGCCAGGGCGAGCATGGCGGCCAGCATCAGCCCCCCCAGCGCGCCCAGGGGCTTGCCGACGAACAGAGCGCGCACCGGTCAGTCCTCCTGGCGCACGCGCGGGTCGAGCGCCCCGTACGAGAGGTCCACGGCCAGGTTCGAGAAGATCACCAGGATGGCGACGAAGAGGTTGACCGCCTGGATCACCGGGTAGTCGCGCCGGCTGATCGCCTCCAGCACGAAGCTGCCGAGCCCGGGCAGCCCGAAGATGTACTCCATGACGATCGAGCCGCCGAAGTAGAACGGCATCTGGCCGCCGATGACGGTGACGATCGGGATCATCGCGTTGCGCAGGGCGTGGCGCAGCACCACCGCCTGCCCGGACAGGCCCTTGGCCCACGCCGTCCGCACGTAGTCCTGCCGCAGGACCTCGAGCATCATCCCCCGGGTCATGCGCAGGATCACACCGGCCTGGGTGATGCCCAGGCAGATCGCCGGGAGAATGAACTGCTGGAGATACCGCCCCGGGCTCTCCCGAAAGCCCGTGAAGCTCCCGATGGACGGGGCCCAGTTGAAGTAGAAGGCCGGGATGACCACGATGAGGGTGGCCAGCCAGAAGTTGGGCACCGAGAGAGCGCCGATGGCGAAGGACCGCGCCGTGTAGTCGCCGAGGCTATCCTGCCGCAGCGCCGCCAGGATGCCCACGGGCAGCGCGACCAGGAGCGAGATGGCGATGGACAGGAGCGACAGCGTGATCGTCACCGGGAAGCGCGCGGCGATGTCCTGCGCCGCCGGCCGGTTGGTCCAGAGGCTCTGGCCCAGCTCGCCACGGAGGAGGCCGCCCGCCCAGGCCAGATACTGCTCGACGATGGGGCGGTCCAGGCCCAGCCGCGCCCGCAGCTCCTGGGCGTCCTTGCCGTACTGGAACTGCTCGAGCATCATGTCCACGACGTCGCCGGGGATCGCCCGGACGATGCCGAAGACGAACAGCGTCACCAGGATCAAGGTCGGCACGACCAGGATCAGGCGCTTGAGGACGTAGAGGGTCATCGACGCGCGAACGGGGGCCGGCGGGCTGCCGCGCCATGTCCCCCGCTAGCCCTCCAGCCAGACCACTTCAAGTTGGGCGCCCTTGTCGAACGAGTTCTTCGGCCCGTAGTTCTTGATCCGCGGGTTCCAGGACGAGAGCTGCTTCGGGTACGGGGTGTAGACGTAGTACACCTGGTCGGTGACGAGGCGCTGGATGTCGTCGATGACCTTCTTCCGCGACGACTTCGCGGTGTAGCGCCGCTGGGCGTCCAGCATCACGTCGAGCTTGTTGTCGCTGACGTGGCTCCGGTTGTTGGGCTGGCCCGTCTTGAAGAAGTTATAGAGATACCCGTCGACCTCGGTGAAGATCGACGACGGCCCCCAGCTCAGCTCGTCGTACTTGCCGAGGAACGAGCCCCGGATGTAGTTGCCGTACTCCTCGTTGACGATCGACAGCTCCACCCCGATCTGCTTGAGGTAGAAGGCGAGAAGCTCGAGCTCCTCCACGTACTCCGGCCCGTAGCCCGGCCAGTGCGTGCACTTGAGCTTCATCCCGTTCGGGAAGCCCGCCTCGGCCAGGAGCTTTCTGGCCAGGGCCGGGTTGTGCTCGAGCCACCGGGCGCCCTCGCCGTAGTCCTTCGTGGGGAGCTTCCACTCCCGCATCGGCGCCGGCACCGGCCCGTGGTCCTCGAAGCCCTGGCCCTCCAGGAATTGGGCCACCCACTTCTTGCGGTCGATGGCCAGGGAGAATGCGCGCCGGACGCGCACGTCGCTGAAGGGCGGCTTGTCGGTGCGCATGGCGAGCGAGCGCACCGCGAGCCAGTCCCAGAACACGATCGGGTAGGTCGGGTTCGATTTCTTGAACGAGCCGATGTCGGACCGCGGGATACGCGCGTCGTAGAACGGGACGTCGGCCTGGCCGGCCCGGAACAGCGAGAGCTGCGTCGAGCGGTCCTTGACGAACAGCCACTCCACGTGGTCGACGTGCGGCAGGTCCTTCTGGAAGTAGGTCGGGTTG
>DATHSW010000030.1:0-11877 GCA_035463855.1 Candidatus Deferrimicrobiaceae bacterium | reverse complement strand
CGTAGAGCCGCGCCGGGTTCAGGTAGCCGAGGACGAGGTTGGCGTCGGTCACGGTGGCCAGGGTGCCGCCCTGGCCGTAGCAGGCCGGGCCGGGGACCGCGCCCGCGCTCTGGGGGCCGACCTTGAGCGCGCCGACCTCGTCCACGCGCGCGAGCGAGCCCCCGCCGGCGCCGATGGACTCCACCGCCACCATCGGCAGCCGCACCGGGTAGTCGGCCAGCTTGC
Organism: Candidatus Deferrimicrobiaceae bacterium; assembly: GCA_035463855.1. Taxonomy (GTDB): domain Bacteria; phylum Methylomirabilota; class Methylomirabilia; order Rokubacteriales; family CSP1-6; genus CAMLFJ01. The sequence continues at coordinate 11,652 of DATHSW010000030.1, read as the reverse complement.
GCTGAGACGTCGTCTCGGCCGCGCCGTCGCTGATCAGGCACACGTCGGTGGTGGTGCCGCCCATGTCGAAGGCGAGCGCGCGGCCGATGCCGAGCGCGCGCGCCACGTGCGCGGCGGCGGCGACCCCCGCGGCGGGGCCGGAGAGCGCCATCGCGAGCGGGCGCGCCTTGGCCGCGGCCACCGACATCATGCCGCCCGCCGAGTGCAGCAGCCGCAGCGCGGGCGCGCCCGCGCCGCCGCCCAGCGCGGCGGTGAGCCCGTCGAGGTAGCGGTCGGCCAGCGGCATCACGCTGGCGTTGAGCGCGGTGGTGCAGGTGCGCTCGTACTCGCGGAACTCCGCGTTGATCTCGCTCGAGACCGAGACGTGGCGGAAGTGCGGCTCGAGCGCCCGCCGGAGCGCCCGCTCGTGCACCGGATTGGCATAGGCGTGCAGCAGGCACACCGCCACCGCCTCCACCCCCTCCGCGCGGAGGCCGGCGACGATGCCCTCGAGCTCGCCGGGCGCGAGCGGGACCTGCACGGTGCCGTCCGGGCCCACCCGCTCGGTGATCTCGAGGCGCCGCCGGCGGGGCACCAGCGGTGCCGCCCGCGCGGGCAGCTCGAGGCGGTAGAGATGCGCGCGGTTCATCCGCGCGATCTCGAGGACGTCGCGAAACCCGCGCGTGGTGACGAGGCCGACCGGCGCGACGCGCCCCTCCACGATGGCGTTGGTGACGGTGGTGGTGCCGTGGGCGAGCGAGGCGCAGGCCTCGCCCGCCCGCAGCAGCACGCGCAGGCCGTCGAGCACCCCCTGGGCCCGGTTCTCGGGCACCGTGGGCACCTTGCACGAGCGCACCTCCCCGGTGACGCCGTCCACGGACACGACGTCGGTGAAGGTGCCGCCGACGTCCACGCCGACGCGGAGGCGGCTCACGCCCGGGCGGGGGCCGTCGTCACTTGCGGTCGGCCCACTTGGGCAGCGGGTACAGCAGGTCCCCGGAGGCGAGATCGAACGGCCAGGCGATCCGGAGCGCCCCGCCGCGCCACTGGGTGATCAGCGGCGTGCCCAGCTCGTTCTGGCCGGTCTTGGGATCGAAGGTCACGCCCTTCCACGGCATGATGAGCTGGTTCGGCTTGAGATCGGTGGCGGCGAGCGCCTTGCGGATCGCCTCGGGATCGGTGGAGCCCGCCCGGTTGATCGCCTCCGCGAGCACCATCACGCCGGTGAAGGCGCGCGAGGTGTTGTCGTTGAGGTCCTTGCCGGACCGCTTCCGGTACATCTCGTTGACCCGGCCGATCACCGGCCGCTTGGTGGCCAGCTCCAGCGAGAACACCGAGCGGGACATCACGCCGTCGGCGTCCTTGCCCACCCCGGCCACGAAGTCGCTCTCCACGTAGCCCGCGTCCTGGGCGAGGATCATCGGCGGGTTGTAGTCGAGCTCGCGCGCGGTCTTGATGAACAGGATCGCGTCGGACGTGTAGGAGGTCGGCAGCAGGACGTCGGGATTCGCGGCCTTGAGCCGCTGCACCTCGGTCTGCATGCCGGTGGTGCGCGCGCGATAGGCGATCTTCTCCACCACCCGGTAGCCGCCGGCCTGCGCGAGCTGCTCCTGGACCTTCGCGGAGTCCGCGCCGAAGAGGGTGTCCTCGTGGATGATGCCCACGGTGGCGATCTTCTTCCCGCGCCGGGCCTGCAGCTCCTTCAGGAACTCGAACATCGCGATGGAGAAGTGCTCGTCGTGCGGGCTCGTGCGGAAGAACCACTTGAAGCCGCGGCGGTGGAGCGTGGGCGAGGAGGACTCGCCGGAGAGATACGGGACGCCGAGCCGCTCGCACACCACGCTCGCGGTGGCCGAGACGCTGCTGTGATAGGCCCCGTAGAGCGCGACCGCCTTCTCCTGGGTGATCAGCCGCTCCGCCTCCGACTGGCCCAGCTCCGGCTTGCCCTGGTGGTCCACGAAGATCAGCCGCAGCCTGGCGCCCCCGAGCCCGGGCAGGCCCTCGGTCCGCGCCAGCGGCAGGTCGAGGTCCTGGCGGGTGTTGACGATCTCGGCCGCGGTCTCCGCGGCGGCCTTGGCGTCCACGCCGGCCTGCGCCACCGGGCCGCTGAGCGGGTAGAGCGCGCCGATCACGACCTCGCGGCCCTGCGCCCGCGCCCGCGGCGCCGACGCGGCCAGCGCGCCCACTCCCAGAAGCTTCACGACGTCACGTCTGCGCATGATCCGCCTCCTCCCGCCCGGCGGCGGGCTGTCCCCGTGGTGAGCCTGGCCGGTGATCATGGGAGACCGCTTCGCGAGCGGGGCTGATCGGTCGAAGAAGTCGCGGGGCCCGTCACCCTCGCTCGGGCCGCCCTCGGCAGATACCGGAGCCATCGATGCGCCCAAGAATGGGGCCGCCGCCCCGCCACGTCAAGAGCCCGCGGGCCGGTTGCGCGGCCGCGCGCGCCTGGACTATCCTCGGGCTCCTACGATCACCGACTGGGTATCACCTGCGTGGGACTCGTCCGGAGGACGCGATGGCGGAGACGGTGGCCTGGCCCGACGGCGCGCGCTGCGCGGTCATGATGACGTTCGATCTCGACGGCGAGAGCCCGTGGATCCACCGCGATCCCGCGCTGGCCGAGCGGCCCCTGCACATGTCGATGGGCGCCTACGGCCCCAAGACCGGCATGCCGCGCATCCTCGAGCTGCTCGACCGCTACGGGATCAAGACCTGCGTCTTCATCCCGGGCTGGATCGTGGAGCGCTACCCCGCGCTCTGCGAGGACATTCTGAAGCGCGGCCACGAGGTGGGCCACCACGGCTATCTCCACGAGAAGCCCTTCTTCATGAAGAGCCGCGAGGAGGAGGAGGCGCTGCTGGTGAAGAGCCTCGAGATCTTCAAGAAGGTGCTGGGCGTCGCCCCGCTCGGCTCCCGCACGCCCGCCGCCGACCCGAGCCGCCACACCATGGAGCTCCTCGCGCGGCACGGCTTCGTCTATCACAGCAATGCGCTGGATACCGACCTGCCCTACTGCCACCAGACCGCCCACGGCCCGCTCGTGGAGTTCCCCACCGCGTGGTGCAACAACGACGCGCCGTTCTTCCTGTGGAGCGCGGTGCCGCCGGTGGGCAACGGCATCTGGAGCCAGCAGGACGTGTGGGAGATCTGGTCCGAGGAGTTCGAGGGCCTCTCCGCGGAGGGCGGCTTCTTCAACTGGCTCGGCCATCCCCAGATCATCGGCCGCCCGTCGCGCCTGCGAATGGTCGAGCGGCTCATCCAGCTCATCCTGGGCAAGGGCCGGGTGTGGTGGCCCCGGCCGGTGGACCTGGCCCGCTTCTGGCTCGAGCGCAGCCGCGCCGCCGCGACCTCCACCCGATGACGGGCGGCCGGCTCGCCGGCAAAGTCGCCCTGATCAATGGCGCGAACTGCCCCCCGCGTAGCTAGCGAAGCGCGCAGACTTTTCATGGAATGCAAATTCCCCATACTAGGCGAGCCCGTGCCCAGGCAGGGCTTTCCCAAGGCTCTGTCAACCAGAAAACATTCTATTAATCAGATAGTTGCGATTGGAATAGGCCTTGCTTTTCTCGCCCCCCATGGCTATATCAGCGCGGATTCTGATGACCGGCAGTGCTCTATTCGTCGCCGGCTGCCTGGCCCTCGCCGGAGCAGCCCGAGCCGAGGTTGATGCCCCCATCGCGATGGCCGTAGACCCGGCCACCCTGGAGCCAACGGGCCTGGTCCAGGTGGCCTGGCCCTCCCCGGACGCTAGCTGGGCTGAGACCTTCGGCCACCCGGCCGAGGAGCCGGCCGAGGCGGTCAGCCTGGCCCTGGTGACCGAGCCGCCCTCCGCCGTGGCCAGTCCGACCCCGGCGACCCCCTATCGCGTGCAGCTGAACGAGCATGTCCGCCACTACCTGAACCGGTTCCAGACCGGATATCTGCGCGAGATCACCGAGAGCCGCCTGGCGCGCGCCGGGCGGTATCTGCCGATGATCCTCGACGTCTTCAAGGAGAAGGGGCTGCCGGAGGAGCTGGTCTTCACGGCCATGATCGAGAGCGGCTTCAATCCGGTCGCCGTCTCGCGCGTCGGGGCCAAGGGGCTCTGGCAGTTCATGGCGCCGACCGCGCGGCTGTACGGGCTGCGCGTGGACCGCTGGCTGGACGAGCGGCTCGACCCGGAAAAGTCGACGGTGGCGGCGGCCAACTACCTCCGCGACCTGTACGCCGTCTTCGGCTCGTGGGATCTGGCCCAGGCCGCTTACAACGCGGGCGAGATTCGGGTGCGGCAGGCGATCCAGAGCACCGGGACGCGCGACTTCTGGGTGCTCCATCGGCGGAGCCCGCACCTGCTGCAGGAAACGAAGAACTTCGTCCCGGCCATCCAGGCCGCGACCCTGATCGGGCGCGAGCCCGAGCAGTATGGCTTCACGGTGGTGCCGGAGGAACCGGTGCGCTACGACGTCGTGGCGGTGCCCAAGAGCAGCCGGCTCGCCCGGCTCGCCGGGCTCTCGGGCGTGGCACTCGCCGAGCTGGAGCAGCTCAACCCCGAGCTCTGGCAGAAGCAGACGCCTCCCGACGCGCCCTATGAGCTGAAGGTGCCCCTCGGCACCGCGGCGGCGGTGCAGGCCGCAGTGGAGCTGGACGCGGCCCCGCGCCGGATCGCGGCCGCGCCCCGCGCCGGCGTCCACGTCGTGAAATCCGGCGACACCGTCTGGCGCATCGCCCGGCAATACGGCGTCGCCCCGGCGCAGATCGCGCGCTGGAACGGTCTCGATCGTCCGGACCGCATCTTCCCGGGCGAGCGGCTCCGCGTCAGCGCGCCCGGCGCGACGTCCTAGCCGGCCCGCGGCGGCAGCCCCGCACCGGTTGACCGGAAGCGGCCGCCGTGGAGAATAGCGGCCCGGAGGATCTCATGGGCCGACTGGACGGCAAGGTCGTGGTGGTCACCGGAGCGAGCCGCGGCATCGGGGCCGATATCGCCCGGCTCTGTGCATCGGAAGGCGGCCGCGTCGTGTGCGCGGCGCGCACGCTCGAGGAAGGCCAGCATCCTCTCGCCGGCTCGCTCGCGACCACCGTGACCGCCATCCGCGGGGCGGGGGGAGAGGCTCACGCGGTCGCCGCCAACATCGCGGAGCCCGCCGAGTGCGAGCGGCTCATCCAGGAGGCCCGCGCGCGCTACGGCCCCATCGACGTGCTCGTCAACAACGCGGCGCTGACCTACTACATCCCGGTGAAGGACTATCCGGTCGGCAAGTGGCTGCGCTCGTGGGCCGTGAACTTCCAGGCCCCGTTCGTCCTGAGTCAGCTCGTGCTCACGGACATGATCCCGCGGCGCCGCGGGGCCATCGTCAACATCTCCTCGGGCTCCGCGATCGGGCCCGGGCGCGGGCCCTACCCCGACCCGGCGGTGGGCGCCCGCGGCGGCACCTGCTACGGCGCCGAGAAGGCCGCGCTCGAGCGCTTCACCCAGGGCCTGGCTTCCGAGGTGTTCCAGTACGGAATCTCGGTGACCGCGGTCGCGCCCTCGCAGGTCGTGCCCACGCCCGGCACCGTGTATCACCGGCTCGTGAGCGGCCTCGACGATCCGCGGGGCGAGCCGCCGCTTCTGATGGCGCGGGCCACGCTGCTGCTGGCCACCGAGCCCGTCGAGCGGGTGAGCGGGCGCGTGACCTATAGCCAGCAGATCCTCCGCGAGTTCGGCTGGATCGAGACCGCCCGCGGGCGCGGGGTGGACACGCGCGGCAGCGGCTACTCCGAGATCTGACCGGCCGCCCGCGTCGCGCGCCCGGCGCGCGAGACGGGTGGGTGGCGCTCCCGGCGACAGGACCCACCCGCCTCAGTGCACCGGTCGCGCGACGCGGGTGACTTGACGACGGCGGCCCCCCGGCGCAAGATGCGCGGGCGGAGGGACCGGACCCCATGCATTTCGGGATCTTTCTCGAGGAGCGGCGCCGCGGCGTCAGCGAAGGCGCCACGCTGCGCGAGACGGTCGAGCTGGCCGACGCGGCCGAGGCGGGCGGTCTCGACGGCGTGTGGCTCGGCGAGATCCACTTCAACGGCAATCGCTCGATCCAGTCCGCCCCCCTCGCGCTCGCGAGCTTCATGGCCGCCCGCACCCGACGCGTCCGGGTGGGCATCGCGGTGCAGGTGCTGCCGCTCGGCAACCCCTTGCGCATCGCCGAGGAAGCGGCCACCGTGGATCAGCTGAGCGAGGGGCGCCTCGACTTCGGCATCGGCCGCAGCGGCTCGGCCCGCACCTACGATCTGCTCGGCGTGCCCTACGGCGAGAGCCAGGCGCGCTTCCTGGAGTGCCTCGAGATCATCCGCCTGGCCTGGCAGGGGCGGCCCTTCAGCTACGAGGGCAAGTTCTACCGCTTCCGCGACGTGGCGGTGTCCCCGACGCCATACCAGGTGCCGCACCCGCCGCTGCGCATGGCCGCGAACTCGCCGGAGACCTTCCCGCAGGTCGCGCGCCTCGGCCTGCCGCTCTTCATCGGGCTCCGGGATCTCGACATCCCGCTGCTGCGCGGGCTGCTCAAGACCTACCGGGAGGCCTGGCGTGAATCGGGGCAGCCCGGGGAGGCGGACGTCTACCTGCGCATCCCGGTATATGCGGCCCCGACCGAGGCCGCCGCGCGCGAGGAGCCGCGGGAGGCCATGACCTATTTCTTCCAGCGCCACATCGAGCTGATCCGGGCCGGCCTCGGCCGCGGCGACACCGGCCCCGGGGACCGCCGGCAGACGATGGCGGACCGGATCGCCGCGATGCCGTACGACGAGCTCTTGAAGACCCGCGTCGCGTTCGGCACCGCGGCGTCGCTGAGAGAGCGCCTCGGCGAGATCGCGGAGGACCTGGGGCTCAGCGGCATCGTGGCCGAGCTGAACCCGAGCGGCCTCCTGTCCCTCGATCAGATGCGGCGGACGCTCGACATCCTCACCCGCGAGGTGATCCCTACTTTCCGATGACGAAGGCCTGCACGCGCTTCCACGCGTCGGCGGAGGCCTCCGCGAACTCGGTGTACTTCCGGTCGAAGAAGCTGTGCGGCGCCCCCGGGTACACCTTCAAGTCGTGCTTGACGCCCGCCTTGCGGCACGCCGCGTCGAAGTCGTCCACCGCGCTCTGGGGAATGCCCTCGTCGGCGCCCCCGAAGATCGACTGCACCGGACACGTGTAGCGAGGCACCGCGTCGATGGGCCGGGGCCGCTCCGGCCAGCGCTTGAGCCCGAGCGGCCAGCCGTAGAAGCCGATCACGCCCGCGTAGCCGAGCCCGCTCGAGGCCTGCAGGTACGAGAGCGCGCCGCCGAAGCAGAACCCGACCGAGTAGAGCGACTTCACCTGCCCGCCGTCGGGGGTGCGCAGGTAGGCGGCGGCCGCCGCGATGTCGGCCTGCAGCGTCTCCGGCGTGGTCAGCGGGACCTGGGCCATGAAGTCGAAGGCCTCGCTGCGGTCCTCCGAGGGCGCGGTGCGCGCGAAGAAGTCGATCGCGACCGCGTCCACCCCGATCTCGGCGAAGCGGTCGGCGAGCTCCTTGTAGTACCGGTGGAGACCCCGCACGTCCGGGATCACGACCATGCCGGCCCCGGTGGGCTTCGTCGCGCGGGCGGCGTGGGCCATGAAGCGGGTGCCGTCGCCCGAGGTGAGGTAGAGATCGCGCGCGCCGGCGGCGCCGCCCGCGATCGGGGGAATCGGAGGAAAGGAATCGTCGTCCACGCACATGATGGGAGTCTCCTGGTCAGAGGTTGCGCTACATGTCCAGGCCGCCGTTGACGGCCCAGACCTGGCCGGTGATGTAGCCCGATGCGTCGGCGGCCAGGAAGTGCACGACGCGCGCGACTTCCTCGGGCTTGCCGAGGCGGCCGAGGGGGATCTGGCCGACGATCTTCTCGAGAAGCTTGGGCGGGACGTGCTCGAGCATCTCGGTGGCGATGAAGCCCGGGGTCACCGTGTTCACGGTGAGCCCGACGCCGTCCGGATCCGCCAGCCGGCCCGCCTTGGCGAGCAGGAAGGCGGCCTCCCGGGCCAGGGTCTTGGTGAGGCCGAACAGCCCCGACTTCGACGCCGCGTAGTTGGCCTGGCCGATATTGCCCATCTCGCCGATCACGCTGGAGACGTTGACGATGCGCCCGGTGCCCCGCTCGGCCATGTGCCGAAGCGCGGCCTGGGAGAGGAAGAACGCGCCGGAGAGATTGACGTTCAGGACCTTGAACCAGTCCTCGTCGGAGAGCTTGAGCACGGTCTTGTCGATGGTGATGCCCGCGTTGTTGACGAGGATGTCGAGACGGCCGTGGGCCGTGATCACCTCGTCGATGGTGCGCCGGCAGTCGTTCGCGTCGCCCACGTTGCCCTTGTGGATACTGACCGCGGTGCGGTAGGTCGCGGCAAAGCCGTCGCGGAACTTGCTGGCCGCGTCGTCGTTGCCCGCGTAGCCCGCGGCCAGGGTGGCGCCCTGGCTGGCCAGGCTGCGGCAGATGGCGGCCCCGATCCCGCGGGTACCGCCGGTGACGAAGGCCACGCGGCCCTTGAGCTTGTCCCCGGTGCGCGCGGCGATGTTGTCGTGCTGGGTGATGTCCAGGACCGTGTTGGGCGTCATGGTCGCTCCTCCCGGTAGGCGTCTTCGACCGCTGGCCGGCACATCCTGGCAAATCCCCATCGCGGAGTCAAACCGCCCACCCGGCGCCCTCGACGTAGTCGTCGTCTTGCGTCTGACGGAATCGACGCCTGCCGATCTTGCGGCGCCAAGTCCGCGAGATTCCTCACGTGCCGACCGGGATGGGCCCCCGCTCCGCAATCTTGCCTTGCATCGATCTCGCGTAAGTCCGCGTCCCGCCGAGATGCTCGGCCTGGTACAGACTTTGCCATCACGGGGGCGGAGCCCCTACATGACCTCAGCGCCGGGTGTGCTCATCGGAGTGGACGTCGGGTGCACGACCCTGTCGGGCGGCCTGGTCACGCCCGACGGTAACGTCCTCTCGGCGATCCAGGCCCCCACGAGCCTCGGCTCGGGGACCGTGGTGCACACCATCCTCGGCATCGTCACCGATCTCCACGCCGAGGCTCAGACGCGGGGCCTCGCCCTGGAGGCGGTGGGCGTCGGTATCCCGGGGCTCGTGGACGGTGAGCGGGGCATGCTGCTGCACTCGGCCGGCGCCCATGTCGCGGATCTCCACGGGGTGCCGCTGGCCGAGCGCATCTCCGCCAAGACCGGGGTGCCGGCCTTCGTGGACAACGACGTCAACGTCCTGGCCCTGGGCGAGTGGACGTTCGGGCTCGGCCGCGGCGCGCTCTCCTGCGTCGTGCTGGCCGTCGGAAGTGCCGTCGGGGCCGGCATCATCCTCGATGGCCGGCTCGTGCGGGGCAAGAGTGGATACGCGGGTGAGCTCGGCCACGTCCCCGTCGACTTCAACGGCCCGCCGTGCACGTGCGGCGGGCGGGGCTGCCTCAGCCTGTACCTCGGCGGCGAGTACCTCGCCGCGGAGGCTCGGCAGCGCGTCACCCGCGAGCCCTCGTCGCTCCTCGCCCTCGCCGGGGGCGAGGCCGGCGCGATCACGGCCGAGGCCGTCTTCGCGGCGGCGGCGGCCGGCGACGGGCTCGCGCGCGGCATGGTGGATCGCGCGTGCCGGGCCCTCGGAGCGGGCATCGCCATGGCCGTGAACGGCCTGAATCCCGGAGTGGTGGTCATCACCGGCGGCGTGGTCAAATCGCTCCTGCCGTTACGGGGCGAGATCATCCGTCGGGCCGGTGAGTACGCTCTGGCCGACTCCTTGGCCGGGACGACGATCCACTTCGTCCCGGGACACAAGAGCCAGACCGTGCGCGGGGGCGCGGCCCTCGTCCTCTACGAGCGGACCCGCCGCGTCGCCGGGCTGCCGCGCTAGGGGAGGGTGCACTAGCATGAGCGCGGTTGCGCGGCACCGGGCTTGCCTTTCGGATACCGTGATGGCACTCGACCACCGGAGGTGACCGATGTACGTCTCGCGAGATGGGGTTCGGCTCTTCTGTCAGGTGACGGGTAGCGGGGGCCGCGACCTGTTCCTGCTGCCCCAGTGCCAGCCGGTCACCTACAGCCGCCAGTGGAAGGGCCAGATCCCGTATCTGTCGCGCTACTTCCGCGTGGCCACCATGGACCTCCGGGGCAACGGCCGCTCGGACCGGCCACCGAGCGGCTACGACCTCGACACCCGCTACCAGGACTTGCTCGCCGTCCTCGAGGAAACGGTGCGCCCGCCCTTCGCCCTGGCCGCGCTCTCCTGCGCCGCGATGCTTGCCTTCCGCTACGCGGTCGAGCATCCCGGGCATCTGTCCCACCTCGTGCTCCTCAGCGGCCAGTACTCGGAGTCGGTACCCCAGCCGTTCGACGAGAAGGTCGCCCCGGTGATGCGGAACGACTTCGCCGCCTGGCAGCAGCGGCTGTTCGCCCGCTGCCTGCCCGAGCCGCATTCCCTGAAAGGGATCGAGGACTGCATCGCCTGGAGCAGTGAGACCACGCCCGACGTGCTCGTGGAATCGCTGAGAGCCATCGACGGCTCGAATGTCTCCGACCTGCTTCCCCGCGTGCAGGTGCCGACCCTCGTCCTCCACGGCACGGCCGACAAGATCGTGCCGTACTCGCACGCCGAGAAGCTTGTCGCCGCGGTCCCGGGCGCCCGGCTGGTCACGTTCGAAGGCGCCGGCCACATCCTGCACGGCCGGCACGCCGTGAAGGTCAACCACTTCATCCGGGACTTCGTCCTGGACCGGCCCGTGGAGTCGCACCGGATTCCGGCCACCGTCGAGCGGAAGACGCCGCCCCGCCCCGCGCGCCGGACCGCCCAGCGGCGGATCCTCTGGCTGTCGAGCCCCATCGGCCTGGGGCATATCCAGCGGGATCTGGCCATCGCCCGGAAGCTGCGCGAGATCTACCCGGACGCCACCGTGGACTTCCTGGCCGCCGATCCCGCCGACCGGGTGGTGGAGGCCTGGGGGGAGCGCCTGCACCCGGCCACCAAGCTCATCGTCAACGAGACCGCCCACATCGAGGGCTGGTCGGGCGACCACGAGCTGCACGCCTTCAACGCGCTCTGGGACATGGACGAGATCATGGCCGCCAACTTCATGACGTTCGCCGATGTCGTGGAGCGCGAGGCCTACGACCTCTGGGTGGGCGACGAGGGGTGGGACCTCGACTACTTCCTGCACGAGAACCCCGAGCTGAAGCGGGCGCCCTACGTCTTCATGACGGACTTCATCGGGATGCTGCCCATGCGCGAGGAGCCGACCTCCGTCGAATTCAAGCGCGCCTGGGAGAAGAACGCCGAGAACATCGATCACCTGCGCCTGCACCCGGACGTCCGCGATCTCTCCATCATGGTGGGCGACGACGAGGACGTGCTCGATCGCGACTTCGGCCCCGACCTCCCCAACATGCGGCAGTGGGCCCGGGAGCACTTCCGCTTCTCCGGCTACACCTATCACTTCGACCCGGCGCGCTACCGGGACAAGGTCGCGCTCCGGCATGAGCTCGGGTTCCGGGAGGACGAGCGGGTCATCCTGGTGTCGGTCGGCGGCACGCGGGCCGGGCGCAGCCTGCTCCGCAAGTGCGCCGAGGCCTTCCAGCTGGTCGCTCCCAAGGTGCCCGACGCCCGCATGATGCTCGTCGCGGGCCCGCGCCTGCCCGCCGCCGAGCTGCCCCGGGGGCCGCAGATCGACGTCCG
>DATHSW010000029.1:0-8950 GCA_035463855.1 Candidatus Deferrimicrobiaceae bacterium | reverse complement strand
AGGAGACCGAGCTGATGGACGAGGCCCTGATCGCGCGGGTCTTCTCCTTCGCCTACACGAACCGGCACCAGGTCACGCTCGAGAGCGAGGATCTGAAGATCCAGCGCACCGACCGCAACCCGCAGGCCCAGGTCGAGCGGGCCCTCGACGAGCTCGCCCAGCGGGAAGTCATCAACACCGGCGTGATCCTCGCCCCCGACGTCCGCTTCTACCCGGTCTCGCTCGACCGCTTCATCACCGAGATCCTCGACCAGGAGTTCAAGCCCTGATCCGTCAAGGGGACCGCCGGAGACTACCATGACCACTGAGAAGTACGACTGGGACGGCATCGTCAACGGCCTCAACCAGTACCTGCGTCTGCGCTCGATCCCGATCGGCATGAAGCTCTTCGAGACGGTGGAGGCGATGGAGGCGATTCCCAAGATCCGCCGGCCGAAGAGCAAGCACACCACCGATCAGATCGTGGCCCAGGCGCGCCAGCTCGGCTGGACGGTCGGCATCACGATGGCGGACCTGGTCGGCGCCCAGTGCGGCGCGGTCATCGGGCTCCACCCGCAAGATGCCGAGTGGCTCTCGGGCAAGCGCATGGCCGGCGTGTGGTTCAAGACCCAGGAGGACGCGAGCCTCCACCAGCGCGCGATGGACTGCGTGCCCCACGGGCGCTACCGCGCGATGGCGGTGGCCCCGCTCACCTCCGGCCGCCTCGATCCGCCCGACATCTGCCTGATCTACGGCACCCCCGGCCAGATGATCTTCTTCATCAACGGGCTGCAGTGGATCGGCTACAAGAAGATGTCGTTCACGTCGGTGGGCGAGTCGGCCTGCGCGGACTCCTGGGGCAAGGCGCTCAAGACCGGCGAGCCCGCGCTCACCATCCCCTGCTACGCGGAGCGCCGCTACGGCGGCGTGGCCGACGACGAGCTCCTGATGGCGATCCCCCCGCGCTTCCTGCCCAAGGTCGTGGAGGGCCTGGCCGCGCTCAGCAAGAACGGCCTGCGCTACCCGATCCCGCCCTACGGCATCCAGAGCGACGCGGGCGCCGGCCTCGCGGTCAGCTACCCGGGCGCCCCGGCCGGGTCGCGCGGCCGCTGACGGGTCAGAGCCCGAGCGCCGCGGCCACCAGCCGGGCGAGCTCGCGCCGGAGGTCGTCCCGCTCCCCGGCACGGGCCGGGTCGTCGATCAGGTTGCGCAGCTCGTAGGGATCGGCGGCGAGGTCGTAGAGCTCGTCCACCCCGTCGCGGGTGACCCAGTGGATGAGCTTGGCCCGCTCGGTGCGCACCGCCTTGTAGGTCATCCCCACCAGCCAGGGCATCGCGTTCTCGCTCCAGTACTCGACGAGGAACGAGGTGCGCCAGTCGGGCGGCCGCCGGCCGCCCAGCAGCGGGACGAGCGAGCGGCCCTGCACCTGCGGGCCCGGCGTGCCGCCGGCCAGCGCGATCATGGTGGGCGCGATGTCGAGCGCGAGCACGAGCGCGTCGGGCCGGCTGCCCGCCGGCACCAGCGGCGGGTAGCGCACGAGGAAGGGCGAGCGGATCCCTTCCTCGTAGGCGAAGCGCCGCTCCGGCCCGAGCGCGTGCTCGCCGAAGAAATAGCCGTTGTCGCCCAGGAACAGGATGCAGGTGCGGTCGAGCTGCCCGGTGCGCTCGAGCGCGTCGAACAGCATCCCCACCCCCTCGTCCACCGAGGCCATCATGGCCGCCCGCAGACGGATCTCCTCCTGCGTCCCCGCGTGGATCGCGGCCAGCACCGCCCGCGCCCGCTCCGTCGCCTTGAGCCGGAACGCCTCCGCCCAGGCCGGCTTCGCCCGCACGACCTCCTCGGGCGGCAGCACGTTCGGCCGCGGCGGGAACACGCGCCCTCGATAGAGATCCTGGTGGCGCTCGGCCGGCCGGTAGCCGCCGTGCCGGGTGAGGTCGAGGGTGCCGTCGGCGGCCTGATGGGCATCCGGGTGGACCGCCTTGTGGGCGAAGAAGAGGCTCCACGGCTTCGCGCGGCGGCGCTCGACGAAGGCCACCGCCTCCGTGTTCAGCACGTCGGTGACGTAGCCGGTGGCGGCGCGCCGGGCCCCGTCCACGTTCAGCTCCGGATCGAAGAGCCGGCCGTGGCCGTCGAAGCTCACCCAGCGGTCGTAGCCCGGGCGCGGCGAGCCGTCGTTGCCCATGTGCCACTTGCCGATGTGCGCGGTCTCGTAGCCCAGCCGCTGCAGCTCCAGGTGGTAGTTCGGCAGCCGGTGGCTGGCCGCGTCGCGCGCCACGTTGTCGATGATGCCGTGGCGGCTCGCGTACTGGCCGGTCACGATGGACGCGCGGTTGGGCGAGCAGAGCGGCGTGGTGTGAAACGCGTTGAGGCACAGCGCGCCCTCGCGGGCGAGCCGGTCCACGTGGGGGGTCAGCATGTACGGGTGCCCGCCCGCCCCGAACTCGTCGAAGCGCAGGTCGTCGATCAGGATCACCAGCAGGTTGGGGCGCTCGGCCGCGGGAAGCGAAGGCATCCCGGCAGCCTAGCATAGGATGCTAACGTTCCGGACAAGACCGCACGGGCTCAACGTGGATTCTTCGGCACGGCTGGCATCGCTGCTGGTGAGCTTCCTGATCGCGCTGTCCTCGGCGCGGGGAGACGCGGGCGAGGCATCCGGATCGGGGCCAGGGCTGAAGGCGTGTCCGCTCAAGTCGCTCTCGACCGAGACGACGGTGAATCAGCTGAGCATTCACCCCGATTCCCACCTCCTCGCCTACACCTTTGCCGGCGTGATTCGACGAGCGGGCGGCTTTCGGGCCATCGACTATTCCACCGGAGCCGCCCTCGACGCGCTGCCGTCGCGATCCCCGCGCTATGTCGACATGAGGATTTCTCCGTCCGGGCGGCTGCTGGCGTTCGTTCAGTCCGAGAAGGGGGTGTCGACGTTGCGGATCGGCGCGCTCGACGGCTCGAGCTCTGAAGTCTGCACCTCTTCTTCCGCATACTTGCGGCCCCTGGCATTCTCCTCGGACGGACGGCTCCTGATCGCGATGAGCTCTCGCGGCAACGAGAATCGGATCATCCTGTGTCATGCGTCAGGGGGCATGATTCGCTCGTGGCCCGTTACGACGCGGTGGGAGCGCCTGAGAGAAGGGGTTACCCCGCGCTTGCATGGCAGGCCTGCGTGGCTGGTGGATAGCGCCGTCTTCTCGCCCGACGCGCGGCAGATCCTGTCGGTCCGCACGGACCGCCAGCTGGTGGTGTGGGACATCGACGGTACTCGCGTCCTCGAAACCGTGCTTGGCCACTACTCGAGTGGATCGTCCGAGCGCCGGGTGGCGTTCGCCGAGGACGGCACGGTCCTGACGTTCAACTACGGCACGACGGATCGGCAGGGTCGGACGCCGGTGATCATTTCGAGCCTCTTTCCGGAGCAGAAGCGCGCGGAGCTGGTCAAAGAGTCGGGGGTCAACGCGGCCCCGGGAACCGACCACGCGTACTTCTATCCGACCGCGCGGGGGCTCTACCTGTCGTTGCTGAAGCCGTCCCGCGTCGCCCTAGTCCGCGCGCTCAGCGGCGAGACCCTCGCGGAGATCCCGGTGAACGAACCGGTGTCGGCCCTCGCCATGAGCGGGGACGGCACGACCCTCGGGGTGGCAACCCCCGGTCGCGTGACCCTCTGGCGCCTGGTCAATCATCCCGACACGTGCGAGTGAAACGGGGCCGGAGCGCCTCTCAGCTCCGCTCGGAGCCGACCACCGCCACGAACGACACGCACTCGCCGGGCGCCCCGCCGAGATTGTGCGTGAGCGCGAGCTTGCGGCCGCGCGCGACGCTGGCGATCTGGCGCTGGCCCGCCTCGCCGCGGAGCTGGAGCCAGGCCTCGAAGAGCATGCGCAGGCCGGAGGCCCCGATGGGGTGCCCGAAGGACTTGAGGCCGCCGTCCGGGTTCACCGCCAGCTCGCCCTCGAGGTCGAAGGTGCCGTTGAGCACCTCCTTCCACGCGGTGCCCCGCGGCGCGAAGCCCAGATCTTCCATCAGCACGAGCTCGGTCGGCGTGAAGCAGTCGTGCACCTCGGCCATCGCCAGCTCGGCGCGCGGGTTCTTGATGCCGGCCTGCGCGTAGGCGTCCACGGCGGAGGCCACCACCTCGGGGAACGTCGTGTAGTCGTAGTCGGGGTCGATGGGACCGGTGGCGGGGCCCGCGATGAAGGACAGCGCCTTCACGAAGAGCGGCTTGTCCGTGTACTTGTAGGCGTCCTCGGCCCGCACGATGATCGCGGCCGCGGAACCGTCCGACACGCCCGAGCAGTCGAAGATGCCGAGCGCGCCCGCCACCTGGGGCGAGCAGGCAATGACGTCCTTGGCCACTTCCTTGCGGAACTGCGCGCGCGGGTTGAGCGCGCCGTTCTTGTGGTTCTTCCAGGCGATGCGGGTCATCGCCTCCTTGAAGGTGGCCTCGTCCACGCCGTATTTCTTGGCGTAGGCGGGCGCGAGCAGGCTGAACGTGGCGGGGGCGGTGAGCCCCGCGCGCGTGCCGTCCTCGGGGGCGCCGATGCCCGGCAGCCCGGAGATGCCCGAGTCCTTCAGCTTCTCCACGCCGATGGCCATCGCCATGTCGTAGGCGCCGCAGGCGACGGCGTAACAGGCGTTGCGGAAGGCCTCCGAGCCGGTCGCGCAGTAGTTCTCGAGCCGGCTCACCGGCTTGTAGTTGAGCTTGAGCGGGCGCGACAGCGTGAGACCGCTCTGCCCGGAGAAGAGGGTGCCGAGCCAGAAGGCGTCGACCATGTCGATCGGCACGTTGGCGGAGTTGAGCGCGGCCTGGGACGAGTCGACGAGCAGGTCGCTCACGCTCTTGTCCCAGCGCTCGCCGAAGGCGGTGCATCCCATCCCCACGATCGCCACCCGGTCCCGGATCCCGTTGCTGGCCATAGCGAAGCCTCCTCTTGGTTACACGCCCCGGAGCGGTCGGGCCTTCCAGAAGTAGTTGTGCACCCCGTGGGCGGTCATGAGCCGCCGGAACGTCATCTCGACGCGGTCGCCGATCTTCACCGCCCCGGGGTCCACGTCGGTGAGCTCGCAGGTGAAGCGGCCGCCGCCCTCGAAGTCGAGCACGCCCACCACCACGGGCGGCGAGAGCGAGTAGGCCAGCCGGTCCACCGTGCAGGTCGCGATGGTGGCGGGCACGTCCGCCATGCGCTCGGGGGCCATGCGGTCCACCGCGTGGCACTTGAGGCAGACGCGCGTGGGCGGCAGGTGCCGCGTGCCGCAGGCCTGGCAGCGGCTGCCCGTGAAGGCGAACTTCCACGCCTCGGCCCGGAAGGCGGGCGGCGCCGCGGGCGGCTGCGGGTCGGGCCGGCGCGGCGGCTCGCGCTTGAGGAAGCCGCGCCAGGTGAGGAAGGTCGCGTAGGAGACCTTGCCGCCGCCCGCCGCCTGCCGGGCCACCGGCGTCCGCTGCCGGCCCCGCGCGAGCGCCGCGGTGGCGCGCCAGATCGTCACATCGCAGCCGTCGGCCAGGGACACCACCATGATGAGATCGTCGGCCTGCGCGCGGTCGAGCGCGTCGGCGAGGAGCAGCCCCGCGTGCGCGGCGCCGGTATTGCCCACCGTGCCGGTGAGATCGTCGCCGAGGGCTCCCGGCTTCGCGCCGGCGACCGCGGCCGCGCGCTTGTTCGCGCGCCCGTGCGGCCCCGCCACGATCAGGGACGCGAGGGCCGGCCCGGTGATGCCGGCCTGCTTGAGCGCGCTCGTGATGGCGGCCTCCGCGAGCGGCGCGTACGCGTGCTCGCCGAAGCGCTCCTCCCACTGGCGCGAGGCGGCGTCGCCGGGCAGCCGCCAGCGCTCGAGGAACTCGGCCGTGGTCGAGGCCGCCGCGACCGGCTCGGCGAGCAGCGGGCTGCCGGCATCTCCCGCGGCCAGGAGGAAGGCCGCCGCCGCGTCGCCGCCCTCGCGCTCGTCCCCGCCGCCCGGCGAGCCGGTTCGGATATCCGAGAGCACGGCCAGGGTCGGCCGGGCCGCGTCCGTCGCGGCGCGCAGCGCGCCCGCGGCGGAGCGGATCGAGCCGAGCATGTCGAAGGCCATGGCGGAGTCGTCGAGGGCGAGCGCGGCGTGGATGGCGGTGGCATTGGTCTTGTCGAGATACGCGGGATCGGCGGTCGCGAAGTAGATCGCGGCGGGGGCCAGGCGGGGGGCGCCGCGGAGGGCGGCGCGCGCGGCCTCCACCCCCATGGAGGTCGTGTCCTCGTCGTAGGACGCGACCACCCGGGTCCCCTTGCCCGCGGAGGCTCCCAGGGCCTCGCCGATTGCCTTCCGGTCGAGGCGGAAGTAGGGGAGGTAGGCGCCGTAGGCCACTATGCCATTCATGGGGCCGTTCATGGGCGAGCCTCACCGTACCATATTGAGGCCGGGCCCTACGAGCGGCCCTCCGTCACGATCGGCTCCACCCCCGGCGCCCGGTCCGGGTGGACGTGCCCGCAGCCGCGGCACGTGCGCAGCGCGAGGTCGGCGTCGAAGCGCTCGATGGCCGCCTTCAGCTCCCGCTCGATGTCGGCCACGTGCATCGTCACCTGGTGGAGCGGCCGATCGCACCGCTCGCAGAACCAGAGGAGCGACTCGGTCTCCTCGGGCCGGCGCTTGACCTCGACCACCAGCCCCCAGGTGTCGGCCGGGCGGTGCGGCGAATGCGGGACGAGCGCCGGCAGCAGGCACAGCTCCCCTTCGCGGATGATCTGCTCGTGCCGCCGGCCGTCCACCATGTACTCGAGCCGCATCGCGCCCCGGAGCATGTAGAAGATCTCGTCGGACGGGTCCACGTGGAAGTCGCGGCGGGCGTTCGGGCCGCGGACGACCATCGCGGTGAACTGGGAGTCCTCCCAGATCACCTTGTTGCCGACCGGCGGCTCGAAGGTGGCCCGGTGCTCCTCGATCCACTGCCACAGGTTGAAGGCGACGAGGGCCCGCACGCGGCTCACCTCCGCAGGTAGATGACCAGGGAGACGAGGCTCATCACGACCTCGCCGCGCTGGTTGCTGATCCGGCTCTCGATCTTCACGGTGCCCCGGTCGGGCCGGCTCCGGGACTCGCTCTTCTCGCGGATCACCGACTCCACGGAGAGCACGTCGCCCGGGCGCACCGGCCGGATCCACTTGAGATCGTCGAAGCCCATCGCGCCGGAGGTGGCGTGCACGGGGGTCATGTGCTCGACCACCATCCGGATGAACATGGCCCCGGTGTGCCAGCCGCTCGCGATGAGCCCGCCGAACAGGCTGGCCCGGGCCGCCTCCTCGTCCAGGTGGAAGGGCTGCGGGTCGAACTGCCGGGCGTACTCGATGATCTCCTCCCGGGTGACTTCATAGTGCCCGAAGCGCATGACGTCGCCGACCTGCACGTCCTCGAAGTACTTCACGCCGTGGCCGCCGGACGCCGCCGGTACATCGTGATCCCCACCACCGTTACGACCACCTCCCCGTGCTGGTTGATCAGCTCGTTGCGGCGGCGGATGAACCCGATCGGCTTGCTCCGCGAGGGCCAGGTCTCGAGGATCTCGGTGCGCCCGGTCAGCACGTCCCCGGGCCGCACCGGCTTGAGCCAGCGGCAGGAGTCGAGGCCGGGCGAGCCGGTGGTCGCCGCCTCCTCGCGCCGGGCCGCGTCCACCGAGAGGCGCATCATCAGCGCGCAGGTGTGCCAGCCGCTCGCGATGAGCCCGCCGTAGATGCTGCGCCGCGCCGCCTCCGGGTCGGTGTGGAACGGCTGCGGATCGTACTTCCGGGCGAAGGCGAGGATCTCGGCCTCCGTGACCGCGCACGAGCCGAGCTCGGCGGTCTCGCCCACCTTCAGGTCTTCCCAGTACCTCACCCGATCGTCCTTTCTCGTCTTATTGCGCCCGCGGGCGCCGGTACGGCGAGATGACCTCGTCCCACGGCGTGGCGCCGCGGGCGCGATCGTAGCCGAGCTGATCGAGCCGCCGCATCCAGGCCTCGTCGGCCACCGCGGCCGCTCCCGGCTCGCCGGCCAGCTCGGACGGGATCGCGGTGTAGCGCACCTCCATGCGGAGCCCCGGGACGCCCGCGCTCACCGCGCGCGCCAGGTCGCCGAGCCGCTCCGGGATCTGGGGCTGCTGCGTCCAGAAGAGCAGCAGGCTGCCCCGGTCGGCGATCTGGCCCCGGCTGGCGGGATCGATCACGACCGGCCGCGGGTGTGTCCACAGGTTCATCACGACCCAGATCCGCACCGTGACCGCCTCGGTCACGCCGAGCGCGCGCAGCCGGGCCGCCAGCCGCCGGGCGCCTTCGAAGTCGAGCACCGGGAGCACGTTCGAGACCAGGCCCCCGTCGGCGTGCACGTGGCCGTCGATCACGACGGGCGGCAAGACGCCCGGGACCGCGGTGGTGGCCAGCAGCACGGACTCCACCCGTTCCGGACCGCCGGCGCCGCCCCGCAGCTCGCGGCCCAGGTCCCAGACGCGCCCGATGCCCAGGTCGAGGTCGGTGGTCGCGGTGGCGAGCTGCCGGCCCGCGTCGAGCTCGACCCACAGCTCGTCGCGCATGCGCTCGCTCAAGATCGCGGTGGCGATGGCCCGCCGGTACCGCGCGGTGTCCACCACTCCACCCGTCCGGCGCAGCCAGAAGAGCCAGTCCATGGTCGGCGCGGACCGGCCGGCCGCGTCGCGGTAGAGCGTCGCGGCGGCGTCCAGCGCGGCCTCGGTGCCGAGGAGCGCGAACGGCGCCTGCAGCGCGCCGGTGCTGACGCCGGTGACGAGGTCGAACCGCGGCATCGGCGCGTCGGGCCGCGCGCGCCAGCCGCGCAGGAAGCCGATGCCGTAGGCGCCGTGCTGGCCGCCGCCCGACAGCAGGAGCAGGTCGAGGGCGCGGTCCCGGCGAGCGGCGGCGCGCCGGGCGAGGCCGTCGATCAGGCGCGCCGTCGTCGCCTCGTGCCCGGCGGCCGCCGCCGCCCCCTCCGCCGCGATCGAGGCCGGCGTGGCGGGCGGGCGGTG
>DATHSW010000028.1:0-7937 GCA_035463855.1 Candidatus Deferrimicrobiaceae bacterium | reverse complement strand
TGGGCGTCCTCCACGAGCAGGATGGTCTCGCCGCGCCCCGGGGTGAGGACGGCCTCGCCGCCGGCGCCGGGCCGGGGGGCGGGGCTGGCGGGCGCGGACCGTGGCTCGGGTGCGGGCGCCGGCGCCGCTACGCGCGGCAGGTACACCGTGAAAATCGAGCCCCGCCCCGGCTCGCTCTCGACCGAGATGTGACCACCGCTCTGCTTGACGGTCCCGTAGACGGTGGAGAGGCCGAGCCCGGTGCCCTTGCCTTGTTCCTTGGTGGTAAAGAACGGCTCGAAGAGGTGCGAGCGGGTCTCCGGGTCCATGCCGATCCCGGTGTCGGCCACCTCGAGCATCACGTAGGGCCCCGGCCGGGCGTCGCTCCAGCGCGCGGCCGCCGCCTCGTCGAGATCCACGTTGGCGGTGCGCACGGTGAGGCGGCCGCCGTCGGGCATCGCGTCGCGGGCGTTGACGCAGAGGTTGAGGATCATCTGCTCCATCTGGCCCGGGTCGGCCTTGACCCCGCCCAGATCGGGGGCGGTGATCGTGACGAGATTGATGGTCTCGCCGAGCAGCCGCTGGAGCATGGCGTGGATGCTGGCCACGATCCCGTTGAGGTCCACGAGGCGCGGAGCCATCACCTGCTTGCGGCTGAAGGCGAGGAGCTGGCGGGTGAGGCTCGCCGCCTGGTCGGCCGCGTCGCGGATGCCCTCCGCGTTGCGGCGCAGCGAGTGGCCGGGGGCCAGGCGGCGGAGCATCAGGTCGCTGTCGCCGCGGATGACCATGAGCAGGTTGTTGAAGTCGTGGGCGATGCCGCCGGCCAGCTTGCCCACCGCGTCCATCTTCTGCGCCTGGCGGAGCTGCTCCTCGCTCTGGCGCAGCGCGCGCTCCGAGCGCTTCAGCTCGGTGAGGTCCACCGTGAGGCCGCGCAGCGTGGTGGGGCGGCCGTCCGCGTCGGGCACCACGTGGACGATGTCGCGCAGCCACACCTCGCGCCCGTCGGCGGCGATCGACCGGTACTCGAGCTCGTGGTCGCGGCCCTGCGCGATGGCGTCCCGGTAGATCTGCATCGCCGGCTCCCGGTCGTCCGGATGCATGCGCCGGACCCAGAAGTCGGGCTCGCGCAGCCAGCGCTCGACCGGGTAGCCGAGCACGGTCTCGGCGCGGCGGCTGACGAAGGAGAAGGTGAGCGCGCGCGCGTCCGCCTCCCACACGATGGCGTCGAGCCCCTGGATGAGGTCCCGGTAGCGCTGCTCCGACTCCTGGCGAGCCGCCTGCAGGCGCTCCTCCTCGGTGAGGTCCTCGACGACCAGGAGGAGGCGGGGCGGCTCGTCGTCGGCCATCGAGATCGCGCTCATCGTGATGCGCGCGGGCTTGGTGTCGCGCCGTGCGTACACGTAGAGCTCGTAGAGGCCGGCGGGCGGGGCCTCGCCGCTCGAGAGCACTTCGCGCGCCGCCCGCACCAGCCGCTCCGCCCGCACGATCTGCTGGAGATCGCGGCCCACCACGTCTTCTTCGCGGAGGCGGAACGACTCGAGGAAGGCGCGGTTGGCCGACAGCACGTGGAGATCTTCCGAGAGCAGCAGCAGGCCGGCGGGCACGCTGGCCACGATCTTGTCCGCGTAGCCCTGCAGGTTGGTCATCTCGCGCGCCTGGCGGACCTGGTGCTGGAGCAGGCGCGCGCGCTGCTGCTCGCGGTGCAGCGCGATGAGAAAGCCGGCCAGGGCCAGGAGCAGGGAGGCGGCGACCGCCCCCGCCAGCCGGCCCGAGCGCTGGAACTCGGCGAGGACCTCCTCGCGATCCACCTTGAGCGCGAGCGTCCAGCCGGTGGGCGCGATGCGGCGCACCGCGGCCAGCGTCGGCACCCCCCGGTAGTCCACCGTCTCGCCGACCATCTCGCGCCCGGGGGCGGCCGCCCTGGCCAGGTCGCGCAGGGCGACGAGCGAGCGCCGCGGCGTCTGCGCGTCCGGGGAGATCGGCTGGCGCAGCGGGGAGAGGAAGGCGGGCGGCTCCGCGGCGAGGTCCACCAGCAGCGTCTCGCTGGTGCGCGCCGGGTCCGCGTCGTCGGCCAGGAGCGGGTAGAATCCGGCTTCCGGCCGGGCCCCGAGCGTGACCACGCCCACCAGGGGCCGGGTGTCGCCGTCGGGCTCGGCGGGCGCGCCGTCGGCGAAGACGGGCACCGTGACCACGAGCAGGCGGCCGGGGGCGGGCCCGGTCAGCTCGAAGCGCGGCCGGCGGCTCTTCGCCACCAGGGCGGCGTGGGCCGCGGCCTGCTCGGGGAGGCGGGCCGCCGCGTCCCCGTCGGCGGCGGAGCGGGCCACCGGGCGGCCGTCCCCGTCGGACACCATGATCCCGACGTAGCCGTACGCGGCGGCCACGCGGGTGAGATGCCGCGACAAAGCTTCCTCGTCCCGGCCCTGGCCGGCGAGCCGCGTGCGCACCGCCGGGAACGCGGCCAGCACCTCCGCGTCGGCCTGCCGGGCCGCGAGCCAGCTCGACACGAGCCGGGTCCGGTCGGCGGTGATGGTGGCGAGGCGGCTCTTCCAGTGGGTGAGCACGGTCTCGCGCTCGGTGCTGATCTGGTGCGCGGTGAACAGCACGATCAGGATGGCGCCGGCGACGAAGACGCCGAGGTGGATCCAGGGAATGCGCTCGCGGGACGGGGCCACGCGCGCGGCCGCTCCGGCCCGGCGTCCCCGGTCGCCCGTCCGCGCGTGGGGACTCGGCTCGCGCCTTCCGCTGGTGGCGCTCCGCGGTGAGCTCGTCATAAGCGCGCGGCCCGCGAAGAGCCGCACGCTTCCAGAATACTTCAGACGTGGTTGCGGAGCATCAGCTCCTTCGGATGCGGGTGGAGGTAGACCTGGTCGCGGACATAGGCCACGTCGAAGCGGGCGACGTGGTGGTTGATCAGGGTGATGGGCACCACGAGCGGTACGAGGCTGCGCGCGTAGTCACCGATGACGCCGAGCAGCTCCCGCTTCTCGGCGGCTCCGAGCTGCTTCTTGAAGAAGCCCACGATGTGCTGCAGGACGTTGACGTGCTTCCGGGTGGTGGCCCGCGCGGTGAGCGCCCGCATGAAGCCCTCGCCGTAGCGATCGAGCCACGCCTCGCGGGGCGCGCGGGGGACCTCCGCGACGAGACGCCCGAGCCGCGCGTAGGCGGAGGGGCTGTGCGCGAGGACCAGGTACTTGTGCGCGGTGTGGAACTCGACCACCGCGGCCGGCCGCGGCGCCGACTCCCGCAGGGCGGCGAGGCGGCGATAGGCGAAGACGCGGGTGATGAAGTTGTCGCGCAGGTGCGCGTCGTTGAGCCGGCCTTCCTCCTCGACGGGCAGGAGCGGCAGCGTCTCGGTGAGGACGCGCGCGAACAGCCCGACCCCGGTGCGCGCGGCCGGGCCGCTCTCGCGGTAGACCTTCACCCGCTCCATGCCGCAGGAGGGCGACGCGCGCTTCAAGATGTAGCCGCTGAGCCCCTGCCCCCGGAGCGCGTCCACCCGCCGCCGCGCGAACTCGTTCATGCGCTCGGTGTGATCGGTCCCGCTGGTGACGCCGAGCAGGCGCGGCGCCGCCGCGTCGCCCACCAGCCGGATCGGCTCGCGCGGCACGCCCATGCCGACTTCCATCTCGGGGCACACCGCGACCCACGTGAAGTGCCCCCCGAGGACTCCGGTGATGTAGGTGTCCTTCTGATGGCCGCCGTCGTAGCGGACCTCCTCGCCCAGCAGGCACGAGGAGAGGCCCACGCGGATGGGCAGATCGGGCGAGCGCCAGGCCGGGGCGGGGGCCGGCATCACGCGACCCGGTACCGGACCTCGAAGCTCAGGCAGCCCCCTGCCGAGTGAAACGGTCCGTGGGGCATGCCGGGCGGCCGCACCGCCACCGAGCCCGCCGGGTAGGGGCGCCCGCCGCACTCGAGCGTGCCCGAGACGATGTAGATCTCCTCCCAGAAGTCGTGGGTGACCACGCGATCGTTCCCCGAGCCGGGATCGAAGCGCAGCAGGCGCGTGGTCACGCCCTCGTCCTCCCCGCCGCTGATCACCTGCTCCCAGACGCCGCCGGGGAATCCGGGCGCGGGACGCCAGGGGAGCGGGGAGGGATCGAAGAACTCACGCTCGGCCTTCATGGCTGGGTTATTGTAGCCGACGTGCCGACCATCGACCCGGCCCGCCTCGAAGCGCGGGCCACCCGCATCTTCGCGGCCATGGGCGCGCCGGCGGGCGACGCGGCGTGGATCGCCGCGCTGCTCGTGCGCGCCAACCTCCGCGGCCACGACTCCCACGGCGTCATCCGTATTCCGCAGTACTGGGAATCCGTGAAGAAGAAGCAGGTGGATCCCGCGTCGCCGGTGACCGTGACCGCGGAGACGCCCGCGCTCGCGCGGCTGGACGGGGGCGGCGGCTTCGGCCAGGTGGTGGCGCGCCGCGCGATGGAGATGGCGATCGCGAAGGCGCGGGCGGGCGGGCTCAGCGCCGCGTCCACCTCGCGCACCAGCCACGTGGGCCGGCTCGCCGACTACGCGGAGATGGCGGCCGACGCGGGCCTCGTCGGCCTGCTGTGGGCCAACTGCGTGCACGGTCTCAACGTCGCCCCGTGGGGCGGCGCCGCGCGCCGGCTCGGCACGAACCCGCACGCGGTCGGCATCCCGGGCGCGGGCGGCCCCGCCATGGTGCTCGACTTCGCCACCAGCGTGGTGGCCGAGGGCAAGCTGCGCGTGAAGCGCAACCGCAAGCAGCCGGCCCCACCGGGCTGGTTCGTGGACGCGCAGGGCCGGCCGCAAACGGATCCCGAGATCTTCTACGGCGATCCGCCCGGCGCGCTGCTCACGTCGGGGGAGCACAAGGGCTACGGGCTCTCCCTCGCGGTGGAGATCCTGGGCGGCATCCTCTCCGGCACCGGCCCCGCCGGGCCGCCGCCGGGGGTGTTCGCCAACGGCACCCTCATGATCTGCCTCGACGTCGAGCGCTTCCTGCCGCTGCCCGAGTTCCACCGGCAGGTCGCCTCCCTCTTCGGCTGGGTGAAGTCGGCGCCGCTCGCGCAGGGCGCCACCGAGATCCTGATCCCGGGCGAACCGGAGGCCCGGCTCGAGGCCGAGCGCCGCCGGGAGGGGATTCCGATCGAGGACCAGACCTGGAGCCAGATCGAGACGACCGCCGCCGAGCTGGGGATCCCATGATGGCGGATGGCGCGTAGCGCACCGTCTGGCCCGCTTCGAGCGCGGGCTCTGCCCGCGCAAGCTGGTTCTGGGGAGTGATCCTAGGGGAAGAGCCGCTCGGCGTTCCGGAAGGCGATCTTCTCGGCCACGTCGCGCGGGAGCTGGCCGAGGTAGCCGCGCACCTCCGTCACCGACCCCGGCAGCGACTCCCACCGCGACGTCACCCACGTATCGGTCCCGGCCAGGAAGCGGTCGGGATGGCGCAGGAACACCGCGCGCCAGCCCGCGTCGAGCGTGCCGCCCGGGGCCACGTCGTAGTTGCGGATGGCCAGGTCCACCCAGAGATTCGGGTAGCGGTCCAGCAGCGCGCCAACCGCCTGCGGGCCCGACGACAGGCCGGCGTGCGCCCAGATGATCCGCACGCGCGGCTCGATCGTGAACAGCTCGATGATCGCGAGCTCGTCGGAGTGGGCGTGGAGGTAGATGTTCTCCCGCACCGCCATCTCGGTGATGCGCTTGACCACGAAGGTGCCGGTCTGCCCGCCGAAGAGATGGAACTCGCCGATGCCCTTGTGGACGCCCGGGTGCTTCTGCAGCCGCTCCTGCACGTACGCGAGCACCGCGGGGTCCTGCCACCAGTGCCCGATGTCGGCGCGGGTGCGGTACGGCCGCAGGATCGGCACGATGCGCTGGGGATCCTTCGCGTGCAGCGTGAGCGTGCCGTCGTCCGGCGTGCTCGAGACCAGCGCGCGCTTGACGCCCGCCTTCTGGAGGATGCCCAGGATGCGGTCCGGCGGATACTCGATCCAGTCGGGCGCGCTGTAGTGGATGTGGGTGTCGAAGATCGGCAGCTCCGGGCTCTGGGCGCGCGTGGACTCGGCGCCGAGGACGACGAGCGCGAGGAGGGGGAGGAGGCGCGCGATCGAGAGCCGCACGGCCGCAGCGTAGCACGGGGCCGTCGCCTTGCGCATCCGGATCGCCTCCGCTACGCTGGGCGGCGTGATGCGCGCGCTTCGAGCGATCGTGATCGTGGGCCTGTCGCTGGCCGCGGGCGCCGCCGCCGCCCAGGGCCTGCCCGGCGGCCGCCCGCCCGACGCCATCGATCGGGCCCGCGGGCTCGCCACCCAGCCCTTCGGCACCGTGCCCGCGCCCGCGCGGCCGGCCGAGCGCTACGTGCCCCCGCGTCGCGTGTACTCGCCCGCCCTGGGGCGCGAAGTCCTCGTCCCCGGCCACTACGAGCGCGACGTCAACGGCCAGCGCGTCGAGGTTCCGCCGCTCGTCACCACGACGCCGGATGGGCGCAATCCGGTGGTCGTGCCCGGCGGCGAGCGCGCGCCGCTCGAGCGGCGCGGCGCGCCCTGATGCTCGAGGCGGTCGGCATGGCCGAGATCAACAAGATCTTCGCGGTCACCGACGCCCTGGGCGTCCATCGCGAGGCGCTCGTGATCCCGCTCGGCACCGGCAAGGGCCGCGTGCGCAAGCTGCCGAACGGCAAGCTCGAGATCACGGTGGACGCGGAGACCCCGCTCGACGACTGGCTCAACGGATTGCCCGCGCTCATCCAGGCCGCCATGGCGTGAGAGCCCGCCCCCGGCGGGAGATCGGGTTCCTTCCCCTCGTCGCCATCCTCTTCTTCAACGTCAGCGGCGGTCCCTACGGGCTCGAGGACGCCGTCGGCACCCTCGGTCCCGGACTCGCGCTGCTGCTCCTCCTCGTCACGCCGCTCCTCTGGAGCCTGCCCGTCTCGCTCGCGATGGCCGAGCTGGCCGCGGCCCTGCCGGAGGAAGGCGGCTATGTGTTCTGGGTGCGGCGCGCCTTCGGGCGCTTCTGGGGCTTCCAGGTCGGCTGGTGGAGCTGGATCAACAGCTTCGTGGACGTGGCGGTCTACCCCGCGCTCTTCGTCGACTACCTCGCGTTCTGGCGGCCGCACACCTCCAGCCTCGAGCGCTGGATCCTCGTGCTGGTCTTCATCTGGATCCTCACCGCGATCAACCTGAAGGGGGTGCGCGTCACCGGCTGGGTCGCGGTCGCGATGGGGGTGGTGTCGCTGGTGCCGGTGATCGTCCTCACCACGCTCGCGGGCGCGCAGCTCCGCGAGATCCCCTGGCGCCCCTTCGCGGCGGAGGAAGGCAGCCTCCTCGCCGGGCTCGGGCTGGGGCTCGCGATCATGATGTGGAACTACTCGGGCTGGGACGCGCCCACCACCACGCTCGGCGAGACGCGCAACCCCGGGCCGAGCTTTCGGCGCGCGGTGTGGGTCGCGCTGCCCCTGATCACGCTGGCCTACGTGCTGCCGGTGGTGACCGGGCTCTCCGCGGGGGCGCGCTGGGAGGACTGGGGCACCGGCCACTGGCCGGTGGTCGCCTCCGCGATCGGCGGGCCGTGGCTCGCGCACCTGGTGACGGTCGGGGCGGTGGTGGCCACCGCGGGGCTCTTCCTGTCGCTGCTCCTGACCAACTCGCGGCTGCCGTACGTGCTGGCCGCCGCGGGCCAGATGCCGGCCGCGCTCGCCCGGCTGCATCCGCTCACCGGCACGCCGTGGGCGGCGGTGGTGCTGTCGAGCGTCGCCTACAGCCTCTGCGCGTTCTGGAGCTTCAAGGAGCTGATCGTGCTCAACATCTGGCTCTACTCGCTCACGCTCGTGCTCGAGCTGGGCGCCTTCGTGGCGCTGCGCTACACGGAGCCCCGGCTCCCCAGGCCGTGGCGGGTGGGTGGCGGCGCCGCGGGGATGTGGCTCGTGGCGGCGCTGCCCACGCTCTGCTGCGTGATCGCGCTGGGCACCGCCGGCTGGCTCAATACGGTGG
>DATHSW010000027.1:0-24178 GCA_035463855.1 Candidatus Deferrimicrobiaceae bacterium | reverse complement strand
CGCCGCGTCATGATCGTGTCCTGTGGGACCTCGTACCACGCCGCCCTGGTGGCCCGGGCGATGATCGAACGGCTCAGCGGCGTCGCCGCCGAGGTCGACATCGCCTCCGAGTTCCGCTACCGGGATCCAGTCATCGGCCCCGACACCCTGCTGGTGGCCATCTCCCAGTCCGGAGAGACCGCGGACACCCTCGGCGCCGTCAAGGCGGCCCGCCAGCGCGGGGCCGGCGTCATCGCGATCACGAACGTGGTCGGCTCGGCCCTGGCGCGGGAGTCCGACGGAGTGGTCTACACCCACGCGGGGCCGGAGATCGGGGTGGCCTCGACCAAGACCTTCACGGCGACGCTGACCGCGGCGTACCTGCTGGCCCTGGCGCTCGGCCTCGAGCGCGGTTTCCTGGCGCCGGAGGAAGGGGGCAAGCGCATCGCGGACCTCCTCGAGATCCCCGCGCTGATGGAACGGGCCCTGGCCGCGCCGCAGCCGGTGGAGGACCTCGCGGCCGTCCTGGCCGAGTACCGGAACTTCCTGTATCTGGGACGGGGCCTCCACTACCCGATCGCGCTCGAGGGGGCGCTGAAGCTCAAGGAGATCTCCTACATCCACGCCGAAGGCTACGCGGCCGGCGAGATGAAGCACGGCCCCATCGCCCTGATCGACGAGACGCTCCCGGTGGTCGCGCTCGTTCCCCGGGACGGCACGTATGACCGGATGGTGGGGAACGTCGAGGAGGTGCGGGCGCGCTCCGGCCGGGTCATCGCGGTCTGCCACCGCGGCGATCTCGCGATCGCCAAGCGCGCGGACCACGTGCTCGAGGTGCCGTCGGCGGTGGACCTGCTGGCCCCCCTGGTCACGGTGATCCCGCTCCAGCTCCTGGCCTATCACATCGCGGTCCGGCGTGGCTGTGACGTGGACCGGCCGCGCAACCTGGCGAAGAGCGTCACCGTCGAGTAGCGTGCGATGAGCCCGATCCGGGACATCCTGCTGCTGGCAGCCCTCATCCCCCTGGTCCCCGTCTGCTTCCTGCGACCGTGGATCGGGATGGTGGCGTGGTTCTGGGTCGCCTACTTCGTCCCCCACAGCTTCACGTGGGGATTTGCCCGAGATCTGCCGATCGCCATGCTGGTGGGCGGCGCCACGCTGGCCGGCTTCGTCTTCACGAAGGACCGGGCCCCGCTGCCGCGGTCCACGAACGTGGCGCTGCTCTTCCTGTTCGCGATCCACGTCACGATCAGTACGTTCCTCGCTCACGATGCGGAGACGGCCTGGGGCAAGTGGGACTGGGTCAGCAAGTCGCTGCTGATGACCTTCGTCACCATGACCCTGTTCCAGGACCGGAGACGCCTGCACTGGCTGTTCGTGGTGGTGGCGGCGAGCTTCGGCCTCCACGGCCTGAAGGGCGGGCTCTACGTGCTGCGCACCGGAGGCGGCAACCGGGTGTTCGGGCCCGAGCGAAGCTTCTTCGGCGACAACAATACCTTCGGGCTGGCGCTCTGCATGGCGCTCCCCATGCTGCTGTACCTCTCGCGCCAGGAAGAGCGGGTCTGGCTCAAGCGCGCGTACCGGATCATGTTCGCCTTCTCGGTGATCGCGATCCTGTTCACGTACTCGCGGGGAGCGTTCGTGGGGCTCGTGGTGGTGCTGGGCATCCTGATCTGGCGGTCGCCCTGGCGGATGCGGTTCGCGGTCGCGGTGGTGATCGCCGCGTTCGTAGGCACCGCGCTCATGCCCGACGGTCTGAAGGAGCGCATCGGGTCCATCGCCCAGCAGGACTCGAGCGAGACGAGAGACAGCTCGGTGGCCGGGCGCTTCGACGCCTGGCAGACCGCGACCCGGATCGCGTCCGCGAACCCGGTGTTCGGCGAGGGCTTCCGGGCGCTGTGGAACCGGCAGATCTGGGAGACCTTCTACGGCCAGGACTACTTTGCCGCGCGGGACGCCCACAGCATCTACTTCGAGCTGCTCGCCGAGCAGGGCTTCGTCGGTTTGGGCCTGTACCTCGCGGTCCTCACGAGCACGCTGTTCACCCTGCGGAACATCCGGCGGCGGTGGCGAGGGGATCCCGAGCACGGATACCTCTCGAGCTATGCCGAGATGATCCAGCTCTCCCTGTACCCGTTCCTGATCAGCGGAGCGTTCCTGGGGGTCGCGTACTTCGATTTCTACTTCCTGCTCGTGGCCGTTTCGGCCTCGCTCGCCGCGGTATCGGCCAAGGCGGAGCAGGCGGTGGTGGCGGCGGCGGCCCCCGCGGTCCCGGCGCCCCGGGCCGCGCGGCCGGTTCCGCCCCGGCGGATGCGGCCGATGCCCGGCACGGGGGCGAGCTGAGCATGTGCGGCATCGCGGGGATCGCGGATGTCACGGGGCGGGCGGTCGACCGCCGGCTGCTCCGGGCCATGACGACGGTCCAGGCGCATCGAGGACCCGACGGGGAGGGCTTCGTCTGCCGGGGCCCGGTGGGACTCGGCCACCGCCGCCTGGCCATCATCGATCTCGCGACCGGCGACCAGCCGATGTCCAACGAGGACGGCTCCGTGTGGATCGTCTTCAACGGCGAGATCTACAACTTCCGGGAGCTCCGGCGCGACCTCGAGGCGCGCGGTGCCACCTTCCGCACCAGCTCCGACACCGAGGTGATTCTCCGGGCCTACGAGCTCGACGGGCCCGACTGCGTGCGGCTGCTCCGGGGCATGTTCGCCTTCGCGATCCTCGACGAGCGGGCCCGCCGGCTCTTCCTGGCCCGCGATCGGGCCGGGATCAAACCCCTGGTGTACTCGTGGAACGGCCAGCGGCTCCTCTTCGCCTCCGAGCTCAAGGGTATCCTGGAGGACCCCTCGTTCCCGCGGACCATCGACCGGAACGCGCTGGGCGAGTACCTGACCCACCACTACGTGCCCGCCCCGCGGACGATCTTCTCGGCGGCGCGAAAGCTTCCGCCCGCGTCGACGCTGGTGCTGCCCCTCGACGGGGGCGCGCCGGTGGTCTCGCGATACTGGACCCTCCGCTTCTCGCCGAGCGGCGAGACGAGTGAATCGGAATGGGTGGCCGGACTGCGGGCCCAGCTCGAGAGCGCGGTGCGGAGCCACATGGTCAGCGACGTGCCGATCGGCGCGTTCCTGAGCGGCGGCGTCGACTCGAGCACGGTGGTGGCGCTCATGGCGCGGGCGTCGTCGTCGCCCATCCGCACCTTCGCGATCGGCTTCGACCAGGCCGATTTCGACGAGCTCGCCTACGCGCGGCAGGTCGCGCGGCGGTATGGGACCGAGCATCACGAGTACGTGGTCACCCCCAACGCCCTCGAGGTGCTGCCGAAGCTCATCTGGCACTTCGACGAGCCGTTCGCGGACTCCTCGGCGATCCCCACGTACTATGTCTCGCAGATCACGCGCCAGCACGTCACGGTGGCCCTGTCGGGCGACGGGGGCGACGAGAACTTCGCCGGGTATCGGCGCTACGCCCGCGCCCTCGAGCTCAAGACCAGCGGCGCCGGAGCGGTCGGCCTGCTGCGGCCCCTCATCGCGCTGGCCGCGCGCGTGCTCCCGGTCGGCGCCCCCGGGCAGGCCTACGCGGCGCTGCACGCGGCGGCCGGGGTCGAGCAGTACTTCCGGCTCGTGACCTACGAGCGGGCCGAGACGCTGCGGCGCCTGCTCGCCGCGAACCTGCGAGGCCTGGCC
This sequence comes from Candidatus Deferrimicrobiaceae bacterium, assembly GCA_035463855.1. Classification (GTDB taxonomy): domain Bacteria; phylum Methylomirabilota; class Methylomirabilia; order Rokubacteriales; family CSP1-6; genus CAMLFJ01. The sequence goes on along the minus strand of DATHSW010000027.1, from coordinate 20,510 downwards.
GATTCCGCGGCGGATGCGACCATCTTCTCGCGCCTCGCGGCCGAGATCGGGCCCGGCGACTACGTCTCCGCGCTCCAGCAGATCGACATCCGGACCTACCTGCCCGACGACATCCTCACCAAGGTGGATCGGACCAGCATGGCGGTGTCGCTCGAGGCGCGCGTGCCGCTGCTCGACCACGTGCTCATGGAGTACGTGGCGACCATCCCGTCGTCGCTGAAGCTCCGGGCCGGCACCGGCAAGTACCTGCTCAAGCGGGCGATGGCCGACTACCTGCCGGAGGAGATCCTGAACCGCCGGAAGATGGGCTTCGGGGTGCCGCTCGCGACCTGGTTCCGGGGAGAGCTGCGCGACATGGCGCACGACGTCCTGCTGTCCCGCAGCGCCCGGGAGCGGGACGTCTTCTGCATCGCGGAGATCGAGCGGCTGCTGCGGGTCCACGAGTCGGGCCGGCGGGACTATTCGGCGCGCCTGTGGGCGATCATGTGCTTCGAGCTCTGGATGCGGGAGTGGGTGGACCGCAGCGTCCCTTCCGCGTGGCAGGCGGCGTAGACGCCCATGGCTTCCGGGCGGAGCCGTCGGATCCTGCACGTCCTCGATCACTCGCTGCCCGTGGCGAGCGGGTACAGCTACCGCAGCCGGAGCATCGTGACGTGGCAGCACCGTCTCGGTCTCGTGCCGGCGGTGCTCACCTCACCGAAGCACGGCAGTGAGCGGGACGGTCGGGAGGTCCTCGACGCGATCCCGCACTACCGCACGGGCGGGGCCGAGCGCGGGTTCCCGGTGGTGGGCGAGCTGCGCCTCATGGCGCGGCTGGCCCGGCGGATCGCGCGGGTGGCGCGGGAGGAGCGGGCGGAGGTCATCCACGCGCATTCGCCGGTTCTGAACGGGTTGCCCGCCCTGTGGGCGGCCCGGCGTCTCGGTCTGGGCGTCGTCTACGAGGTCCGTACCTTCTGGGAGGACGCGGCGGTGAGCCACGGCACGCACGCCGAGCGATCGCTGCGCTATCGCATCAGTCGCGCGCTGGAGAGCTTCGTCCTCCGACGCGCCGACGCGGTGATCGCCATCGGCCTCGGTATCCGGGGCGAGGTGCAGGGGCGCGGGGTGGACCCGGGACGGATCGCGGTCGTGCCCAACGGGGTGGACCGCGAATGGCTGGAGCCGCGTCCGCGGGCCGGCGCCCTGGCCGAGCGGCTCGGTATCGGCGCGGGTCCCGTCTTCGGCTACGTCGGCTCCTTCAGTCACTACGAGGGGCTACCGTTCCTCGTGGACGCGATGCCGGACCTGGCCGCGCAGATCCCTGGCGCGCGGCTCGTCATCGCGGGGAGCGGCCGCGATGAAGGCGCGGTGCGGGAGGCTGCCGCGAAGGCGGGGGCGCCGGTCATGCTGCTGGGACGCATCCCCCAGGAGCAGGTTCGAGATCTCTACACCCTGCTCGACGTCCTCGTGCTGCCGCGGCAGCGGATGCGTCTCACCGAGCTGGTCACTCCGCTCAAGCCGCTCGAGGCCATGGCCGCGGGCACTCCCGTGCTGGCCAGCGATATCGGCGGTCACGCCGAGATGATCGCCGACGGCGAGACCGGGCTTCTGTTCAAGGCCGAGAGCCGCGACTCCCTGATCGAGCAGGCGACCCGCGTCGCGGCCGACGCAGGGCTTCGGAGGCATCTCAGCGAGAGCGGCCGCCACTTCGTCGAGAGGGAGCGAACCTGGGACCGGGTGGTGGCCCGCTACTTCCCGGTCTACGACGCGGTGGCGAAGCGCACCGGAGGGCGGGGCTAGTGCGGGTCCTGGTGCTGAGCTCCGTCTATCCGACCCCCACCATCCCGACGCGCGGGGTCTTCGTGCACGAGAGGGCCCGGCATCTCGCGGGGGCCTGCCAGCTCGAGGTGGTGGCGCCGGTCTCGTGGTTCCCGCTCAACCGGCTGGTCCGGGGCCGCGACCGAGCGCTCGTTCCGCCGGTGGAGACCCGCGACGGCCTCACCGTGTTCCATCCGCGGTTCTTCAGCGTGCCGCGGTTCGGCAAGAGCCTCGACGCCCTGTTCTACTTCGCGGCCGTGCTCCCCTTCCTGGCCCGGCTGCGCCGCCGGTTCGCCTTCGATCTCATCGACGCGCACTTCGCCTATCCGGACGGCCTGGCGGGGCTCCTCGTCGGCCGGGTCCTCGGGGTGCCGGTGACGGTGACGCTTCGCGGGACCGAGAGCCGGCTGGCGCGGTCGCGGCTGCATCGGCCGCAGATCGCGCGTGTGCTCCGCCGGGCGGACCGGGTCATCGCGGTCAGTCAGTCGCTGGCCGATCTCGCCAGCACCCTGGGCACGCCGCCCGAGCGTCTCCGGGTGATCCCGAACGGAGTGGACGTTGAGCGGTTTCAGCGCGGGCCCAGGGCGGATGCGCGCCGGCGGCTCGGGCTGCCGCTGGACGCTCCGCTGATCGTCTCGGTCGGAGGCCTGACCGAGCGGAAGGGGCATCACCGGGTGCTCGCGGCCCTGCCGCACATTCTTCCGAAGCATCCCGAGGTCCTGTTCGCCGCGGTGGGCGGGCCGAGCGTCGAGGGGGACACCGGGCCGCTCCTGCGACGGATGGTCGCCGAGCTGGGGCTGGGCGAGCGGGTCAGGCTGCCGGGTGCGGTGCGCCACGACGAGATCGCGGCGTGGCTGCAGGCCGCGGACCTCTTCTGCCTGTCCACGCGCAACGAAGGCCGACCCAACGCGGTCCTCGAGGCGCTCGCCTGCGGGCTTCCGGTGGTGACCACCGCGGTGGGCGGCAACCTCGAGCTCGTGCAGAGCGGCCGCGATGGCTTCGTGGTGCCCTTCGGCGACGAGGGCGCCCTCGTCGACGCGGTCCTGACCGCCCTCTCGAAGGAATGGAACCACGACGCGATCAGCGCCCGGGCGCGCAGCCGCACCTGGGAGCACGCGGCCGCCCAGGTGCTCGCCGAGCTCGAGGCGGTCCTGTCCGAGCGGCGCCCCGCGCCCGGCCCGGAGCTGCCGGATCCCGCCCGGAGGTCGCCATGAACGAGCGGCTGGTCCGGCGGGTGCTGCTGCCGCTGCACGAGCGGATCAAGCGCAAACCGACGTTCGAGCGCCTCCGAGGGCTCGAGCACACGCAGTGGCTCGCGCCCGGGGCGCTGGCCGAGTACCGCGTGGCCAGGCTCCAGCGCCTGCTCGGGTTCGCGTACGAGCACGTGCCCTACTACCGGGCCGTGCTGGAGGAGCGTGGGATCGAGCCGGCGACGGTGCGGTCCCTCGACGACCTCGAGCGGCTCCCGCTCCTGACACGGGAACTGCTGCAGACCCGCTTCGAGGATCTCCGCGCGCGGGCGAGCCTGCCGCGCGTGCATCGCCGCTCATCCGGGGGGTCCACCGGCACCCCGGTGACCGTCCTGGTGGACATGAACCGCATGGGCATGGGCGAGGCGGCCCGGCTGCGCGCGCACGGCTGGTTCGGAATCAGCCCGGGGGCGCGCGAGGCCGTCCTGTGGGGCACGCCGGCGAGGCTCACCCGGGACGATCTCGTCCGTCGAGTCCGGGACTGGTTCCTGAACTCGACCGTCCTGTCGGCCTTCGACATGGGTGCGGAGGCTCTGCGGCGGCACGCCGCGACGCTGTCGCGGCTCCATCCGGCCAAGCTCTACGGCTACGCGAGCGCCTGCTATCTCCTCGCCGCGCACTTTCAGCAGCGGGGGCTGGAGCCGCCGCGCGGCCTGCGCGCGGTCTTCACCACCGCCGAGCCGCTCTACGATTTCCAGCGCAAGGCGATCGAGGACGGGCTCGGGTGTCCGGTGGCGGTGGAGTACGGCTGCCGCGACGGCGGCCTCGTCGCCCTGGAGTGTCCGGAGGGCGGCCTCCACATCGTCGCCGAGGGCATGCACGTCGAGATCCTCGATCCCGACGCCGACGGGCGGGGGGAGATCGTCCTCACCAACTTCGACTCGCTGGCGTTCCCGATCGTCCGGTACCGGACCGGGGATATCGGGAGCCTCGATCCCACGCCCTGCCGCTGCGGCCGCACGCTGCCGAAGCTCCGGAGCGTGGAAGGCCGGCGCACCGACTTCCTGGTCACGCCGACGGGCCGGGTGCTGCACGCCCTGTCCGCCATCTACATCCTGCGGGAGTCCCCGCTCGTGCGTGAGTTCCGGATCGTTCAGGATATGCCCGACCACCTCAGCGTCGAGATCGTCCCGGCCCACGGCTTCGGCACCGCGGATGAGGCCGCCCTGCGCGCCCAGTTCGCGCTCGTGTTCGGCGCGGATCTGCGGGTGGACGTGGTCCCGGTCGAGCACATGCCGCGGACCGCGGCCGGCAAGTTCCGCTACGTGGAGTCGCGGATCGCCCCCGCGGAGCTGCAGCGGCTGATGCACAGAGGCACCCAAGGAGCCCTTCACTCATGAGCCCAGAGCAGAGAGTCTGTGTCGTCGGTACCGGCCACATCGGTCTCCCCCTGGCCGCCGTCCTTGCGGACGCGGGGTTCGAGGTCACGGGCTATGACACCAATGACGACCTGATCACCCGGATCAACACCACCGGCCGCGTGGACTTCCTGGAGGAAGGCCTCGAGGACCTGCTCCGGCGCCACCTGCACCGGGGCCTCAGCCTGACGTCCGCGGCCCCCACCGGCCAGGACGCCTACATCATCACGGTCGGGACCCCGCTCGAGCGCGGCGGCGACCGTCCGAATCTCCGGCTCATCCAGAGCGCGGTCCAGAAGCTCGCGCCCGGCTTCGGCGACGACCCCCTCGTGATTCTGCGGAGCACCGTGAGTATCGGCACCTCTCGCCGGATCGTGCTGCCGGAGATCCGCCGCCGGACCGCGCGGTTCGGCCTCGCGTTCTGTCCGGAGCGCACCATCGAGGGGCGCGCGATCCCGGAGATGCGGAGCCTGCCCCAGATCATCGGCGGGCTCGACGAGCCCAGCGCCGATCGGGCGGAGGCCCTCTTCCGGCGCATCACGGAGCGGATCGTCCGCGTGTCCTCCCTGGAGGCGGCGGAGATGATCAAGCTGATCAACAACACGTACCGGGATCTCACCTTCGCGTTCGGCAACGAGGTCGCGCTCATCGCCGAGCGGCTCGGCCTGGCCGCCGGGGAGCTGATCCACGCCGCCAACGTGGACTATCCGCGGTCCAACGTGGCGCGGCCGGGCTTCGTCGGCGGCCCGTGCCTCGAGAAGGACGCGCTGATCCTCCTCGACAGCCTCCACCAGCTCGACTTCCGCCCGCGGGTGATCGAGGAAGCACGGAAGCTCAATCGGGACCTGCCGGACCACGTCGCGCGGCGGATCATCGGCCGTCTGGGCGAGCTGCGTGGCTCGACCGCCGGGCTGCGGGTGCTCGTCACCGGGTTCGCGTTCAAGGGGCGGCCCGCCACCGAGGACGTGCGGGGATCGGCGGCGGTGCCGCTGATGAAGCAGCTGCAGGCCGCCGGCATCGAGGTCTACGGCCACGATTTCGTCACGCCGGAGAAGGTGATCGCGGATCTGGGGGCGCGGGCCTGCACCCTCGAGGAGGGCTTCACGGGAGCGGACGCGGTGGTGATCATGAACAATCATCCCGGATACGTCGAGGCCCCGCTGCCCGCGCTGGCGCGGCGGCTCCAGCGGCCGGCGGTGCTGTTCGACGCCTGGAACCTGCTCGACCCCGCCCGCTTCCGGGACACGCCCGGCCTGCACTACGGAGCCCTCGGGAGGCAGTTCACCGAGTCATGAACATCCTGTTCGTCTGTCACCGGCTGCCGTACCCGCCGAAGCGGGGCGGCAAGATCAGGCCCTTCAACATGATCCGGCATCTGGCCCGGCGGCACCGGGTCACGGTGGCGACGCTGGCGCGCACGGCGGAGGAGGCGGCCGAGGGGCGCCCGCTGGCCGGGCACTGCCACGAGCTGCTCGTCGAGCGGATCACGCCGGCCGGCGCCTGGCTGCGCTTCGGCCTGCATGCCGCGACCACCTACCCGTCCACGTTCGGGTACTTCTACTCCCCGGCGCTCCACCAGCGGGTCAGACAGGTGCTGGCGCGCGGCGACATCGACGCGATCCTGGTCCACTGCTCGTCGATGGGCCCCTACGTGGCGGACCACCAGGCCTGCCGGAAGGTCATGGACTTCGGCGATGCCGATTCCGAGAAATGGCTGGAGTACAGCCGGTCGGCTCCCTTCCCGCTCTCGCTCGGGTTCCGCCTGGAGGCCGCCAAGGTGCGGCGGTTCGAGGCGGTGCTCGCCGAGCGCTTCGACGCCTGCTCGGTCACCGCCCCCCGGGAGCGGGACGTGCTGGGCGCCTACGTCCGGCGGCCGATCCACGTCTTCCCGAACGGCGTGGACGCCGAGTACTTCCGGTCGGCGCCCGGGGCGGGGAGATCGTATGTCCCGGACCGGCTGATCTTCACCGGCAACATGTCCTACCGGCCGAACGTCGAGGCGGTGCAGTATCTCGTCGCCGAGATCCTGCCCCGGGTCTGGAGTCGCCGGCCGGCGGCACACCTCTACATCGTGGGCATGGATCCCTCCCCGGCGGTGCGCCGGCTGGCGGACGGCCAGCGCGTGATCGTGACCGGCCGGGTCGACGACATCCGGCCGTACTTCGAGACGGCGGCGGTCGCCCTGGCTCCTCTTCGCATCGCGCGCGGCCTCCAGAACAAGGTCCTCGAAGCGATGGCCATGCGGGTGCCGGTGGTGGCCACCCCCCCGGCCTTCAACGGGATCAACGCGGTGGCGGACCGCGACCTGCTCGTGGCCGACGGCCCGGAGGCGCTCAGCCGGGCCACGCTCTCGCTGCTCGACGATCCCGATCGCCGCGAGCGGTACGCCGCCGCCGCGCGGGCCAGCGTCGAGGACAACCACGACTGGGAGCGCATCCTGCACGGCCTCGAGGCCCTGGTGGTGGAAGGTGGGGGCCGCGCCGCGACGAGGGCGGACGCCGCGTGATGACGTCCCGAGGCGAGTCCTCGATCCGCACGCTGGCCATGAAGTCGGCGGCCTGGTACGGGGCCACCCGGCTCTGGGGCCAGCTGATCTCATGGATCGTCACGCTGCTGCTGGCCCGGCTGCTGCTGCCGCAGGACTACGGCCTCTTCGCGATGGCGCTGAGCGTCCTGACCCTGCTGGAGCTCCTCCAGGAGTTCGGCCTCGGCACCGCGCTCGTCCAGCGCCAGAACCTGACGCGCGAGCAGATCAATACCGTGTTCTGGGTGGTCGCCTCCGCCAGCCTGGTCCTCACCGCGGGCACCTTCTTGGCCGCGGGCGCGATCAGCGAGATCTACGGCGAGCCGGCGCTCGCGTGGCCGCTCCGCATGCTCTCGCTCACCTTCCTGTTGAACAACCTCGGGATGGTGCCCTACAGCCTCCTGACCAAGGCCATCAACCTGCGGCACCGGTCGATCGCCGAGGCGTGCGCCACCACCACGTCCGCGCTGGTGGCGCTGACCCTGGCGTGGATGGGCTGGGGCGTCGCGGCGCTGGTCCTGGGCCACCTGGCGCGGTCGGTCGTCGGCTGCGTGCTGCTGACCGTGTTCGCGGGGTGGTGGCCCGGCCTGTCGGTGAGCCGCGGGGGAGTGTCGAGCCTGTTCGGATTCGGGCTCAAGATGGCGGGCTCGCACCTGGTCGGGGCGGGCTCGACCGCGCTGGGGACGTTCATCATGGCGCGCATGCTGAGCAGCGCGGCGGTCGGCCTCTACAGCATGGCCGAGAGCCTCACCGACGCGCCCAACCGGCTGTCCACCGCGGTGATCAACCAGATCTCGCTCCCGGTCTTCGCCAGGCTACAGGACGATCGGGAGAGCCTGGCCGCCCATTTCCTCAAGATCTCGAAGGTTCTCGCGATCATCTCGCTGCCCACGCAGATCGGCTTGGCCCTCGTGGCGCCCGATCTCATTCCGCTGCTGCTGTCTCCGAACTGGTCGCCCATGATCGTGCCGTTCCAGATCCTGTGCCTGCAGAGCACGATGGTGCTGGCGACGCTGACCTGCAGCCCGCTCCTGACCGCCCGGGGCCGGGCGACCCTGCTGTTCGGGCTGGCGGTGGCATCGTTCGCCTGCTTCGTCGGCGGCGTGCTCGTGGGCAGCCTCTTCGGGCTGGTCGGGATCGCGCTCGCCCGGCTGATCACCACCCTGCCCCTTCGTGGCGTGATGCTCTTCCGGACCCTGGACGAGCTGCAGCTCTCGCTGGGCACGTACTTCCGAGCGCTGTCGGCCCCGTTCTGGGCCACCGCGGCGATGGGCGCGGCGGTGCTCGGGGTCCGGCACGCCGCGGCGCAGCCCACTCACCGCCTCGAGCTCGTCGTCCTGAGCATCACCGCGGGCGCGCTGACGTATCTCGTGGCACTGTTCTTGCTTGATCGAACGCTGGTCCCCGACCTCAAGATCATGCTTCGCGACCTTCGGGGGACCTCGAATGCGTAGGAGGTGGCAATCATGATGCGTCGAAGCGTGGCCAGGACCCTGCTCGTCATGTCCCTCGTGGGCCTCGTCTCGGGAGCGCGGCCGAGCGCGGGCCAGTCCGAGGACCCGCTCACGAAGAATTCGAAGGATCCGAAGAGGATCGCGCTCCAGATCAAGAGCGCCCTGCCCATGGTCGAGCGCGGGTACTCGATCCTCAGCGCCACGAACGAGCCCGAGCCCACGGACGCCGCGGTGCAGCTGCTGCTGAAGTCGTATCGGTACCTGCGCGCGGCGTATCAGAGCAACGACCTCATCCTGTCGATCTCGCGCGTCCCGGACCCGCTGCTGGAGATCCAGAACCAGCAGATCATGTTCGTCCGGCTGCGCCTGCTCGACTGCACCGGCAACCGCCAGTACATCAGCGACTCGGGCCCGGCCCGGACCAAGTGCCTCGAAGGCCTGGTCGCCGGGCTTCGCACGCTCCGGACGGTAGCCGCCGTCCTTCCATGAGCGTCCCCGCCCTCCGTCCGGTCGATGCGCGCCCGGTGGTCGTTCACGCCGTCCATTCCCTCGCGGTGGGTGGGCTCGAGAACGGGGTCGTGAATGTCGTGAACGGCACCGCGGCCGAGTTCCGGCACGTCATCGTGTGCATGACGACGGAGGGGCCGATGCGCGAGCGGCTGCGCCCCGGTGTCGAGGTGCTCGCGATCGGCAAGCGACGAGGCCACGACGTGCGCGCGTTCGTGCGGCTGGCGCGGACGCTCCGACGGCTTCGACCACGGATCGTGCACTCGCGGAACTGGGCGGCGTTCGACGCGGTGGCGGCGGCCCGGCTGGTGGGGGTGCCCTTCGTGGTTCACGGCGAGCACGGCCGTGAGATCGGCGACCCCCACGGGCGGCGCCGCCGGCGGAACCAGGCGCGCCGGCTCCTGGCGCCGCTGGTGAGCCGGTTCATCACGGTCTCGGAGGATCTGCGCCGCTGGCTGATCCAGGAGGTGGGCCTGCCCGCGCACAAGATCACCACGATTCACAACGGCGTGGACCTGTCGCGCTTCGGCGATCTCGAGGGCCATACCGCGCGCCTCCGGCTCGGGCTGTCCGAGGAGGCGCTCGTGATCGGGACGGTGGGCCGCCTGGATCCGGTGAAGGATCAGACGGGACTCGTCCGCGCGTTCGCGATGGTGCTGAAGGCCCATCCCGCGGCGGTGCTCGTCATCGCGGGAGACGGGCCCTGCCGGGCCGACCTGCTCGCGCTGGTCGCGGAGCTGCGCATCGCGGACCGGGTCCGCCTGCTCGGGGCCCGCTCGGACGTGCCGGCGGTGCTGGCCGCGATGGACGTGTTCGCCCTTCCCTCCGTCGCGGAGGGCATCTCCAACACGATCCTAGAGGCCATGGCCAGCGGCCTGCCGGTGGTGGCCACCCGGGTTGGCGGAAGCCCCGAGCTGATCGAGGACGGGGTGGGAGGCGCCCTGGTCCCACCGCGGGATCCCGCGGCGCTCGCCGGGGCGCTGACCGCGTACCTCGAGGAGCCCGGCCTCCGGTCGCTGCACGGCAAGTCCGCGCGGCAGCGCGTCACCGACCGGTTCGGGCTCGAGCGGATGTGCGAGGCCTATGCCGGAGTCTACCGGAGTCTCCTGACCGGGACTCCGGGGCGGAGCGCCTGATCATGTGCGGGATCACCGGAGTGGTCTATGCGGACCGGTCGCACCCGATCGACCGGGACCTGGTGCGACGACTCACGGCCACGCTCAGCCACCGCGGGCCGGACGCCGACGGGTACTTCTTCGGGGAGGGCGCGGCCCTCGGCCACCGCCGGCTCAGCATCATCGATCTCTCGACCGGCGACCAGCCCATCTACAACGAGGACGGCAGCAAGGTGGTGGTGTTCAACGGGGAGATCTACAACTTCCAGGCCCTCCGGAGCGAGCTGGAGGGGTACGGGCACCACTTCTCGACCGCGTCGGACACGGAAGTGATCCTCCACGCCTGGGAGCAGTACGGCGACGACTTCGTCGGGCGCCTGCGCGGCATGTTCGCGCTCGCGGTGTGGGACCTGAGGCGCCGCCGCCTCCTGCTCGCCCGCGACCGGGTCGGGAAGAAGCCGCTGTACTACGCCCACGACGCCGAGCGTCTCCTCTTCGGCTCCGAGCTCAAGGCCGTCGTCGCCGATCCGTCGGTCAAGCGGGCGATCAGTCTCGAGGCGGTGGACGAGTACCTGACCTTCGGGGCGGTGCCGGCGCCGAGGACCATCTACCAGCAGGTGCACCAGCTGCCCCCCGCCCACTACCTGGTCTGGGAGGCTGGCCGCACCCGCACCGTCGAGTACTGGGACGTGACCTACTCCCGGGCGCCCGCCCGCTCGGCCGACGACTGGCTCGAGGAATTCGAGTCGATCATGGACGAGGCGGTGCGCCTCCGGCTGATCAGCGACGTGCCGCTGGGGGCGTTTCTGAGCGGTGGGGTGGACTCGACGGCGGTGGTGGCGGCGATGAGCGCCGCCTCGGATCGCCCGGTCGCGACCACCACCGTGACGTTCGGGGAGCGGGCCTTCGACGAGGCTCCTCACGCCCGCGCCGTCGCGCGGGCGCTCGGGACCGATCATCAGGAGATCGTCGTCGCGCCTCGGGCGCTCGACATCCTGCCCACCCTGGTCTGGCACCTCGACGAGCCCTTCGCCGATTCCTCGGCGATCCCGACCTACTACGTTGCGCGCGCCGCGCGCCAGCGGGTCACGGTGGCTCTCTCGGGCGACGGGGGCGACGAGGTCTTCGCCGGCTACGAGTGGCGCTACGGGCTCAACCTGCTCGAGGACCGGATCCGGCGGCGGATCCCCGGGGTGATCCGGCGGAACGGGATCGGCCCGCTGGCCGCGATCTGGCCCAAGGCCGACCGGCTCCCGCGCCCGCTGCGCTGGAAGCACATGCTGCGCAACCTGAGCCTCGAGCCAGAAGCGGCGTACTTCCACGACATGAGCCGATTCACGCCCGCGGAGAAACTCGATCTGTTCACGCCCGGGCTACGCCGGAGCCTGCACGAGCACGACCCCTTCGTGGCCTTCCGGGCCCACTTCGACCGGGTGCGCGGGGCCGACCACCTCAACCGCCTGCTCTACGTGGACCTCAAGACGTGGCTGGCGAACGACATCCTCGTGAAGGTCGATCGCATGGCGATGGCGAGCTCGCTGGAGGTCCGCTCGCCCCTGCTCGACCACCACGTCATCGAGTTCGCGGCCAAGCTGCCTCCCGATCTGAAGTTCCGGAACGGCACCGCCAAGTACCTCCTGAAGCGCTACGCGGAACGCCGGGCGCCGGCCTCGGTCATCCACCGCCCCAAGCAGGGCTTCTCGATCCCGCTGGCCGACTGGCTGCGCACGGACCTCCGGCCGCTCGGGGAGGACATGCTGCTCTCCGACCGGGCGCTGGGGCGGGGCTACTTCCGCCCGGAGATGGTCCACGCGATGTGGCGCCGCCATCAGGAGCGCTCGCGCGATCACTCCCGCCACCTGTGGGCCCTCATGGTCCTCGAGCTCTGGCACCGGCTGTTCGTGGATCAGGCGCCGGCGACCGCGCCGAGCCCCGGCGCGACGGGGCGCGGCTGAGGCACGGCGTGGCCATCAAGATCCGGCCCGGCGACGTGGAGAGGGACCGTGAGGCGGCGATCGCGCTGCTGTCGCGCTACGTCAACCCCGCCTACGATGGCGCGCGATTCGACTGGCTCTACCGGGCCAACCCGGCCGGGCGCGGCCGCCTGTGGATGGCCGTGGATGGCTCCACCGGCGACCCGATCGGGACCGCGGGGGCCCTGCCGCGCTGGCTCTCGGTCGGCGGCCGCGACCTGCGCGGGTGGCTGCTCGCCGACTTCTGCATCGCCGAGCAGCACCGCGCGCTCGGTCCGGCGCTGCAGCTGCAGCGCGCCTGCCTCGATGATCTGGCCGCCGACGGCGCCGCCTTCTGGTACGACCTGCCCGGCCGGACCATGGAGGCGGTCTACCGGCGCCTCGGCCTGGCCCCCGCGGCTCAGATGCGGCGGTTCGTCCGGCCGCTGCGCTCCTACCACGCGCTCCGGGCGCGGCTCCGGTCGCCCCTGCTCGCCCGGCCGGCGGCGTTCGTCGCCGACCTGGCGCTGGCGCGGGGCACGCGGGCGCGCGCCCCGCTGTCGCTGGCCGCGCACGCGGGCCGCTGCGGCGAGGAGTTCACCGCCCTCTCCCGCGAAGCGAACCCGGGCTACGGAGCGGTGGTGCGCCGCCAGGCCGAGTATCTGAACTGGCGGTATGTGGACAACCCGATCCGCCACCACGAGATCGTGGTAGCGCGCCGGGACGGGCACCTGGTCGGGTACGCGGTCGTCACCACCGACCGGGAGACGCCGGCCATCGTGGACGTCTTCGGCATTCCCGCGCCCCGCCTCATGGAGGGGCTGCTCCGGGGCACCCTGGGCTGGCTCCGGCACCGAGGCGCGGCCAGCGTCACCCTGTGGCTGCTCGCGGCTCCATTCTGGACGCCGGTGCTCCAGCGCGCCGGCTTCCGGGCCCGCGAGACCGCTCCGGTGATGCTCCAGGCCGGCGCGCCACCGGCGTGGGCCCCCCGACTCGATCACCCTTCCCCCTGGCTGCTCACCCATGGGGATGGGGACAGCTGACATCACGAGAGGACACATGAGCCAGCCGCCCATCACGGACCGGATCAAGCAGTTCCTGGTCGAGCACTTCCCGTCCGCGCGCAAGCACCCGCTCGCGGACGACGAGCATCTCCTGGCCAACGGCATCGTGGATTCGCTCGGGATCCTGGACCTGGTCGCGTATCTCGAGCGCGAGTTCGCCATCACGATCACCGACGAGGACCTCGTGCCCGAGCACTTCGAGTCCCTGAGCCGCATGGCGAAGTTCGTCCAGGACCGGATGAGCGTCTCATCGCACTGACCGGAGGAGGACATGGACTTCCTGATCCATCACATGCTGGGCGCGAGCGCGCGCCGCCTTCCCGAGAAGGAAGCGCTCGTCCACGGCGGGCAGCGGCTCGCGTACGCCGAGGTGGCCCGCCGGGTGGGCGGCCTCGCGCACGGGCTCCGCGAGGCGGGGATCGAGCGCGGCGACCGAATCGGGATCTACCTCGACGCGTCGGTGCCTCAGGCGCTCTCGATCTTCGCGGCGTCGCAGGCCGGGGGCGTCTACGTGCCGGTCAACGGCCTCCTCTACCCCGATCAGGTCGCCTACATCGCCCGGGACTGCGGGATGAAGGCGCTCATCACCACGCCAGAGAAGCTGGGCCCCCTCGCGGAGGCCCTGAAGGAAGTGCCGTCCCTGGAATTCCTCGTGCTGGTCGGCCGCTCGGGGCTGATCGATGTCCCGCTCGCGGTGCACGACTTCGAGGCGCTCTGCGGTCTCACCCCGTCCGCGCCATGGCCCGAGCCGACCATCGAGAAGGATCTCGCCGCGATCCTGTACACGTCGGGCTCCACCGGCAAGCCCAAGGGCGTGATGCTGAGCCACGCCCAGGTGATGGCGGGCAGCTCGATCGTCTCCACCTATCTCCGGATCAGCGACCGGGACCGGATCCTGGCCGTGCTGCCCTTCAGCTTCGACGCGGGCATGAACCAGCTGATGACCGCATTCCAGCAGGGGGCGACGCTCATCCTGATCAACTTCGTGTTCGCGCGCGAGGTGGTCCAGACCCTCCTCCGCGAGCGCGTGACCGGGCTCGCCGGGGTGCCGACCTTCTGGAGCCTGCTGTCCCAGCCCACGTCGGGCCTGCAGAAGCAGCCGCTGCCGCACCTGCGGTACATCACCAACACCGGCGGAGCGATGCCCCAGCCCGTGCTGGGCACGCTGCGGAGCGCGCTGCCCTCCACCGAGATCTTCCTCATGTACGGGTTGACGGAAGCCTTCCGGTCCACGTACCTGCCGCCCGCGGAGCTGGACCGCCGCCCGACGTCGATGGGCAAGGCCATTCCCAACACCGAGATCATGGTCGTCAACGAGGAGGGCAAGCTCTGCAAGCCGGGCGAGGTCGGCGAGCTGGTCCATCGCGGCCCGACGGTGTCGATGGGCTACTGGGGCCACCCCGAGCTGACCGCCCAGGTGCTGCGGCCGAACCCGCTGCTGCCGCCCGAGATCGCCGACGTGGTGTGCTACTCGGGCGACTACGTGAAGATGGACGAGGACGGATACCTCTACTTCATCGGCCGCCGCGATACCATGATCAAGTCGTCCGGCTTCCGGATCAGCCCGACCGAGGTCGAGGAGGTGCTCTTCCGGAGCGGGCGACTCAAGGGAGCGGCGGTCATCGGGGTGCCCGACGAGATGCTGGGACAGACGATCAAGGCGTTCGTGGTGGCGCGCGACGGTGAGCACGTCGACGCCGCCCAGCTGCGTGAGTTCTGCGCCGCGAGCATGCCGCGCCACATGGTGCCGAAGGCCATCGAGGCGCTCGACGAGCTGCCGAAGACCCCGAGCGGCAAGGTGGACTATCCCGCGCTGCGCCGGCGCGAAGGTCTCTAGAGGCGCCACCGTGGATGCCGTCGCGGGCCTGATCGGGCGTCACTTCCCCGGCTCGGAGCATGAGCTGGTGGTGGGCGGCTGCCCGGTGGCCGAGCTCGCCGGTCGCCACGGCACCCCGCTCTACGTCTACGATGCCGCGATCATGGACCGGCAGCTCGCCCGACTCCGGAGCGGCCTGCCGGCCGGCTTCTCGGTCTGCTACTCGGTCAAGGCCAACCCGAACCGCGCGGTCCTGCGTCACTTCCTCTCCCGCGATTGCGGGCTCGAGGTGGCCTCCGCCGGAGAGCTCGCCGAAGCCCTCGCCGCCGGCTGCCCGCCCGAGCGGCTCTTCTTCGCCGGGCCCGGCAAGACCGAGGCCGAGCTCGAGGAGGCGGTGGCCCGGGGCGTCGGGGAGATCCACGTCGAGTCGGCGACGGAGGGGCGGCGCATCGGCGCGATCGCGCGCCGGCGCGGCACCCGGGCCCGGGTGGCGCTGCGGGTGAATCCGGGGGCCGACGCCCAGGGCGGCGCCATGCGGATGGGCGGCAAGCCGGCCCCGTTCGGGGTGGATGAGGAGCAGCTCGATGAGGTGCTGGATCTGCTCGAGGCCGATCCGGGCCTGGATCTCCAGGGCCTGCACCTGTTCACGGGCACGCAGATCCTCGACCACGCGGTGGTGGTGGACCAGTACCGCCACGGCCTCCGGGTCGCCCGCCGGGCCGCGGCCCGCCTCGGCCGGCCCCTGCGCACGCTGGACTTCGGTGGGGGATTCGGCATCCCGTACTTCGCCAACGAGACCGAGCTGGACACGGGCAAGCTCGGGGAAGAGCTCCGGGCCCTCTTCATCGAGGTCGACGCCGATCCGCTCTTCCGGGGCACGCGCTTCGTGGTCGAGCCGGGGCGCTACCTCGTCGGCGAGGCCGGCGTCTTCGTGACCCGCGTCACCGACATCAAGATCTCGCGGGGGAAGACCTTCCTGATCACCGACGGCGGTATGAACAACCACCTCGCCGCCTCGGGGAACCTCGGCCAGGTCATCAAGCGCAACTATCCGGTCGCGATCGCGGGCCGCCTCGCGCCGTCCCGGACGGTCCCGGTGGACGTCGTGGGCCCGCTGTGCACGCCGCTGGACACCCTGGCGCGCGACATCGCGCTTCCCCCCGCCGAGATCGGCGACCTGGTGGTGATCTTCCAGTCCGGCGCGTACGGCCTCACCGCGAGTCCGGTCCTGTTCCTGGGGCATTCCATCCCGGCGGAGGTCCTGGTGACCGACGGTCGCGCCGAGGTGGTCCGCCCCCGCGGCTCGGGAGTCGCGGGAACATGACCTGGTCCCTGTACGCGGCCTCGGACGCCTTCGACGGGCATCGCGAGGCGTGGGATGCGCTGAATCGCGCCAGCGGAAACCACGTCCTGCTCGATGCGGGATTCGTCGCGACCCTCATCCGGCACTTCGGCCACCCCGGCCTCAAGCTCGCGGTGTCGCAGGATCCGGCGCGGCCGGGCCTGATGCTGGTCGAGCACGTCCGCGGCGGGTTCTGGAGCACCTTCCAGCCCTCGCAGGCGCCTCTGGGCCTCGCCCTCCTGGGCTCGCGTCAGGACGTCTGCGGGCAGATGCGGCGGCTCATCCGCGCGCTGCCCGGCCACGCGCTGGGCCTGAGCGTGCTCCAGCAGGACCCGGACTTCACCTGCTTCGGCGAGCTGCAGGCCGGCGGCGCGGTGGATCCCCGGGTGGAGGTGATCGAGTACGTCCGGACGGCGCGGCTGACGCTGAGCGGGTCCTTCGAGGACTACTGGGGATCGCGTGACCGGCGCTGGGCGCGAGATCTGGCCCGCCAGCGCCGGCGGGTGGCCGAGCGTGGAGCGCGCCTCGATCTCCAGGTCAGCCGCGACCCCCAGGAGGTCGCCGACGGCGTTCGTGACTACGGCCGCCTGGAGCAGGCGGGCTGGAAGGGCGAGCACGGCACCGCGATCGCGCCCGACAACGCCCAGGGCGCCTTCTACCGCGAGGCGCTCGAGTACTTCTGCGCCCGGAACGAGGGCGTGATCTACCGGCTTCGCCTGGACGGTCGAACCGTGGCCGCCAATCTCTCGATCGAGCGGGACGCCATGCTGATCGTGCTCAAGATCACCTACGACGAAGCGATTCCGAGCCTGTCCCCCGGGCATCTGCTCGAGGAGGACATGCTGCGCGCGGTGTTCCGGGAGGGGCGCATCAAGGTCGAGGAGTACTACGGTCCCTTCAAGCCCTGGCAGGCCCGCTGGACCGATGAGGTCCGGACGATGCATCACGTGAACTTCTACCGCTCGGCCGGGGTGGCGCGCGCGCGGCGGCTCCTCAAGGGGGTCGCGGGGCGTCTGCGGGCCGCGCTCCGGCGGGGCGAGGCCGCGGGCGCAGAGGGTCGGTCGTGACGCGACGCGCGCTCATGGTGGCCTTCCACTACCCTCCCTGCGTGGGGAGCAGCGGCGTCCACCGCACGCTCAAGTTCTCGCGCTACCTGCTCGAGCACGACTGGGAACCGCTGGTCCTGACCGCGCACCCGCGGGCGTATGCCCAGACGGGCACCGAGCAGCTCGCGGAGATTCCGCCGGCCGTCCGGGTCTGCCGCGCGTTCGCGCTCGACTCGCGCCGCCATCTGGCCGTTCGCGGCTCGAGCCTCCGGCTCAGCGCGCTGCCCGACGCCTGGTCCAGCTGGTGGCTGGGGGCGATCCCGGCCGGTCTCCGCCTGATCCGCCGGCACCGTCCCGCGGTCCTCTGGTCCACCTATCCCATCGCCACCGCCCATCTGATCGCGCTCACGCTCCACCGGATGACCGGCCTGCCCTGGATCGCCGACTTCCGGGACTCGATGACCGAGGACGGCTATCCGGACGACCCGGCCACCCGCCGGGTCTACCAGTGGATCGAGCGCCGCGCGGTCCGCGCCGCCGCGCGCCTGGTCTTCACCGCTCCGTCCACCAAGCGCATGTACCTCGATCGGTATCCGGAGCTCGCGCCGTCGCGCTGCCTCGTCATCCCGAATGGCTACGACGAGGCCGACTTCGCCAGTCTGCCGACCACCACCGCGCCGCCGTCCGATCCACTCCGCCTCGTCCACGCCGGCGTGATCTATGAACAGGAGAGGGACCCGCGGCCGTTGTTCCGCGCCATCGGCCGGCTCCGGCGAGAAGGCCGGGTGAGCGCATCGACGCTGCGCGTGGAGCTACGGGGGTCGGGAACCGACGCCTACTGCGCCCGCCTCGTCCAGGAGCTCGGTATCGACGACATCGTCCACGTCCTTCCCGCGCTGCCCTACCGCGAGAACCTCGAGAGCTGCACGAGGGCCGGCGCCCTGTTGCTGCTGCAGGGAGCGAGCTGCGACCACCAGATCCCCGCCAAGGCCTACGAGTATCTGCGCCTCGCCAAGCCGATCCTCGCGCTGACGTCGGAGAAGGGCGACACGGCCCAGCTCCTCACCGAGTGCGGCGGCACCACGATCGTGGACCTGGCGGACGAGGAGGCGATCTACCGGATGCTGCCGGGTTTCCTGGACTCGCTGCGGACGGGCGCCCATCCGCTGCCCGATCCGGCGCGGGCCGGACGCTACGCGCGGCACCGCCAGGCGCGCGACCTCGCGATCTGCCTGTCCGAGGTGGCGGCCGCCGGAAGCCACGGCGCGGCCGCCTGAGGTGCCGGTGAACCGCGCTCCGTCAGCCCACCTGGCCGGCCGCGGCCACCCGCTCGACGCTTTCGGCGATGAGCTCGAGGTCCCGTCGCCGGAGACTCTGATGGACCGGCAGCATGACCAGGTTGTCGTAGAGGAAGTCGGCCCGCGGGAACTCGTCCGGGAAGATACCGGCCGGGCGAACGCCGTCCCAGGCGATGGCCGGAATGCCCATGGCGCGCAGCTCGAGATGCGCCTTCGGCCGCCCCTCGAAGCGCAGCGGGTAGACCCACGGGCAGACGCCCTCTTCCAGTCGGGGGAAGACGCTCGTCACGCCGCGGATCCCCTGGATGCGCTCGCCCAGCAGCTCGTAGTGCTGCCTGCGACGACGCCGGATGGCCTCCAGGTCCGTGTGCGCCAGGATCCATCGGGACGCCCGGCTCATCGGCCAGTTGGCGAGCTTCAGGTCGAACCACGGCCCGTCCTCCTCGTCGCGGGCCCTGGCGACGACCCCGAGGCGGCCCTGCCGAAGCACCGCCTTGGATCGCTGCAGCCACCCGTAAGCGCCCTTCGCGACCGACCAGTCCGTCCAGGCCATCGTGCGGTCCCACATGTCCTTCAAGGTCTGCAGGGTCTCGGGCAGCTCCTCGCGCTCCCACCTGACCGCGATGGCGGGCGCGCCCCGGTTCACGACCAGCGTCGCGCCGTCCTCGACGGGCAGCAGCTTCGGCCAGCTGAAGACCGCCACATCACCGAGCCGTCCGAGCTGCGGCCCTCCGGCGGCCACTCGCGGAAGCACGTGCGCGCAGTCCTCGAGCAGGAGCAGGCCCCGGCGGTCGCAGAGCTCGCGGAGCGCCTCCACCCGCTGGGGGAACCCGAAGTAGTGCACGCAGATCAGGGCCCGCGTATTCGGCTGGATCTTCCCCTCGACGACCGCGACGTCCACGCTGCAGTCGTCGCGAACGTCGTGGAAGTCCACCGTCGCGCCGAGGACGGTCACCGCCTCCACCGCGGCCACGCACAGGTACGCGGGAGCCAGCACCCGGTCCCCCGCGCCCACCCCGAGCGCGGCCAGGCCGTGGTAGATCGCGTGCCTCGCCCGGGAGAACTGGTACGAGCGCGGGCCGCCCTCTCGCTCCAGCGGGTCGCCGCGGCCGCGCCACCGCAGGAACTCGGCGGACACGTACTGCCGCAACGGCATCACGAACGATTCGGCCTCGGCCTCCATCTTGCCCATAGTACCCCACGGCCCGCGCCCCACCATGCCGATTGACCTCATCACCGGCGAGGACGCGCTCTTGAAGCTCGAGAGCGAGTGGGAATCCCTGCTCACCGACGCCGCGCACCCGTCCATCTTCATGTCGTTCGACTACCAGTACGCCGGCTGGAAGGCCTTTCACCGCGACGACTCGGAGCCCTTCGTGGTGACGGTACGGGATGCGGCGGGGGCGGTGATCGGCATCGCCCCCTTCCGTCGCTCTCGCGACGATGGATGGGTCCGCTGGCGCCGCCTCGACTACCTCGGCTCCTTCGAGATCGACCGCCCGGCACCACTGATCCGGCTCGGCCACGAGGTCGAGTTCTGGCGGGCGCTGCAGGGCTTCCTCGCCTATGCGGGCGGCTCCTGGGACGTCGTCCGTCTTCCCGAGATGCCCCAGGAGCTCGTCGAGCACGCGCGGGAGGCATTCGCCTCGTCCCGCCAGTCCTTCACCACCTCGCCGGGCTCCTCCGGCATCGGGATCGACCTGCGCGCCCCGTGGTCGGACTTCATCGCGGGGCATCGAAGACTCCGCAAGCACGTCCGCTCCGTCGAGCGCAAGGTCCCGGACCTCGACGTGCACCTCTACGACGACCCGTTCCGCGTCCTGGAAGGCTTCGAGCTCTATACCCAGGTCGAGAGCCGGAGCTGGAAGGCGGGCAAGGTCGGCGTCGCGAAGGACGCCCGCCACGCGGCCTTCTACCGGGACCTCGTCCAGCGCCTGGCCAAGCGCAAGCGCGTGGCCGTCCGGATCCTCACCGCCGGAGGTCGTCC
>DATHSW010000026.1:0-3147 GCA_035463855.1 Candidatus Deferrimicrobiaceae bacterium | reverse complement strand
TGAGCTACTTCGCGGGCCGGACGCAGCGCATCACGCTCGGCACCGCGGTGATCGTGCTGCCGTGGCACGACCCGGTCCGGATCGCCGAGGAGATCGCGTTGCTCGACATCCTGTCGGGCGGGCGCTGTCTCCTCGGGTTCGGGCGGGGCGCCGCGAGCGTCGAGTACGCGGGCTTCCGGATCCCGATGGAGGAGGCGCGGCCCCGCTTCGTGGAGACGGCGCAGATCGTCGTCCGGGCGCTCAGCCAGGACGTCTTCGAGTGGGACGGAGAGTTCTTCAAGATCCCGCGGACGTCGATTCGCCCACGCCCGATCTCCCACCCGGAGCGCCGCATCTACGCCTCGTCGGTGAGCCCCGAGTCGGCCGAGATCATGGCGAAGCTCGGCTTCGGCGTGCTGGTCATCATGCAGAACGAGTGGCCGAAGGCCGCCGAGGACATCCAGCGGTACCGGGAGATCGCGCAGGGCGTCGGCCACGCGCCCCGGCCGCCCATCATCCTCACCAACATCTCGGTCGCGGAGAGCCGGACCGAAGCCCACGAGCGCGCGGTGAAGTATCTCAGCCGCAAGTTCGACTCGATCGACGCCCACTATCACTTCTCGGATGGCCATCTCGCCTCGGTGAAGGGCTACGAAGCCTATGGCCCGACGGCCAAGACCTACGCCAAGATGAAGGACGCGACCTTCCGGCAGAAAGCGACGGACTTCTACGTGAAGATCCAGGTCGTCGGCACCCCCGACGACTGCCTCCAGCAGGTGGCGGAGCTCCAACGGCTCACCGGCCTCGACCATCTGGTCACCGAGTTTGGCTTCGGCGGGATGCCTCACCACGAGGCCCTGCTCAACATGCGGCTCTTCGCCGATCGCGTCATGCCGGCGCTCCAGCATGATGCCGCGTTCGCGCATCCCGCAGCGCCGGCACCCAGCGACGCGTCGCCGGCCGGTCAGCGGTCCGACGGCATCTTCGCGCCGGCCTGACCGCTCCAGAAGCGATCGTAGTGCGTCCGGAGCTGTGCGCTCACCGAGCGGAGATCCGGGTGGCGCCGGGCTTCGACATACGCCGCACGCACGGTGGGGTCGGTGAAGTCGACGCTGCCGCGGACGCAGCACATGAGGGAGCGCGGGTCCCGCGTGTGCGCGAGCCCCAGCGCATGACCCAGCTCGTGCGCCACGACCTGGTAGAGGAGCGTCTCCGCCGTCGTCCGGCCTCGAGACGATGGCTCGAAGACCACGATCCGGACGGGACAGGCGATGACCCCGTCCGCCCCGATCCGCACGCTGGTCTCGCCCATCTGGCGCGACGACGCATGGGACTCGACGGCGATGGTCACGCGACACCGGGATGGGTGCTCACCCCGGTCAAAGAGCTGGACGCCGAGCACTTCCCGCCCCACCACGTTCCAGTCGTCCACCGCTCGCCAGATCGCCGCATCGAGCGAGGCATTCCCGAGAGGCGGCGCATGCACGGCGAGGGGGAAGCGGGCGCGGGGATGGCCCTCGGCGCCCGACAGGCCGATCTCCGAGGCGGCGGCCGCGGTGGCGACGAGCAGGAGAACTGCGGCGACGAGGGCACGCATCGGTGAGGGCATTGTACCTCGGGCTGGCTCTCCTCTTCCTGGCCGGCTGCGCGACCAAGCGGCAGAGCCTGGACGTGGAGTCGCCCTACGTCGATCCGCGCACGCTGCGGGTCGGCGAGATCTTGCACCTGGCCACCGGTCGCCTTCTCGCCGAGTCCGAGGCGCTCGACTATCTGTGCCGGTTTCCCGTGGTGTACGTCGGCGAGGCGCACGACAACGTCGAGGCGCACGCGGTCCAGCTGACCGTGCTGAAGGCGATGGAGGCCTGCTTCCCCGGCCAGCTGGCGCTCGGGCTGGAGATGCTCCAGCGGCCCTTCCAGGCCGACGCCGACGCGTTCGTGCGCGGCGAGATGAGCGAGCGAGACTTCGAACGCGTGTGGCAGAAGAGCTGGGGCGATATCTCGTACTATCGGGAGCTCCTGCACTTCGCCCGCGAGAAGCGAATCCCGCTCCTCGCGCTCAACGCGAGCGCGGCCACGCGGAAGGCGGTGCGGGAGCAGCCGCCGTCCGCGATGACGCCCGACGCCGCCCGGCAGGTGCCGGAGCTCGACACGCAGGACCCGTACCACCGGGCCTACGTGCAGGCGATGGTCGGCGGCCACGCGAAAGGGGTCAGCGCCGACGCGTTCTACCGGGTGCAGCTCTTGTGGGACGAGACCATGGCGGAGACGGCCGCGGAGTATCTGAAAAGCCCCGCCGGGCGTGGGCGGCGTCTGCTCGTCCTTGCGGGTAGCAACCACGTGCGCTACGGCTTCGGCATCCCGCGACGGCTATTCCGGAGGGTCCCGCTGCCGTTCGTGATCGTGGAGCCCTACGTGCACGGGGCCGGCGTCGCGGTGCCGAAGGACCGGCTGATGGACGTGGATGTGCCGGCCTCGCCCCTGCGTCCGGCCGACCTCTACTGGGCCGTGCGTTACCGCGATCTCAAGGGCGAGCAGGTCAAGCTCGGCATCCTGGTCGAGGATGCCGGCGGCGCCGGGGTTCGGGTGACCGGCGTCCTCCCCGGCGGGCCCGGCCACGCCGCGGGCCTGCTCGCCGGCGACCTGATCGTCTCGGTGGATGGCACCGAGGTGAACGCGGCGGCGGATCTCATCCACGAGGTCGGCCGGCACAAGCGCGGTGAGAAAGGCACCATCGAGGTGCTGCGCGGGGGCACGCGCGTGCCGCTCGCGGTGACGTATGACGTGCTCACGCACGGCAAGTAGCGAGTGCCGCGACTGACGGCCGGCCTGCCTGGTCAACCGATCCGGAACTTGAAGGCGTACGGGCTGTTCGACGTCCCCACGATGATCACGTCGCCGTCGTGCAGCGCGATGGTGCCACCCCGGGTGCCGCCGCCGACGATCTCGCCTTCGACGATCGTGCCACAGGTGCTCTCGCGATCCACGAGCACGTAGCCGGCGCCGGCGCGCTCGATCAGGAAGTGCGCGCGGCTCACGTTCATCGGCTCGTCGTGCTCGACCAGATACAGATCGTTGGTGGGCCGGGAGCCGGGGCTCCGGCGCTCGCTCACGAACCCCTCGGGCGTTCGCTGCATCCCGCGGGACTCGCGGCCGACCCGATAGGGGAAC
>DATHSW010000025.1:0-17662 GCA_035463855.1 Candidatus Deferrimicrobiaceae bacterium | reverse complement strand
GTCTCGACCACCATCGGCACGCCGTACTCCTCCAGCTTCGGCATGGCCGCCAGCGTCATCGAGCTGCCCCACGCGCCCATGATCGCGGGGACCTTGTCGCGGACGATCAGCTTCTCGGCCGCGCTCGCGGCCTCCTTCGGGTCGGACTTGTTGTCTTCCACGAGCAGCTCGACCTTGCGGCCGAGGACGCCGCCCCGGCCGTTGATCCAGTCCCGCGCGATCTCGGCGCCCATCCGGATGTAGTTGCCGGACGCGGCGACCGAGCCGGACAGCGGCTGGATGACCCCGACCTTCACGGTTTCCTGGGCGGGCGCCGGGACCGCGAGCGCGACGGCTGCGGTCAGCGTGACGAACGCGACGAAAACAGCTCGCATGGCCTGCCTCATGATCGACCTCCTCTGAGCCTGCCGGGTTGCGGTTCTGTCCGCCGCGCTGCGGGGTTCTTGGGAATCGCGCACTTATCCTACATTTCATGGCACGTGTCAAATGAAAAACCCGGTTGACAAGGTCTCCGCCCACGGCCAGGATACGGCACCATGCCGGCCGCGAGATCCGCCATGCCCCGCGCCGCGATCGCCCCCCTGCTTCACGAGAGCCTCGGCGAGCGAGTATACCGGACCGTGCGCGACCTGATCCTGAGCCAGGTCTTCCCGCCGGGCTCCAAGCTCAACGTCGAGCAGATCTGCCGTGACCTCGGCGTGAGCCGCACCCCGGTCTGGGACACGATGCGCCGGCTCGAGAGCGAGGGCCTGGTCAACACGGTGCCCCGCCACGGCGTCTTCGTGCTGAACTACGGCGCCGACCAGATCCGCGACCTCTTCGCGGTGCGCGGGGCGCTGGAAGCTCTCGCGGTCCGCCAGGCCGCCCGGAACCTCGACGACGACGGGCGCGGCGGGCTCGAGGCGACCATGAAGGAGATGGAGCGGGCGGCGGGCGCGGGCGAGATGGAGCACTACTCGCGCGCGGCCATCGACTTCCACGACCGGGTGCTGGTCGCGGCGCGGAACGCGGTGCTGAGCCGGCTCCTCGAGAACGTCTACGCGCAGATCCTCGTGCTGCGCCTGCGGTCGCTCTACCTGCCCGAGCGGGTCGAGTCGAGCGTGGCCGAGCACCGCAAGATCTTCGAGGCGGTGCTGGCCGGCGACGCCGAGCGCGGCGAGCGGCTGGCCCGGGCCCACGCGGAGCACGTGCTGCAGGACGCGCTCGAGTTCACGCGCCGGAGCGAGTCGAGCCGGTGACGCGACGGCTCGAGGGCAGCGCGGCGGTCATCACCGGGGGCGCGGCCGGCCTCGGCTACGCCTACGCCCGCCGCTTCCTCGAGGAGGGCGCCTGCGTCTTCATCGCCGACATCACCGACCCCGCCGCAGCCCTCGGGCGTCTCGGCGCGGGCGACCGGGCGGCCGGGTGCCGGGTGGACGTGGCCTCCGCCCCGTCGGTGGCGGCCATGGTGGACGAGGCCTGCCGCCGCCTCGGGCGCATCGACGTCCTGGTCAACAACGCCGCGGTGTTCGCCACGCTCACGCCCCGGCCCTTCGACGCGATCCCGGAGGAGGAGTGGGACCGGGTCATGACGGTGAACGTCCGGGGCATGTTCCTTTTCCACTACGTGACCTCCAAGGGCGCGGTGATCGCCATGACTCGCGCGCTCGCCCGCGAGCTGGGCGACGACGGCATCGCGGTCAACGCGGTGGCGCCCGGCCTCATCCTGAGCGACACCGTGCAGGCCAACCCGGCGGTCACCGGCTTCCAGGCGGCCGCGGTGCTGCAGTCCCGCGCCTTCAAGCGCGACGCGCTCCCCGAGGACGTCGAGGGCGCGGTGCTCTTTCTCGCCTCGGCCGACAGCGCCTTCATGACCGGGCAGACCCTGGTCGTGGACGGCGGCTCGGTCTTCCTGTAGGCATGCTCACCGGCGTCCCGGTCATCGACCTCGCCCCCTTCACCGACGGCACGCCGGGCGGCCCCGCCGCGGTGGCACGAGCGGTGAATACGGCCTGCACCGATATCGGCTTCTTCACGATCGCGGGCCACGGCGTGGCCGACGCGCTGGTCGCGCGCATGCGGGAGACCTCGCGCGCCTTCTTCGACCTGCCCGCGGCGGAGAAACAGGCGGTGCAGCGCCCGCGGCCGGAGCAGAGCCGCGGCTACCTCGCGCTGGGCGACGAGAACCTCTCCTACAGCCGCGGCGACGCCACCGCCACCGATCTCAAGGAGTTCTTCGCGATCGGCCCGGTGGACGTGCCCGCCGAGGAGTACTACCGCCGGCCGGAGGCCTACCCCTCGTTCGCGCCGAACCTCTGGCCGGCGCGGCCGCCCGAGTTCCGCGCGGTGTGGACCGAGTACTACCGCGCGATGGAGACGCTGGCCGCGCGCATCATGCGCGTCTTCGCGAAGGCCCTCGATCTGCCCGAGGACTTCTTTCGCGACAAGACGGACCGGCACATCAGCGGCATCCGCGCGAACCACTACCCCGAGCAGGTCGAGGCGCCCCGGCCGGGCCAGATCCGCGCGGGCGCTCACACCGACTACGGCGCGGTCACGATCCTGCTGCCCGACGCGGTGCCGGGCCTCGAGGCCCTGACCCGCCGGGGCGAGTGGGTCGCGGTCACCCCGCCCGCCGGCACCTTCGTCTGCAATATCGGCGACCTCATGCAGCACTGGACCAACGACCGCTGGATCTCGACCATGCACCGCGTGGTGAACCCGCCGCGCGAGACCGCCGCCGGGAACCGCCGGCTCTCGATCCCGTTCTTCCACCAGCCCAACTACGACGCCCTGATCGAGTGCCTGCCGAGCTGCTGCGGCCCCGACAATCCGCCGCGCTACGAGCCGGTCACCTCCGGCCAGCACCGGCTCACCAAGTTCCTGCGGGGCGTCGGCGCGACCGCGCCGGGCCCGCGAGGCTGACACCATGAGCGCTGAGGCAAGGACCCCGTGGGATCGCTACGCGGCCGCGCTGCCGTCCATCGCGGCCGCGGTGGGCCGCACGCCGCTCGTGCGCCTGAACCGCATCACCCGCGAGGTCACGCCCGCGATCTACGTGAAGGTCGAGTGGTACGGGGCCACCGGCAGCCTGAAGGACCGGATCTATCTGCATATGTTCGAGCGCGCGGAGGCGCGCGGCGACCTCAAGCCCGGCATGCAGGTGCTCGAGTGCTCCACCGGCAACGCCGGGATCGCCTGCGCCTGGGTCTCGGCGGTCAAGGGCTACCCCTGCACCATCGTGATGCCGGAGGGCATGAGCGAGGAGCGCAAGAAGATCATGCGCGCCTACGGCGCCGAGCTGGTCTTCACCCCGGGGGGCGAGAGCGACGTGGATCTCTCCCTCCAGCGCCTGCGCGGCATCCGCGACGCCGCGCCCGGCCGCTACTGGGTGCCGGGCCAGTTCGACAACCCCGACAACGTCGAGGCCCACGTCCTCACGACCGGCCCCGAGCTGTGGGAGCAGTCGGGCGGCCGCATCGGGGCCTTCGTGGACTCGCAGGGCTCGGGGGGCCTCCTCACCGGGGTGGGCCGCTACCTCCGGAGCCGTGACCCGCGGGTGAAGCTCTACGCGGTCGAGCCCGCCGAGTGCGCGCTGCTCTCCCGCCGGGCCTGGGGCCACCACGGCATCGAGGGCATCGGCGACGGCTTCGTCCCCCGCAACCTCGACGTCTCGCTGCTCACCGGGGTGATCACGACCACCACCGAGGAGAGTATCGACGTCGCGCGGCGGCTGGCGCGCGAGGAGGGCATCTTCTGCGGGATCTCGAGCGGCTGCAACGTGGCCGCCGCGCTCAAGCTGGCCCGCCGCCATCCCGAGCTGCCGTCGGTGGTGACGATCATCAACGACACCGGCCAGCGCTACTTCACCACCCCGCTCTGCGGGGAGGCCAAGCACGTGGAGATCCCGGAGCGGGAGCACCCGCTCGACGCCTATACCGTCGAGCAGCTCGACCGGTACCAGAAGACCTGGGAGGTGCTCGCGTGACCATCGCGCCGCGCGAGTACGACTTCGTCGCCGCGCGCCGGCGCCTGGAGGCCAAGCCCAAGCCGGCGGGGCCCAAGCTCGGCTCGCTCGAGGACGCGGCCGCGCTCGTCAAGGACGGCGATCACCTGGCGCTCGGCGGCTGCCTCTACTCGCGCACCCCGCTGGCCCTCGTGTGGGCTTTGCTGCGCCGCCGGCCGACGGGCCTCATCTTCTCGCGCAACCTGATGTGCTACGAGGGCGAGTGGGGCATGGTGGCGGGGGCGGTGAGCAAGGTCGTGACCTCCTGGATGGGCATCGGCCTGCCCTGGGGCCTCTCGCGCATCCAGCGCGAGTTCGTCGAGGCCGGGCGGGTGGAGTTCGAGGAGTGGAGCCACCTCGGGCTCGGCTTGCGCTACCGCGCGGCCGCCATGGGGGTGCCCTTCCTGCCCTCGCTCACGATGCTGGGCTCCGACCTGATGGGCGTGGGCGGCTCGAAGACGGTGGAGTGCCCGTACACCGGCCGCACGCTCCACGCGGTGCCCGCGCTCTACCCGGACGTGGCCCTGATCCACGTGCAGAAGGCCGATCGTCTCGGCAACTGCCAGATCGACGGCTACCCGCACATGGACGCCGACATCGCCCGCGCCGCCGCCACCGTGCTGGTGACCGCGGAGGAGATCGTCTCCGAGGACGAGATCCGGCTCCACCCGGACCGGACCGTGATTCCCGGCTTCCTGGTGGACGCGCTCGCCCACGCGCCCTACGGGTCCTACCCGCACGAGTGCTACGGCGCCTACGACGCCGAGCCCGAGCACTTCACGGCCTACGTGGACGGGATCCGGGAGCGCGGCGCCGCCGGCGTGGCCGACTACCTGGAGCGCTACGTCTACGCCCCGGCGAGCCACGCCGACTACCTGGCGCTCTTCGGCGCGGCGCGCCGGGCGGACGCGGCCGCCCGCGCCCGGATGCTGACGACATGAGCATCACCGCGAACGAGCTGCTCGCGGTGATGGGAGCCCGCGAGCTCCGCGACGACTCCACCGTGTTCACCGGCGTCGGCGCTCCCATGATGGCCTCGGTGCTGGCCCAGCGCACCCACGCCCCGCGGCTGACCATGATGGTCGAGGGCGGCGTCATCGGCCCTACCTGGAAGCCGGGCGAGCTGCCCATCTCCACCAACGAGATGCGCGCCGCCTACCGGGCCCAGATGCTGCCCGCCATCACCGACGCGTTCCTGCTCGCCCAGCGCGGCTTCTTCGACGTGGGCTTCATCGGGGGCGCCCAGATCGACCGCCACGGCAATGTCAACACCAGCGCCATCGGCGGCTACGCGCGACCCCAGGTGCGGCTGCCCGGCAGCGGCGGGGCCAACGACATCATCTCGCTGTGCCGCGAGGTGATGATCCTCACCGTGCACGAGAAGCGGCGCTTCACCGAGCGGGTGGACTTCGTCACGAGCCCCGGTTATCTCGAGGGCGGCGATTCGCGCCGGCGCGCCGGCCTGCTCTTCGGCGGCGTCGCCCGCGTGGTCACCACGCTCGGCATCTTCGGCTTCCACCCCGAGAGCCGCCGCATGCAGCTCCTGGCCCTGCACCCGGGCGCGACGGTGGAGCAGGTGCGCGAGCACACCGGCTTCGACGTCCTGGTGAGCCCGCAGCTCACCACCACGAAGCCGCCGACCGACGAAGAGCTGTCGATCCTCCGCATGCTCGACCCCAAGCGCCAGTTCATCGGCTAGAGGCCCCATGACCGACTTCGGCCTGGCTATTCGCAACTTCGTGGGCCCGGGAGAAGTCCCGGACATCCAGGGCGTCTACGCCTACTCGGAGCGCGCGGAGGCGCTCGGCTTCGAGTCGCTCTGGGCCTGGGATCACGTGCTGCTGGGCGTGGAGCCCTCCTTCCCGATCGTGGACTCGATCACCATGCTGGGCGCGGTGGCCGCGCGGACCCGGAAGATCAAGCTGGGCACCGGCGTGCTGGTGCTCCCGCTGCGCAACCCGGTGGTGGCGGCCAAGGCCCTCGGCAGCCTCGACGTGATCTCGGGCGGCCGGCTAGTCCTGGGGGTGGCCGCCGGCTGGTACGCCCGCGAGTTCGACGCGGTCGGGGTGCCGTTCAAGCAGCGCGGCCGGCAGTTCGAGCGCAACCTCGACATCCTGCTGCGCCTCTGGACCCAGGACCGGGTGACGCTCAAGGTGGACGAGTTCAACCTGCGCGAGGCGGTGATGGTGCCCCGCACCGCGCAGCGGCCCCGCCCGCCCGTGCTCATCGGAGGCTACGTGGACGCGGTCCTCAAGCGCGCGGGCACGATGGGCGACGGCTGGCTCACCTACTTCTACACGCCGGAGAGCTTCACCCGGTCGTGGGGGAAGGTGAAGGCCTTCGCCCGCGAGGCCGGCCGCGACCCCGCCACGCTCACCGCCACCAACCAGCTCGCGGTCTACGTGGGCAGATCTCGAGAAGAGACCACCGCGGCCATGCGCCAGTGGCTCTCCACCGAGTGGGACACCGCGGCCTGGAGCGAGTCCACCATCGACCACGCGGTGCACGGCTCCGTCTCCGACTGCATCGAGCAGCTCCGCGCCCACGTGAAAACCGTCGTGCACCGGATTATCCTGATCCCGTATCGCTATCAGCCCGAGCAGGTCGAGCGCATCGCCAAGGAGGTCTTGCCCAAGCTATGAGCCAGCCCGTCTACATCGACATCAACTGCGACATGGGAGAGAGCTACGGCCGCTGGACGCTCGGGCACGACGAGGAGGTGATGCCCAACATCACCTCGGCCAACATCGCCTGCGGCTTCCACGGCGGCGACCCGCACGTGATGCGCCGGACCGTGGAGCTGGCCATCCAGCACGGCGTCGCGGTGGGGGCGCATCCGGGGCTGCCGGATCTCATGGGCTTCGGGCGGCGCCGGATGGACGTCTCCCCCGCGGAGCTCAAGGACTACCACCGCTACCAGATCGGCGCGCTGGCCGCCTTCGCGCAGGCCGCGGGCACCCGGATCCAGCACGTCAAGCCGCACGGCATCCAGTACCATATGTTCGAGGAGAACCTGCCGCTCGGGCGCGCCACCGCCGAGCAGCTCCTCGAGCTGGACCCCCAGCTCATCCTGATGACCATGGCCATGACGAAGTACGACGCGGAGGCCCGCAAGGTGAAGGGTGTCCGCATCGCCGCCGAGGGCTTCGCGGACCGGGTCTACGCCGACGACGGCCAGCTCGTCACCCGCAAGCTCGGCAAGGACGCGCTGATCACCGATCCGGCCCGGGCCGCGGAGCAGGCCGTCCGCATGGCCATGGAGGGCAAGGTCCGCACGATCACCGGCAAGGTGATCGACGCCAGGGTCGAGACGATCTGCATCCATGGCGACAGCCCGGGCTCGGACAAGATCGTGGCCGCCGTGCGCGAGGGGCTGGTCAAGGCGGGCGCCATCGTGAAGCCGCTCCGGGACTGGCTGCGTCCCTAAGGGCGTTTTGCCGCGGCTAACGCAGAACCTGCAGGGGCAGGTCGGACCGTCCGAAATCGGTACACTCCATACCGCTGCTCGTCACCCGCTTTCGGCGGGCCTGCCGGGTGGCGGGTTGTAACTCTGCATCGCAACAGTCCTTTCCCTCCCTCCCGAAACTGGCATCGAGTTTGCCGTAGAGTGGCCCGGCACGACCATGGCGGACTACGCGGACGGCAGCAGCGTGAAGGGCGTGAGACCCGGCGGCAGCCGGCCCGGTGAGATCAAGCCGGGCGCGGCCCATCGCGGGCATCGTCTCACGGACCCGCACGGCCCCCGCGGAGCCTTCCGGGAGCGCCACTTCGGCCAGATCGCGCGGGCTCACCGGCTCCCGCATCACCAGCGCGGTCACGGTCGATGAGCCAGGCGGAAGCCGGGAACGCCACAGGGGAGGAACCCATGTCAACCACCACACTGAGACTGCTGATGGGATCGGGCTACCGGCGCGAGCCGAGCGCGATGCCCTCGGACTCGCAGATCGCGCATGCTCTCTATGACGCGCAGAGCGCTCCCACCCAGCCGTCGCGGAAGAGCCTCGACGAGATCCTGTCCATGGCCCAGCAGAGCTCCGGCTGGACGCAGGTCTTCAAGCAGCTGAAGACGGAAGGCCTGATCGAGGAGCAGACGCTCGGCCACGTGGTGGCCCGTTGGACCAATCGCACGATACGTAACCGGCGGCCCTCGCTGGCGCCGGTCGAGAACATCTCCGCCTAGCTTTCCGCCACCCCCGCTACCGCGCGGCCAGGAGCGACTCCAGCCGCGCGGTAGCGCGGTCCCAGTCGAACTGAGTCCCCACGAAGTCCTGGCCCTGCCGCGCGATCCGACGTCTCAGCTCCGGGTCCTCCACCAGACGGGCGAGCCCCCACGCCAGCGCGTCCAGATCACGCCGCGGCGCCACCAGCGCGGTGCGGCCGTCGATGGCGTAGTCACGGCAGCCCCCGTTGTCGTAGGTGCAGAGCGCGGCCCCGCAGGCCATCGCCTCCATCGCGGGCATGCCGAGCCCCTCGTCCCAGGACGGGCAGAGATAGATCGGGCAGCGGCTGTAGAGCCACGCCAGCCGCTCCTGCGGCAGGTTCTCGTGGAACTCGGCAAAGGGCAGCTTGCGCGGGGGCGACTTCACCCCGAAGCCCACCAGGGTGAGCTCCGGATGGCGCGCGCGCACCCGGGCGAAGGCCTCGAGCCCGTCGGCCACGCCCTTCCACGGGTACTCGTGGAAGAGCATCAGCACGCGGAGGCGTCCGTCGTCCTCGACCGGGACCGGGCGGAACTGGGCTCGGTCCACCGGCGTGACCACCACCGCGGCCGGCGTGTCGAAGCGCTCGGCCATCACGTCGGCGAGCCACGTCGAGATCACGATCTTCCGCAGGGGGATGCGGTAGGTGGCGTCCACCCGCGCGGCCTCCCCGTGATAGAGGCTCTCGTAGTGCTGGATGAAGTAGAACTTCCGGCCGCAGCGGGCCGGCGCCGCCGCCACCGGCTCCACCGACTGCCACGAGGTGGCGACCACCGCGTCGCCCTCGGGCAGCGCCGCCGCGCTCCACTCCGGCACCCACTGCACCCGGGCCTGCATCGACGGCATCCACTCGGGGCCCCGCGCGAAGCGATTGCGCCACCACGCGGTCAGCGCGCGGCGGGCCGGCACGACCAGCGTCACGTCGTGACCGCGCCGGGCCAACCGGTCGGCGTGCACGAGGATCGCCCGCACCCCGCCCGCGATCCGCAGATGCGGGCAGAGGAACGTGATCTTCATATCGCCCCGGTCATATCGCCATGGACACCTGCCCGGTGCGCCGGTACGCGGCCGGGTCCAGCACCACGTTGACGCAGTAGACCTCGCCCGAGCCCAGCGCGCGCTCCAGCGCGGGGCGGAGCTGGCCGGGCTCGGTCACGTGCACGCCCTTGCCCCCGAGCGCTTCCACCATCCGCTCGAAGCGCGTGAACGGCAGCGAGGTGCCCACCGCCCGCTCGGCGCCGAAGAATGAGAGCTGCGGGTTGCGGATCTGGCCCCACCCGCCGTCATTGCCGATCACCACCGTCATGGGCAGGCCGAAGCGCACCGCGGTTTCCATCTCCATGCCGTTGAGCCCGAAGGCGCCATCGCCCGCGATCAGCAGCACGCGCTGGGACGGCCGCAGCAGCTTGGCCGCGATCGCGAACGAGGGCCCGACGCCGAGGCAGCCGAAGGGCCCCGGATCGAGCCACTGGCCGGGGCGCGCGAGCGGCACGATCTTGGAGGCGCAGCCCACCACGTCGCCGCCGTCGCCCACCACCGTGGTGTCGGCGTCCACCACCGCCGCGATCTCGTGGCCCAGGCGATAGTGGCTGATCGGGACGTCGTCCGAGAGCCGCTCGGCCATGAGCCGGGCCTGCGAGTCGGCCTCCTTCTTCCTCACCGCGGCGAGCCACGGCTGAACCCGCGCCGCCAGGTCGCGCGGCAGCGCGTCGGCGAGCGCCCGCAGGGTGAGCCGGATGTGGCTGGCCAGACCGACGGCCAGGGGACGGTTGCGGCCGAGCTCGGTCGGGTCGCAGTCCACCATGGCCACCTGGACGTGCTCGGCGAAGGACGGCGGGCGGCCGTAGCCCAGCCGGAAGTCGAGCGGCGTGCCGAGCACGAGCACGACATCGGCCTGACCCAGGGCGAATCCCCGGGCCTGCGAGAAGGCCTGCGGGTGCTCGTGCGGAAGGCTGCCGCGGCCGGCCCCGTTCATGAACACCGGCACGCCCGCCCGCTCGGCGAGCGCCGCGAGCTCCGTCGCCGCGTCGTCCCAGTAGACGCCGCTGCCCGCCATGACCACGGGCCGCTCCGCGCGGGCCAGCAGCGAGGCCAGCTCCTGGACTGACGCGGCATCGGGCGCGGTGGGACGCCGGTGGGCGTACGCGGTGGGGATCGGGGCCAGGCGGTCCTCGACCACGGTCATCAGCAGGTCCACCGGGATCTCCACGAAGACCGGGCCCGGCCGCCCGGTGAGCGCGTGCCGGATCGCGGTGGTCAGCACCTCCGGGATCTGGCGCGCCTCGCTCACCGTCCACGAGCCCTTCGTGATCGGCCGCAGCAGGTCCACCTGCTCCACCTCCTGCAGCGACCCCAGCCCGCGCAGCCCGAGCGGCGCGGCCCCCCCGATCAGGAGCACGGGGCTCCGCGCGGAGTAGGCGTTGGCGATGCCGGTGACCGCGTCGGTGACCCCGGGCCCCGCCGTCACCACCGCCACGCCGATGTCGCGCGTGAGCCGCGCGTAGGCGTCGGCGGCGTGCGCGCACGCCTGCTCGTGGCGCATGTCCACCACCCGCACGCCCTCCGTGATGCAGCCGTCGTAGATCGGCAGGATGTGGCCGCCGCACAGCGTGAAGATGTGGCCGACGCCCGCCTGCTTGAGCGTGCGCGCGACCAGGTGCCCCCCGTTCAGATCCGCCATGTCAGGCCGGCGGCGCGCTCGGAATGTGCACGATCTCGAGCTTGAGCCGGTCCGGATCCTCGAAGAACACCGCGTAGTAGCCCGGCCGGTACTCCGGGAACTCGCGCGGGGTGCGGTAGAGCGCGGCGAGCTTTCGCGGCGCCATGAACTCGGCGTGGAAGCGGTCCACGTCCTCGCGCCGCCCGACGCGGAAGGCCAGGTGGTTGAGGCCGGCCCGCTTGCGGTGAAAGCCCGGCCCGGTGTGCTCCGGGGCCGCGGCGCCCACCCAGATGTCGGCCCCCGGGCCGGAGAAGCCCGCCATCGAGTCGGTCTCGTAGACGGTGCGGTACTCGAGGTAGCCGAGGAGCGCCTTGTAGAACGGCAGGGACCGCGCCGCGTCCCGCACGTTGACCTGGAGGTGGTAGAGCTGGGCCTTCACCAGAACTTCTCCCACTTGACGCTCTTGCGGTCCATGCCCTTGGCCACCAGCGCGGCGCGCACCTTGTTGATGGTCTCCCCGCCCCCGCAGACGTAGACCACCAATCGGTCCACGCCGTACACGAGGCGATCCACCGCCTCCGCCGGCTCGCCCTTCTCCCCGCGCCAGCCCGCCGGAGGCGCGCGCAGCACCGGCAGGTAGGAGAAGCCCGGATAGCGCCGCGCGAGCGAGCGGAAATCGGCGTCGTAGACGAGCCAGCCCGGGTCGCGTGCCCAGTAGATCAGCGCGGTGGGTCGCCCATAGCCCGTCTCGTAGAGATGGGTCAGGATGGAGCGGATCGGGACGATGCCGATCTCCTCGGCGACGAAGACGGCGCGGCGGGGGTCGGCGCGGTTGAAGACGAAGCCGCCGGTCGGCCCCTTGAACTGCACCGGGTCGCCCGGCTTGAGCGCGCGGGCCCACTGCGAGCCGATCCCGCCGGGGGCCACGTCGATCGACAGGGTGAAGCCGCCCTTGCGGGTGGGCGGCGAGACCATGCTCCACGCCCGCACGGTCTTGGGCCCGAAGGGCACCGAGATCCATTGCCCCGCCTCGAAGGTGAAGTCGGCGGGCTCGAGCACCTTGAGGTCCGCCTCGAGCACCGCGGGCGTCACCGCGCGCACCGCGGTCACCTCCGCGCGGCACTCTCTGGGCTTCATCCCTCTCCCCTCCCGCGGGAGAGGGCAGGGTGAGGGGTGCCCCTCATGCGCCCTTCTGCGCGCGCGGGATGATCTCGCTCGCGATCGCCTCGAGCTGCGTCCGCTCGTCCTCGGGGTCGCAGATGGGGTTCATCACGAAGTAGCGGCAGCCGGCCTGCACGTAGCGGTCGATCTGCTCGGCGCACTGCTCGGGCGTGCCGATCACCCCGTACTTGCGGGCCAGCGGCCCGAAGTCCTGCGCGTAGCGCCGGGAGAGGATCCGCACCCAGGTGCGCTCGGCGCTCTCGTAGTCGGGGCCGACCGTCACGAACGTGAGATGCGCGGCCACGAAGCGGTCCAGCCGGCGCCCGGCCTGCTCGGCGGCCTGCCGGATCTTGCCGAGGCTCTGGGCGTAGCGCTCGGGCTGGACCACGTAGGACACCCAGCCGTCGCCCAGGCGCCCGGCCCGCGCCAGCGCCGCGTCCGAGCGCCCGCCCACCCAGATCGGCGGCCCCGGCTTCTGCACCGGCTTGGGATCGATGCTCACCCCCTCGAACTGAGTGAAGCGGCCCTTGAACGAGGCCGGCGTGTCTCGCCAGAGCGTCCGCACCACCTCGATGCCCTCGGTGACGCGGGCGCCCCGCTCATTGTGGGGAATTCCGCAGGCCTCGAACTCCTTGGGGTTCTCGCCGCCCACCCCGACCCCGAAGATGAGCCGGCCGCCGCAGAGCACGTCGAGCGTCGAGGTGATCTTGGCCGCGATCGTGGGATGGCGGAGCGCGAGCAGATACACGCCGCTGCCCAGCTTGATGCGCTTCGTGATCCCGGCGTAGGAGGCCAGCAGCGTCAGCGAGTCGTAGAGGGGGTGGTGGAAGGAGACGTGGTCGCCCGTCCACAGGGAGTCGAGGCCCAGCTCCTCGCAGCGCCGGGCCAGGGCGAACTGCTCCTCGGCCGGATGCGTGGCGAGGAACGCGCCGAATGCGGGGCGAGCCGCAGCCGGAGGCGAGGCGACCGGATCCATGATCGCCCCCTACCGCGGGAAGGCGTCCTTCACGCCGCCGTCCACCGTGATCGTGCAGCCGGTGGTCTTGGCCGAGCGGTCCGAGGCCAGGAAGAGCACCGCCTCCGCGACGTCTTCCGGCAGGATGGGCCGGGCCAGGATGTTGCGCTTGCGGTAGAAGTCCTCGAGCTCGTCCACCGAGATGCCCTGCGCCCGCGCGCGCTCGCGGCGCACGTCCTCCGACCAGAGCTTGGAGTCGCGGAACACCGCGTCCGGATTCACGATGTTGGACCGGATGCCGTGGGGGCCGCCCTCCAGCGCCAGCACCTTGGCGAGCTGGGCCTCGGCGGCCTTGGACGCGGAGTAGGCCGAGAAATCCTTGCCCGGCGACATCACGTTCTTGGTGGCCACGAACACGAAGGCGCCGCCGAGGCCCTGGGCCTTCAGCACCCGCATCCCCTCGCGCGCGACCAGGAAGTGCCCGGTGGCGTTCACCGCGAAGGAGCGCTCCCAGTCGCCCAGCTCCATGCGATCCACGGGGGCCGAGTGCGCGGTGCCCGCGTTGGAGACCACGATGTCCACCCCGCCGTAGGCCAGCACCGCCGCCTCGAAGGCGGCGCGCACCGAGGCCTCGCTGGTCACGTCCATGCCGAGCCCCACCGCGCGGCCCGCGCCCTGAGCGCCCACGATCTCCTCGGCCGCCTTGCGCGCCCCCGCCGCGTCCAGGTCGGCGACCAGCACGTGCGCCCCCTCGGCGGCCAGCCGCTGCGCCGCCGCGCGGCCGATACCGCTCGCCCCCCCGGTGACCAGGGCGATGCGGCGGGCCAGCTCCTTCTCGGGCGGGGCCAGCGAGAGCTTGTAGAGCTCGAGCGGCCAGTACTCGACGTCGAAGGCGTCCTTGGCGCTGAGCGAGACGTAGGCGCCGAAGGAGGTGGCCGCGCCGAGGACCGAGATCGTGTGGTGGTAGATGTCGTCCACGATGCCGGCGGTGCGTCGGTCCTTGCCGGTGACGAACAGGCCGAGGCCGCCCACCACCACGACGCGGGGGAACGCGTCGGTGAGCTTGGCGCCGGCCGTGTTGTGGGCCTCGAAGTAGGCGGTGTAGTCGGCCACGAAGCGCTCGACCGCGGCGGTGACCCCGGCGCGGACGGATTCCGGATCCGCGGGGTCGGTGACCGGGGCGAAGCACGGCAGGCGCTTGGTGAAGATCGTGTGGTCCGGGGTGGCCGGCCCGATCCGGCAAAGGGCCGCCGCCTCGCGCGATCCCGCGAACTCGAGCACGTCGGGCGCGTCGTCGAAGGCGACGATCTGCCGCCGGTCGCGGCCGACCAGCCCGCGCAGATGGGGCGCCACCGCGAGGGCCACGCGCCGCCGCTCCTCCGCGGGCGGGCTCGCGAGCGCCGCGCCGCCGAAGCGCGTCCGGCCCCGCGCGCGGTGGGCGATCGCCTCCTCCGCGCGGCTGATCAGCTCGATGGTGGCCAGGTAAGCCTCCTTGACGGTCGCGCCCCAGCAGATGGTGCCGTGCTTCTCGAGCAGCAGCGCGCGGGCCTCCGGATGCGCCTCGAAGGTCTGCGCGACCTCGCGCGAGATGAGGAAGCCGGGCCGCCGGTACGAGAGCGCGATGACCTCGTCGCCGTAGACCTCGCGCAGCACGTCCCGGCTCCGGTCGTTGTTGGTGAGCGAGACCACCGCGTCGGCGTGGGTGTGGATCACCGCCGCGGCCGGCAGGAAGCCGTGCAGCAGGGTCTCGATGGAGGGGCGCGGGCTCGCGGGCTCCTGGAGCGCGTGGGCGAGGTAGTCCACCATCTCCTGGTCGCCCATGTCCGGCCGCTCCAGCAGCGCCAGCACGTCGTCCATGCGGACACCGGGAAAGTCCTTCGGCTGGATGCTCTTGAGATCGGAGCCGCTGCCCTTCACGCGCAGCACGCGGCTGCGCCGGTTGCGGTGGTCCCGCTCCTCGCGCTTCACGGACGTGTTGCCGCCGCCCCACACCACGAGGGTGGTCTCGGCGCCGATCAGGCGCGAGGCGTAGACGAGGAGATCGAGCTCGTTCTTGCCCTGCGCGTCGGCGTCGCTCCAGCGGGAGTTCATCGCGCCCTCACCATACCCGAATCCTCCGCTCAACGCACCTGCCGGCGCATGATCGGCCGGCTCTTCGACCGCCGGCGCACCTCGACGAAGCCGGCCCGCTCGAAAGCGCCGGCGAGCCCGGTGAAGACCCCGACATGCACCAGCAGCCGGCGCAGGCGCCACCCGGACCGAAGAGCGCTTCCACGTCGCGCCAGCGCGCCGGCGTCAGCGGGAAGAAGCGCAGCGCGGGCACGGCCGCATGGTCCCCGGGCCCGCGCCCACTGTCAAGACGGCGCGGCGTTGACACCCCGGAGGGCGGCCCCTATCGTATGCGCGTGATCGCGCGGACGCGGCGAGGCCTCGCGCTGGGCGGGGCCCTGACCCTGATGGCCGTCGCCCTGCCCGGCCCCGGGCCGCGCCCCGCCTCCGCCGACGGCATCATGCTGATCCAGGCGGGCGCGTTCTGGATGGGCAGCGACGAGGGCGCCCCCGACGAGCGACCGCTCCATCGCGTCTTCGTGCGCGACTTCTGGCTGGACCGCCACAAGGTCACGAACCGGGAGGTGGCGCTCTTCCTCGAGGCGCGCGGGCTCCGGAGCGCGGAGGGCGTGGACTACTTCGACGTGGACGACCCGGACGCGCGCATTCATCGGCGCGACGGCCGCTTCACCGCCGACCCGGGCTTCGAGGATCATCCGGCGGTGGAGGTCTCGTGGCACGGCGCCCGCGACTACTGCCTCTGGCAGGGCAAGCGGCTGCCCACCGAGGCCGAGTGGGAGAAGGCGGCGCGAGGCCTGGACAAGCGGCGCTACCCCTGGGGCGACGCGCCGCCCGGCCCCGAGCGCGCGGTGTTCGGGCGGCCCTACAACGCGACGGAGCGGGGGGACCGTCGCCCGGCGGGCGCGGGGCCGACCGGAGTCGAGGATCTGCTGGGCAACCTGCGCGAGTGGACCGCCTCCGAGTACCGCCCCTACCCCTACCGCCGGGACGACGGCCGCGAGGCGGCGGGCCCCCGTGCCGCGCGCGTGGTCCGGGGCGCCGGCCACGACGACCCGCCCGAGACGTTGCGGGTGACGACCCGGCGCTTCTACTCGTATGATGGAGCCCGCCGCGGGCTGGCCCGCGGGCATCACCACGTCGGGTTCCGCTGCGCGACCTCGGAGGACCTGGGAGGATATTGACGCGATGAAAGGCCTGATGATGGACTACCCCCTCACCCTCACCCAGTTCTTCGAGCGCACGCGCCGGCTCTTCCACCGGAAGACCATGGCGACGCGGGTGCCCGGGGTAGGGTTGCAGCGCTACACCTACGCCGACTACGCGGAACGGGTCTGCCGCCTGGCGGGGGCGCTGCGAGGGCTCGGGCTCGGCAAGGGCGCGCGCGTCGGGACCTTCGCGTGGAACTCGCATCGGCACCTGGAGGTGTACTTCGCGGCGCCGCTGATGGGCATGGTGCTCCACACCGTGAACATCCGGCTCTCCGCCCAGGACATCACCTACATCGTCAACCACGCGGGCGACGAGGTGCTCATCGTCGACGCGAGCCTCTGGCACCTCCTCGAGCCGATCCGCAAGGACCTCACCACGGTCAAGCACGTCATCATCATGAAGGACGTGCCGGGCGCGGAGGTGCCGCCGGGGACGCTCGACTACGACCAGCTCGTGATGGGCACCGCCCCGGTCACCGAATGGCCGCGGATCGAGGAGACGGACGCGGCCGGCATCTGCTACACCTCCGGCACCACCGGGCATCCGAAGGGCGTGGTCTACAGCCACCGCGCGATCTACCTGCACTGCTTCGCCTCGTCCACCGTGGACGTGCTCGGCATCTGCGAGCGCGACGTGATCCTCCACATCGTGCCCATGTTCCACGCCAACGCGTGGTGCGTGCCGTTCGCGGGGGTCATGAACGGGTCCACCCAGATCTTCGGCGGGCCCAACCCGCAGCCGCGGGACATCATCGAGATCGTCCACCACGAGAAGGTCACGCTGGTGGGCGCGGTGCCGACGGTGTGGATCGCCATCCAGGCCATCCTCGAGAAGGAGCCGCAGTGGGACATCTCCTCCATCCGCTGCATCCCCATCGGGGGCTCGGCGGCGCCGCGGAGCCTCATCGAGCTGTTCGACAAGAAGTACGGGGCCTACATGCTGCACGCCTGGGGCATGACCGAGATGACCCCCCTCGGCAGCGTGTGCCGGCCCCGGTCCTACATGGACGCGCTGCCCGAGGACGAGCGCTACGCGGTGCGGGCCAAGCAGGGCGCGCCGGTCGCGGGCGTCGACATGAGGATCGTCGACGACACCGGGGCGGTGCTGCCGTGGGACGGACGGAGCGCGGGCGAGATCCAGGTGCGCGGACCCTGGGTCACCAGCGGCTACTACAACAACCCCGAGGGGGCGGCCCAGTTCACCGCGGACGGCTGGTTCCGCACCGGTGACGTGGCCACCCTCGACCCCGACGGCTACATCCAGATCACCGACCGCACCAAGGACCTCATCAAGTCGGGCGGCGAGTGGATCTCGAGCGTGGACATGGAGACCACCATCATGGGCCACCCGAAGGTGCTGGAGGCGGCCGTGATCGCGGTACCGCACGAGCGCTGGGTGGAGCGCCCGCTCGCCTGCGTCGTGCC
>DATHSW010000024.1:0-2848 GCA_035463855.1 Candidatus Deferrimicrobiaceae bacterium | reverse complement strand
CCGCCAAGCTGCAGCGGCCGGACCTGGTGCCCCCGGGCACCCGCACGCTGAACATCGTGGACGTGGGCGCGCACCTGCTCGATCCGGCGCTGTCGCCGCCCATCAAGGCGCTCTTCGTCTACAACCACAACCCGCTCGTCGTGCATCCGGACCAGAACCGGATGCGCCGCGGGCTCGCCCGCGAGGATCTCTTCGTCGTCGGCTGCGACGTGGTGATGACCGACAGCCTGGCCTACGCCGACGTGGTGCTGCCCGCCTCCAGCCACTTCGAGTACGACGATCTCTACGCGGCCTACGGCCAGCACTGGCTGCAGCGCGCGGAGCCGGCGATCCCCTCGCAGCACCAGTCGCGGCCCAACACCGAGATCTTCCGGCGGCTGGCCGCGCGCTTCGGCTTCACCGACCCGATCTTCCGGGCCAGCGACGCCCAGCTCATGGACGACGCGGTGGACGGGGCCGACCCGCGCCTGGGCGGGGTGGCGCCGAGCCGGCTGCCCACCGACCGCGCCACCCTCATGACGGTGGGCGGCGAGCCCGCGATCCTCTTCAAGAACGTCTTCCCCAAGACCGCCTCCGGCAAGGTGGAGCTGGCGTCCGAATACCTCGAGAAGAAGTACGGCAGCCGGCTGCCGACCTACCGGCCCTACGAGACGCGGTTCCCGCTGATCCTCATCACCCCCGCCTCGGACGAGCGCATCACTTCCACGTTCGGGGGGCTCAAGGCGGGCGACGCGACGCCGCCGCTCGAGATGCATCCCGACGACGCGCGGGCCCGCGGGCTCGCGGACGGCGTGAGGGTGCGGGTGTGGAACGAGTTGGGCGAGGTGCACCTGCCGCTCCGGATCACCGACGAGATCCGGCCCGGCGTGCTCTGCAGCCTGAAGGGCGCGTGGATGAAGACCAGCGACAACGGCCAGACCGTGTCCGCGCTGGCCCCCGGCCACCACGCCGACATCTGCGGCGGCGCCTGCTACAACGACTGCCGCGTCGAGGTCGCCGCGCTCTAGCGCCTACCGCTCGACGTTCTCCTCGGCGATCGCCTTGCGGGCCTGAGGGTCTCCCTAGCGCCGGGCGTTCACGCGGCCGAGCTCGGAGGTGAGGCAGCGGGCCACCCAGGCGTCGCGCCGGGCGGGCGCGATCACGTCGTCGACGGTGCGCGGCGTGAAGCTCGCCAGGGCCTCCCAGCAGCGCTCGCGGGCCTGGGCCATCTGCAGATCGGCCTGGAGCATCCGCACGGTGCGGCCGCGCTCGGCGTCCCAGCGCACCGCCACCACGACCACCGCGAGCGCGGCGCCCACCACCATGAGGAGGAACAGCACCGCGGCCACCCCCTGCCACTGGCGGATGCGGCGCTCGGCCGCGTCCACGAGCCCGGAAAGCTTGACCTCCACCGGGCCGCCCGGATGCCGCACGATCTCCACCGCGTGCCGGCGGGAGCGGGTGCGCGGCGGGATCTGCGGGCGAGCGCGGGACGCGCGCGCGGGGGCGGCCGCGTCCAGCAGGGAAGGCTCTCTCGAATCCATCGCTCGCATCACCGGTCCTCCTGCGGCCCTGACGCACCGCGGTTGCCCTGCACCGCCATCCTTCTTAGCGCACTCGGAGCCGCGGGTCCAGCACGTCTCGCAATCCGTCGCCGAGCAGGTTGAGGCTGAGTCCGGCCACCGTGAGGGCGAGTCCCGGGAAGAGGCTCACCCAGAACGCCTCGCGGATGACGTTCTTGCCGCTCGCGATCACGTTGCCCCAGGACGGCACGTACGGCGGCACGCCCACGCCGAGAAAGCCCAGGATGGCCTCGGCGAGGATCGCGTACGCAAACACGAAGCTGCCCTGCACGAGGAGCGGCCCCACGCAGTTGGGCAGGATGTGCCGGAGCGCGATCGCGCTGTCCCGCCGCCCGAGGGCGCGCGCGGCCTGGATGTAGTCCAGCTCGCGCAGGCTCAGCACCGTGCTGCGGATGATCATGGCGGTGCGCGGCATGTAGACGACGGACAGGGCGAGGATCACGTTCCAGACCCCGGGTCCGCGCGCGGCCATCAGCGCGATGGCGAGCAGGATCGCCGGGAAGGCCATGAGGCCGTCCATGCAGCGCATCACCGGCACGTCGAGGCGCCGCGAGTAGCCCGCGGCGAGGCCGATCACGATGCCCCCCGCGGAGGTCAGCAGCATGGTGGTGAGCCCCACCAGCAGGGAGACCCGGCTGCCGTGCAGCACCAGGCTGTAGATGTCGCGGCCGAACTCGTCGGTGCCGAGGTAGTGCTGCGCGCTCGGCGGCTTGAGGCGGTTCGCGGGCTGCAGCCGCGTGGGGTTGTGCGTGGAGACCACGTCGGCCAGGAGGGCGGCCGCCACCAGCAGCAGGAGGA
This sequence comes from Candidatus Deferrimicrobiaceae bacterium, assembly GCA_035463855.1. GTDB lineage: Bacteria > Methylomirabilota > Methylomirabilia > Rokubacteriales > CSP1-6 > CAMLFJ01. The sequence goes on along the minus strand of DATHSW010000024.1, from coordinate 488 downwards.
TCGCGGCCCCGCCCAGCACGCCGCCGTTCGTCCCGAGCCGCCGCAGCCAGCGCCGCCGCTCAGTCATAGCGGATGCGGGGATCGATGAACGCGTAGAGGATGTCCACCGCCAGGTTGATGAGCACGTAGGCTGCCGCGGTCACCAGCACCACCCCCTGGACCACCGGATAGTCGCGCCGGAGGATGGCGGAGATGACGAGCCGGCCGAGCCCCGGGATATTGAAGACGATCTCCGTGACCACCGCGCCCCCGATGAGCACCGCGGTGGTGACCCCGATCACGGTCACCACCGGCACCAGCGCGTTGCGGAAGGCGTGCACGTAGGTGACCGCGCGATCGGGCAGCCCCTTGGCCCGCGCGGTGCGGACGTAGTCCTGCTGCAGCGCCTCCAGCATGCAGGAGCGGCTGATGCGCGCGATCAGCGCCGACTGGTTGAACCCCAGCGAGACCGCGGGCAGCACCATGTAGCGCAGCGCGCTCACCGGCTC
>DATHSW010000023.1:0-17999 GCA_035463855.1 Candidatus Deferrimicrobiaceae bacterium | reverse complement strand
AGGCGGTCGCCGCAGTCGCCGAGATCCTGAAGCGCGAAGGTACCACCTTTCTGATCGGCTATCCCGTGAACCCGATCATCGAGGCGGCCGCCCAGGCCGACATCCGTACCATCATCGTGCGCCAGGAGCGCACCGGGCTCCACATGGCGGACGCGGTGAGCCGCGTCACCTCCGGGCAGAAGATCGGCGTGTTCACCATGCAGCACGGGCCGGGATCGGAGAACGCCTTCGGCGGGGTGGCCCAGGCCTACGGCGACTCGGTGCCGATCGTGGTGCTGCCCGGCGGCTATCCGCGCCGCATCACCAACATCCCGCCCAACTTCAACTCGTTCGTCAACTACCGGCACGTCACCAAGTGGTGCGAGCAGGTCACCCTGGGCGACGCGGTGCCCGACGCGCTCCGCCGGGCCTTCACCCAGGTGAAGAACGGCCGCCCGCGGCCGGTGCTGGTCGAGATTCCCACCGACGTCTTCGGCGAGGAGGTGCCGGAGCCGCTCACCTACCAGGCGGCGCCGCGCACGCGGATCGCCCCGGATCCGGACGCGGTCACCGAGGCCGCCCGCATCCTGGTCGAGGCCGAGCGGCCGGTGATCTACGCCGGTCAGGGCGTGCACTACGCGCGCGCCTGGCAGCAGTTGCGCGAGCTGGCCGAGCTGCTGGAAGCGCCGGTGACCACGAGCCTCGAGGGCAAGAGCGCGTTCCCGGAGAACCACCCGCTCTCGCTCGGCTCGGGGGGCCGCTCGATCCCGAAGACGGTCCACGAGTTCCTCAAGAGCTCGGACGTGATCTTCGGCATCGGCTGCAGCTTCTCCACCACGAACTACGGGGTGACGATGCCCAAGGGCAAGACCATCGTCCATTCGACCCTCGACGTGGCCGATCTGAACAAGGATCTGGTGGCCGCCCACGCGGTCATCGGCGACGCGGGCCTCGTCCTGGACGCGCTGCTCACCGAGGTCCGGGACCGCCTGAAGGGCAAGCCGCGCGGCCGCCGGGCCGAGGTGACCAAGCAGATCGCCACCATGAAGGGCGAGTGGCTCGCGCAGTGGATGCCCAAGCTGACGTCCGGCGACAAGCCGCTGTCGCCCTACCGCGTGATCTGGGACCTGCTGCACACCGTGGACGTGGCGAACACCATCATCACCCACGACGCGGGCAGCCCGCGCGACCAGCTCTCGCCCTTCTGGGAGAGCACGCATCCGCTCACCTACATCGGCTGGGGCAAGACCACCCAGCTCGGCTACGGCCTGGGCCTCGCGATGGGGGCCAAGCTCGCGAAGCCGGAGGCGCTCTGCATCAACGTGTGGGGCGACGCGGCCATCGGCTTCACCGGCATGGACTTCGAGACCGCGGTGCGCGAGCGCATCCCGATCCTCTCCATCCTGCTCAACAACTTCTCGATGGCCATCGAGCTGCCGATCATGAAGACGGCCACCGAGAAGTACCGCTCCACCGACATCAGCGGCCACTACGCGGACATGGCGAAGGCCTTCGGCGGCTACGGCGAGCGCATCACCGAGCCCGGCGAGATCATTCCCGCGCTGAAGCGCGGCATCGCCAAGACGCGCGACGGCGTCCCGGTCCTGCTCGAGTTCATCACCGAGAAAGAGATCAACTTCTCGATCTTCAAGTAGCCGCCCTCCCCTCCACCCTCTCCCCTCGGGGGAGAGGGCAGGGTGAGGGGGAGAAGGTACGGCAGTGACCGCCCTCACCTATCGCTCCCCGAAGACGGACGTGCGCCCGAGCCCGATCCACGGCAAGGGTCTCTTCGCCGGGCGCGCCATCGCGCGCGGTGAGATCGTCGCGGTCAAGGGCGGCCACGTCCTGACCGGCTCGCAGTGGGCGGCGCTCGAACCGGCGCTCGGCCCGGCCGACATCCAGATCGCCGAGGACCTGTTCATCGCCCCCGCGACGCAGAGTGAGCGCGACGGCAGCATGCTCTACACCAACCACTCCTGCGACCCGAACCTCGCGATCCAGGGCCAGATCGTCCTGGTCGCGATGCGGGACGTCGCTCCCGGTGAGGAGCTGACCATCGACTGGGCGACCACCGACGACGGCGACTACGTCATGGAGTGCCGGTGCGGCAGCCCCCGCTGCCGCGGGACCGTCACCGGCAAGGACTGGACGAAGCCGGAGCTGCAGGCGCGGTACCGGGGCTGGTTCTGCTGGTTCCTCCAGCGGAAGATCGACGCGCACCATCGACGAGCTTCCGTGTGACCGGCCTGGAGTCCGCCCCCGATCTGATCTCGACCACGGTCCGCGTGCTCACCTGGAACGTCTGGGGCCGCTTCGGCCCCTGGGAGGCGCGGGAAGCCGCGCTGATCGGCGCCCTCAAGGCTCTCGACCCCGACGTCGTCGCGCTGCAAGAAGCGTGGTGCGACCGCGGAGGTCAGGATCAAGCGGCGCGGCTCGCCAAGGCGCTCGGATACCATGGCGCCTATGGGGGCGGAACGTTTCTTGCCGAAGACTGGGGAACCGGATCGGGGCTCCTGTCCCGGTGGCCGATCGAGCACCACGCGTATCGCGAGTTCCCCGCCTCCAGCCCGGACCGATGGGGTGGATCCGCCCTCTTCGGGCGCATCGCCGGGCCCCGCGGGATGCTGTCCGCATTTTCGGTGGCGCTCGACTGGCCGCCACATGCCAGCGCGGTGAGACAAGCCTCGGTCCGGCACCTGGTGTCGTTCGTCCTCGAGGTCGCGGGGCCGGCGTTCCCCACGCTCATCTGCGGAGACTTCAACGCACCCCCGGATTCCGACGAGCTCCGGATGCTCACCGGACGCACCGACACCGCGGCGCCGGGTTTCGCGCTCTTCGACGCCTGGGAGATGGCCGGAGACGGAAGCGGGCATACCTGGGCGCGAAGCAATCCCTGGACCGCGCCGGCGCTCCTGCCGGACCGGCGCATCGACTACATCCTGGTGGGCCGGCCCCGCCGGCGCGGTGCCGGTCATGTCGTACGGTGTTGGATCGAGGGCACGGCGCCGATGGACGGCATCGTCCCGTCGGACCACTACGCGGTCCTCGCCGACCTGCGCTACTAGGGACACATGTCGACCACCGACGACAACGCCGGGCCGGGCGTGACGCACGACGGGAAGGGCTGGAGCAACGCGGACCAGGACCGCGTCGAGCTGGTCCCCTACGACCCGGGTTGGCCGGCGCAGTACGAGGCCGAGGCCCGCGCGATCCGGGCCGCCCTCGCCGGGCTCGCCGACGTCGAGCTGGTGCACTTCGGCAGCACCGCGATCCCGGGGCTCACGGCCAAGCCGATCATCGACATCATGCTCGTCACGCCTGCGCGGTCCGCCTGGCCCGCCCTCCTCGAGCCCCTCAAGGCCCTCGACTACGTCTTCTGGGCGGACAACCCGCGCCGGGACCGCCTGTTCTTCGTCAAGGGCATGCCGCCCTTCGGCGCCCGGCGCACCCACCACGTCCACGTTCGCACCCGGGAGGACGCGCGCCCCGCGCTCGTCTTCTGCGACTATCTCCGGCGTCATCCGGAGGAGGCGGCGCGGTACGCCGCGCTGAAGCGCGAGCTGGCGGCCCGGCACGCGACCGACCGCGACGGCTACACGGACGGAAAGGCCCGCTACGTGGACGCTATCGTTCGCCGGGCGGGCACCCCATGAGGGCCCCCGCCATCGTGGCGACGGTGATCGGGATCGCCGCCGGCGCGTACTCCGGCATCCACCTCCTGATCCCGCTCGTTCTCACCGGCCTGGCCTGGTGGGCGGCCCGGAAGCTCCTTCCGGATCGCCCGTCCGACTTCGTGGCCGCCGCCGCGGTGCAGGCGGGGCACCTGCTGTGGATCGCCATCGGCCTGGTCGTGATCGGGGCGCTCACCGTGGACCTGGTCGACATCGCGATCCTGATCGCGGGCGTCGTCTGGCTCCTCACGAAGCCGGGCCTGGCGGCGGTCATCGTGCTGACCGTCTATCAGGCGGCGGCGCTGCTCATCAACCTGGCCGCCTTCGTCGCCATGCCGATCGGCGAGAACCTCCACCGCGCGCTCCTGATCCACATCATCTGGCGGGTGCTGGCCCTGATCTTCATGTGGCGCGGCGACCGGCGCCGCCGCCGCGAGGTCGAGCTGGTGGAGGAGGCGTGACGGTCCGTCCCGATCCCCCGCGTCGCCCCCGCCGCGGGCGGCCTCCGCATATTGACAGCCGGCGGCGGCGTGTGGTCTCGTGAAGCGCCAATGGGCGCGCCCGGCTCCCTCATCGCCCGTCCCCAGCCGCTCGCGATCGAGCCGGCGCGGGCCGCGCTGATCATCGTGGACATGCAGAACGCCTTCGTCCACAAGGGCGGCATGTTCGACCTGGCCGGCATGGACATCGCGGGGGCGCAGGGCGTGGTGCGGACCATTCGGACCATCCTCGACGTGGCGCGGCCCGCCGGCCTCAAGGTGATCTATCTCCAGATCGGCTATCGCCCGGACCTCGCGGATAGCGGCGGACCCGCCTCGCCCAACTGGCACAAGGAGCTCGCCCTGCGCCTCATGCGCGAGCGGCCGGAGCTGGCCGGACGGCTGCTCGTGCACGGGACCTGGGACTTCGCCATCGTCGAGGAGCTGGCCCCGCGGGACGGCGACGTCGTGATCCCCAAGTCGCGCTACAGCGGCTTCGCGGGCACGCCGCTCGATTCGGTGCTGCGCACGCGCGGCATCACCCATCTGGTCTTCACCGGTATCGCCACCAACGTCTGCGTGGAGTCCACGGTGCGCGATGCGTTCTTCCACGAGTACTGGCCGGTCGTGGTGGCGGACGCCACCATGCCGGCCGGGCCGGAGAGCCAGCAGGCGGCCAGCCTGTTCAACGTCGAGACCTTCTTCGGCTCGGTGACCACCGCGGCCGACGTGACCGACTGGCTGCGCCGGGCCGCCCGGACTTGAGCCGGGCGGTCCTGTTCAAGGGGCCCTTCCTCGAAGGCACCGAGGTCGCCCGGAGCTTCGGGGGCCTCCGCGTCCTCCATCGGGTGAGCTTCGCGGTCTCCGAAGGCGAGATCGTGGCGCTGATCGGGCCCAACGGGGCCGGCAAGACGACGCTGTTCAACCTGATCAGCGGCCTGCTCCGGCCCTCGGCGGGATCGATCCGGCTGGGCGAGCACCGGATCAGCGCGCTGCCCGCGCACCGGATCGCGCGGCTCGGGCTCGGGCGCACCTTCCAGACGCCCCGGCCGTTCCTCGACCTGACCGCCGCCCAGAACGTGGCCGCCGCCGCCCTGTGGAGCGAGCGCCCGGGCGGGACGCCCGCGGAGCTGCTGGCCCTGGTCGAGCTGGGGGAGGACGCGGCGGTGCCCGCGCGGCGCCTCACCGGCGGGCGGCGCAAGCTGCTCGAGCTGGCGATGGCCCTCGCGTTGCGGCCGCGCGTGATCCTGCTCGACGAGCTGCTGGCCGGGCTCACCCCCACCGAGGGGGCGCGCGCGACCGCGATCCTGCGGCGGATCCGCGACGAGCGCGGGGTCGGATTGTTCTGGGTGGAGCACGTGATGAAGGCCATCATGGAGACGGCGGAGCGGCTGATCGTGCTGCATCACGGTGAGGTCATCTGCGAGGGGCCGCCCGCGGCGGTCTCGCGCGATGCCCGGGTTCTCGAGGCGTATCTCGGCGACGCAACCCCAGTGGCAAGGAGGCCATGACCATGACTATGAACAGGCGACGGTTTCTCACGACTGCGGTGGGAGCGGCGGTGGGCGCGGGCACGGTTCCTCTCCTGCGGATGCGGGGCCGCGCCCAGGCGAAGCCGGTCCGCATCGGCTACACCCTGTCCGCGACCGGGCCCTACGCGGTGGGCGCCGGCATCACGCAGGCCCCGAACTACACGCTGTGGCAGGAGCAGGTCAACGCCAGGGGCGGCCTCGCGGTCAAGGGCGAGGGGCGCCGGATGATCGAGCTCATCTCCATCGACGACCGCAGCGAGATCGAGACCGCGGTGCGCTTCTACGAGAAGCTGGCCACCGACGACAAGGTGGACCTGCTGCTGCCCCCGTGGGGCTCGGCGATGAACTTCGCGATCGCCCCGGTGGCCACCAAGCACGGCTACCCGATGATCGGCCCCACCGCGATCTCCGGGAAGTTCAAGGAGCTGGCCCTGCCCTACTTCTACACGATGCTCGTGCAGCCGGAGCCGCAGATGCGGGCGGTCGCCGCGATGCTCAAGGATCTGCGCGCCCAGGGCAAGATCAAGAAGGTCGCGGTGGCCTACGTCAACGATCTCTTCGGCATCGAGCTGAACACCGCCACCGGCCCCGCCTTCAAGGCGGCCGGTCTCGAGGTGGTGGACACCAAGAGCTACCCGCTGGGGGCCAAGGACCTCTCCCCGGTGCTCAAGGGCTTCAAGGACGCGGGCGCCGACGCCTTCGTGGGCCTCACCTACCCGCCCGACAACATGCTGGCCACCACCCAGGCCAAGGAAGTCGACTGGAACCCGGCCGTCTTCTTCACCGGCGTGGGCACCGCGTTTCCGTTCTACCGCGACCGCTTCAAGGGCGCGGAGGGCGTGATGGGCATCGCGGGCTGGAACCCGAAGGTGAAGTTCGCGGGGGCCAGGGAGTACTTCGACGCCCACGTGAAGAAGCACCAGAAGGAGCCGGACCGCTGGGCGAGCGCTTTCGCGTACGCCTCGCTCCAGATCCTCGAGCGCTGCGTGGGCGAGGTCGGCCTCGACCGGCCGAAGATCAAGGCCATGCTCGACGCCACCGAGTTCCAGACGGTGGCCGGCCCCATCAAGTTCACCAAGGGGGAGAACGTCGCCACGCCGGGGATGATCGGGCAGTGGCAGAAGAACGAGTTCGAGCTCGTGTGGCCCAAGGCGGGGTCCACCGGATCGGCGGTGGTGCCGAAGCCGGCCTGGGCGTGACGCTCTCGCCCACGCTCCTGCTGGACGTCGTGATCGGGGGATTCACGACGGGGGGCATCTACGCCCTCGTCGCCCTCGGCCTCAATCTGCAGTACGGCCTCATGCGGGTGCTGAACGTGGCGCACGGCGAGTTCCTGATGCTGGGCGCCTACGTGACGTTCTCGCTGCACACCGGCTGGGGCGTCAACCCGCTCCTGACCCTGCTGATCACGGGCCCGACGGCCTTCGCCGTCGGGCTCGTGCTGCACCGGGTGCTCTACGCCCCGCTGCTGGCCGGCGAGGCGGCGGAGAGCCTCGAGTCGCGCTCGCTCCTGCTTTCCTTCGGGCTCATGTTCGTGCTCCAGAACGCGGCGCTGCTCATATGGAGTGCCGATCTCCGTGGTTACAGCTACCTTGCGATCCCCCTGCGGTGGCTCGGCACCGTCTTCCCGGCCAACCGGGTGCTCGCGGCCGCGATCGCCCTCGCTCTGGGCGCGGCCTTCTACCTCTATCTCCGCGGGAGCCTGACCGGCAAGGCGGTGCGCGCCCTGATGCAGGAGCCGGAGGGCGCGCAGCTCATGGGCATCCAGACCTCGCGCATCCACGGCCTCTGCTTCGGCGCGGGCATCGCGATGTCGGCGGTGACCGGCTCGCTGGTCAGCATGCTGTTCGAGCTGACCCCGTTCATGGGGCTCCCCTACACCGTCACCGCGCTCGTGGTGGTCATCCTGGGCGGGCTCGGCAACATGCTGGGCTGCATCCTGGCCGGGCTGCTGCTCGGTCTCGTCGAGACCGCCGGCGTCTACCTCGCCTCCAGTGACATCCGGCTGATCTCGTCCTACGCGGTGCTCTCGCTGATCCTGATCCTCAAGCCCTCGGGCCTCTTTGGTCGCTAGGGTCGCCGGGGCCGTCCTCGGCGCGGCGCTGCTCGCCGCGCCGCACCTGCTGCCCGCCTACTATCGCTCGCTCACGCTGGCGATCCTGGCCGACGTGGCCCTCGCGGTCTCCTGGGCCTTCTTCTCGGGCCCCACGCGCTACCTCTCGCTGGCCACCGGCGCCTTCTTCGGCGCGGGCGCCTACACCACCGCGGTGGTCATGGCGCGTCTGCCGTGGCCGCTGCCCGTTCTGGCCGCCGCCGCGGTCGCCGCCGCCATGGCGCTGCTGGTGGGCACGCTCGCGCTGCGGCTGCGCGGGCCCTACTTCGCGGTGTTCACCTTCGGCCTGGCCGAGCTGGCCAAGCACACCCTCATCTGGTACGAGACCGGGGTGACCGGCACCGTCGGACGGCTGCTGCTGAATCCGCCGGGCACGATCACTCTCTACTACACGGTGCTCGGGGTGGCCGCCCTCGCGGTGGGGACGGCGCTCTGGCTGCCGCGCGGCCGCTGGGGCATCGCCCTCGTGGGCATCGGCGCCGACGAGGAGCGCGCGGAGACGCTCGGCATCGACACCACCCGCATCAAGATCGCGGTCTTCGCCCTGAGCGCGGCCTTCATGGGCGCGGTGGGCGGCGCGATGGCCCCGCGCTGGACCTATCTCGACCCGCAGGTCTTCAACCCGCTCGTCTCGTTCCAGACCGTGATCATGGCCCTGCTCGGCGGCGCGACCACCGTCATCGGCCCGGTGCTGGGCGCGGTCTTCCTGGGAATCCTGTCCGAGACGCTGCTCCTCCAGTTCCGCTACTTCTACATGCTGAGCCTGGGGCTGGTGCTGATCGTGGTGGTGCTGCTGCTGCCCGCCGGCCTCGCGGGGCTGCTGCGCCGGCGGGCGTGAGCGCGGAGCACACGTGCTGCCCGCGGCGGCCCTGCTCTCCACCCGCTCAGGCGGCCCGGCCAGGGTCAGGCTTTCCTCCTTGTCCGCGAGAAGATACAGTCTCACGGAGAGTCGAACTCTGACCGGAGGAGGGTAGGCCATGTTCGACGTGGATCGGTTCATCGCCGACTGCCGCGGCGCCAGCGCCGCCGGCGGGTCGTCGGGAGTGCTCGAAGTCGTCGCCCGCGCGGTCACCGCGCCATCGGAGATCTTGAGCGCGCTCGGCGAGCCGCGACGAGCGGGGCTACACGTGCTCTCCCGATCGCCCGAGCTGACGATCCTCAACGTCGTGTGGGGACCGCGCATGTGCCAGCTGCCTCACAACCACCGGATGTGGGCCGTCATCGGGATGTACGCGGGACGAGAGGACAACATCTTCTGGCGGCGCGTGGCGAGCGCGCCCGATGGCCGGATCGAGGCCGCCGGGGCCAAGGCGCTGAGCAATCGTGACGCGGTGCCCCTCGGGCCCGACCTCATTCACTCGGTGGTCAACCCGCTCAACCGGATGACGGGGGCGATTCACGTCTACGGCGGCGATTTCTTCGCGGTACCGCGCAGCGAATGGGATCCGGAGCGCCTGGTGGAGCAGCCCTTCGACGTCGAGAAGGCGCTGGCCCTGTTCGAGGAGTCCAACCGCCTGTACCCGCCGCCGGGGAGCCCGGGCGCATGAATCCGGTCAACCTCGGAGCGAAGCTGGCCACGTTCTCGGATCACTGGCAGCCGCGCACCATCGGCCAGTTCAACGGCCACGACCTCATGGTGGTCAAGGCCCAGGGCGAGTTCGTCTGGCACAAGCACGACGACACCGACGACTTCTTCCTCGTGCTCGAGGGCCATCTCACCATCGAGCTGCGCGACCGGAAGGTCGAGCTGGGACCCGGGGAGCTCTTCGTGGTCCCCAAGGGCGTCGAGCATCGCCCGGTCGCCACGGAGGAAGTGCATATCCTCCTGATCGAGCCCGCGGGCACCCCGAACACCGGCGACCCGGCCACCGCGGCGACCCGGCGCGTCATCTAGGCGGCGAGAAGACCCGACGGTGGCGATCCGCATCGTTCGACTCGGGACCCCGCGGCACGCGGGCGAAGGCCTGCGCATCGGGACGGTGCGCCGGCCGCCGCGGGGCGTGCGCAAGGCCGACTACGCGGCGCGGGACTACTACGACGTGTGGCTGCCCGAGCTGGCGCCCACCGCGCCGCTCGTCTCCTTTGCGCTGTCCAGGCCGTTCACGCCCGCGCGCTGGGCGCACTACGCGCGCCGCTACCGCCGCGAGATGCGTGAGCCGGCCGCGCAGCGGCTGCTCGCGCTGCTCGCCGCGCTGTCGTCCCGCGCCGATCTCTCGGTGGGCTGCTACTGCGAGGACGAGAGCCACTGCCACCGCTCCCTGCTGCGGGAGCTGCTGATCGAGCAGGGCGCGAAGGTCGTCTGACGCTGCCTTCAACCGCGGCAGCCGAAGGTCCGGCTGCCTGATCGGTGGGCGAATGGCGCGCGCGCGGTCAGGGCCCGGCCGGCGCAAGTAGCCGCCCCGCTTCGCTGAATCGAGAATCTCCCCGCTGGCACGTCCTCTGCAGACAGACGTCGCGAGCATTTCATCGCACCGTCGCGAAATCCAGAGCGCCGTCGCCGTACGATGACGGCGCTCATTCTTTTGAGGAGGACCGGTCGAGATGATCCAGCAAGACGGCAGCACGGTACTGCGGACGAGCCTCGTGGCCGCCCTGATCGGGCTCGGGCTCGTCGCCGCGGTCATCGAGGTACGGGCGGATCTCACCCCGCGCGAGACCCGGCGGGCGGCGCATCGGCTCCAGCTCGACACGCTGTGGAAGGCGCACGTGGGGACGATCGATCAGGCGCTGGCGCGGCACGATGTCAGCGCCGCCGTCGGCGCGTGGCACGACGCCTACGGGGCCGCCCTCGCGAGCCGGAGATGGGAAGGCATGATCGCGGTCGGCGATGCCTTCCTGCGCATCGGCGCCGAGGCGGGGGCCGCGAGCGGCGCGCGCTCCAACGCCCGCCAGGCCTACTTGAACGCGCTCATCCGGGCCCATCGCGATGGGTCCATCGAAGGCATGCGACGGACCGCCGAGGCGTTCGCGGCCCTGGGGGACCACGCGGTGGCGACCCAGTGCCGGCGAGTCGCGGACGAGCTGGCGGCGGCCGGCCGGAAAGGACTCTAGCCGATGACCCAGAAGCTGGCCCTGATCGCGCACGATCACAAGAAGGTGGACCTCGTCGCGTGGGCGACCTTCAACCGCGAGACGCTCGCCGCGTTCCCACTCGTCGCCACGCGGCACACCGCCCGGCTGGTGCGGGGCAAGGTCGGCCTGGAGGTCGAGGAGCTCCTGAGCGGGCCGGAAGGCGGTGACGCCCAGATCGCGGCGGGCGTGGCCATGCGGGAGATCGACGCCGTCTTCTTCTTCGTCGATCCGCTGTCCGCCCAGCCGCACGATCCCGACATCCGCGCCCTGCTACGGGTGTGCAACGTCCACAACGTGCCGGTGGCGACCAACCTGGCCGCCGCCGATCTGATCATCGCCGGCCTCTCGTCCTGCGCCGGCGTGCCGGCCCCCGCCCGCGTGCACCCGCGCTGATCGGGCGGTTGTCCCGGCTTCCGTAACCGTGTAGCCTCGGGGGCCGGAGGACAGCGCCATGTTCGCACGACTCGGTGCCTGGCAGGGATCCGCCGAGGAGCTGGAGCGGGCGATGCGGTATGAGATCGTCGATGCACTCGTGATGTGACTCCAAAGGAGGAGCGCGCATGAAGTACGGTGTGGTACTTCCCATCTGGCAGCTCACGGTGGCCGAGGCCGAGTCGTTGGCGACGCGCGCGGAAGCGCTGGGGCTGGACGGCGTCTTCGTCCCCGACCACATCCTGGCCAAGCCCGCCACCACCCAGCACTACGGCGGGCACTGGCCGGACCCGTTCGCGCTGCTCGCCTTCCTCGCGGGGCGCACCCGGCGCATCAGCCTGGGCGCCAGCGTCATCGTGCTCCCCTACCGCAACGCGCTGGTCGCGGCCAAGTCGGCGGCCACCGTGGACCAGGCCTCGGGCGGGCGCTTCATCTTCGGCGTCGGGGTGGGCTGGGACGAGGCCGAGTTCGTGGACCTGCGGCTGCCGTTCCGCGAGCGCGGCCGGCTCAGCGACGACTACATCCGCGCCATCAAGGCCGCGTTCGCCGCCGACATCCCGCAGTACAGCGGCAAGTACGTGAGCTTCTCGGGCGCCACCTTCTCCCCGCGCCCGCTCCAGCGGCCGCACCCGCCGATCTGGGTGGGCGGCTCGCCCGGCGCGGTCTCGGGGCCCGCGGTGCGGCGCTGCGCCGAGCTCGGCGACGCCTGGCATCCCCTCGCGCTCGGGCTCGACGAGATCGAGAAGGGCTACGCGACGCTGCGCGACCTGGCCGCGCGCACCGGCCGGCGCGACGCGCTCGGGCTCGCCCCGCGCAACATGCTGGACCTGACCGACGCGCCCAAGGGGGCCGGCCGCGCCGCCTTCCAGGGCTCCGTGGCCGAAGTGGCCGCGGACATCAAGCGGGTGAAGGGCATGGGCGCGGCCTGGATGACGTTCGACCTGCCGCGCGCCGGCATCCCCGCCATGGTGCGCGCCATGGAGCGGCTGGCGGGGGAGGTCAAGCCCGCGGCGGGGTGAGAGGGCTTCGAGTCAGCGCGGGCGGATGCCGCCGAGGTCGTAGGGGGGCGGCACCAGCAGGATCAGGCGGTCGACGCCCACGCGGTCGAGACGGGCGCGCTCGGGCGCGTCGGGGCGGAGCCAGCGCTCGCTCAGGCCCGCGAACACGCTCACGCTGAAGCGCGCGGGATCGCGGCCCGACGCGGCGTGGGCCTCGCGCGCCACGCGGGCCAGCCCGGCGAGATCCGGGTGCATGGCCTGGGTGTTGAAGCCGTCGCCGTGGCGGCCGGCGATGCCGGCCATGCGCGGGCCGAAGCCCGCGATGATGATGGGCGGCGGCGGATCCGGCCGCAGATAGCCGGACGGCCGGTCGAGCCGGAACTGCGCGCCCGCGAAGCTCGACGCGTCCGCGGTCCACAGCCGGCGGAGCACCTGCGCGGTCTCCGCCACGCGCTCGGCCCGCACGCGATCCGGCCCCACCTCCATGCCGAGCGCCTCCTGCTCGCGCGCGTAGGCCATCGAGCGGGTCGCGCCCGCCCCCAGGCCCAGCAGCAGCCGCCCGCCCGAGACCTGCTGGAGCGTGGCCGCCATGTTGGCGAGGAGACCCGGATGCCGGAGACCGGTATTGAGCACGAGCGGGCCGAGCGTGAGGCGCCGCGTGACCTCGGCCAGCGCGGTGAGCGTCGTCCACGCCTCGGGGACGCCGGCCTCCGCCCGCTCGTCGGGATCGCGCAGGTGATCCCACGTCCACAGCCCGTCGAAGCCGGCCTCCTCGGCGGCGCGCGCGGCGGCGCGCATCTGCGCGTAGCGGGCGCCGACGGGAATCAGGAGGAGATCGATCTTCATCGGATCGCGATGATGGGCACCGCGGACATGCCGGGCACGAGGAGGTGCCGCGCGTTCTCGCCCCGCTCGAACACGAGCTTCACCGGCACGCGCTGCACCACCTTCACGAAATTGCCGGTGGCGTTCTCGGGCGGCAGCAGCGAGAACACCGCGCCGGAGCCGGCCTGGATCGAGTCCACGCGCGCCTTGAAGGTCTTGCCCGGATAGGTGTCCACCGTGACGGTGGCGCGCTGGCCCGGCCGCACGTGGGTCAGGTCGGTCTCCTTGTAGTTGGCCACGACCCAGACGTCGTCGAGATCCACCACCGCGAGGAGGGCCTGCCCGGGCGACAGCACCTGCCCCATCTCCACCGTCTTCCTGCTCACGCGGCCCGCCATCGGCGCCCGGATCGTGCAGTAGGCCAGGTTCAGCTCCGCCTGCTGCAGGTTGGCGAGGGCCTGGGCGAGCCGGCCCTGCGCGGCCTCCACCTGGGCCTGGCGCTGCCGCACCTGCTGGCGCTGGCTGCGCGCGTTCTCGAGCGAGGCCCGGCTCTCGTCCACCCGGCGCACCGACTGGGCGATCGCGGCCTGCTGCGTGCGCAGCGACGCCTCGGCCTGCGCGACCTCGCTGCGCGCCTGATCGAGCCGCTTGCGGGCGGCGTCGAGCGCGGCCTCCGCGGTCTTGAACGCGGCCTCCGCGTGATCCCACTCCTGCTGGGCGACGAGCTGCGCCCTCACCAGCGCGGCCATGCGGTCGCGATCGCCGCGGCGAAGCTCGTAGTCGGCCTGCGCGGAGCGCACCGCCGCGTCGGCCGCCGCCACCGCCGCCTGCTTCGCCAGCAGCACGCCGCGGCGCTCCTCGAGATCGTGGCGCGCCATCTCGGTCCCGTGCTGGGTGGCCCCGAGCGCGGCGTCGGCCTGCCGGACCAGGCTCCGGGTGGACTCGTCGGTGAGCGGCACCCCCGCGAGCGCGGTCTCGAGATCACCCTTGGCGCTCGCGACGGCGGCGCGCGCCTGCGCCACCGCCACCTCGAAGTCGCGCGGGTCGAGGCGCACCAGCACCTGGTCCGCCTTCACGTCCTGGTTGTCGTCGACGAGCACCTCGACCACGATGCCCGGCACGCGCGCGCTCATGGGGGCGATGCGGGCGGTGATGTAGGCGTCGTCGGTGGAGATGTGGCGCTGCCAGTAGTACAGCAGGTAGCCGCCGTAGGCGCCGAAGGCGAGCACCACCACCACGATCGCGAGGAGCAGGTAGCGGCGTCGCGGCGGCCCTTCCTGATAGGTCGAGAATCGGGCGCGCAGCCGCCCGGATATTCCCACCTCGTCCAGGTCGGTCATTGGATTCGCGATTATAATGGCGGGCGGCACCGACCCCGTCAAGCGCATGGCCGACGAGAACCCGCCGACCGCCCCGCCCGCGGACGCCGCGGCCGAGTGGCGTCCCCGCTCGAGCCCGGTGCTCATCGCGATCTCGGTGATGCTGGGCACCTTCATGGAGGTGCTCGACACCTCGGTGGCGAACGTGGCGCTGCCCCACATCGCGGGCAGCCTCTCGGCCACGCCCGAGCAGGCCACCTGGGTGCTCACGAGCTACCTGATCTCGAACGCCATCGTGCTGCCGGTCACCGCGTGGCTCAGCGCGGTGTTCGGCCGCAAGCGCTTCCTGCTCACGTGCATCGTCATCTTCACGCTCGCCTCCGCGGCCTGCGGGGCCGCCGCCAGTCTCGGCATCCTGATCTTCGCCCGCGTCGTGCAGGGCATCGGCGGCGGCGCGCTCCAGCCGATCGCCCAGGCCATCCTGCTCGAGAGCTTCGCGCCGGCGCGGCGGGGCCGCGCGATGGCCGCCTACTCGATGGGGGTGATCGTGGCGCCCATCCTCGGCCCGACCCTGGGCGGCTGGATCACCGACAGCTACTCCTGGCGGTGGATCTTCTACATCAACCTGCCGGTCGGCTTCCTCGCCCTCGTGATGACGCAGGCCTTCATCGAGGACCCCCCGTACCTGCGGCGCACCGTGCTGCGCCGCATCGACTACTGGGGGCTCGCGTTCATGGCGATCGGGCTGGCCACGCTCCAGATCGTGCTCGACAAGGGCCAGCAGGACGACTGGCTCGCCGCGGTGTGGATCCGCTGGGCCCTCACCCTCTCCGCGCTGGCGCTGGCGGCCTTCATCGCGCGCGAGCTCGTGACGGACGAGCCCATCGTCAACCTGCGGATCCTCGGCGACCGCAACTTCGCCATCGGCACCGTCCTGATCACCGTCATGGGCGTCGTCCTCTACTCCACCACCGCCCTGCTCCCGCTGTTTCTGCAGACGCTGCTCGGCTACCCCGCCCTCGAGGCCGGGCTCGCGATCAGCCCGCGCGGCCTGGGCGCCCTGCTGTCCGCCATCGTGGCGGGCCGGCTCATCGGCATCGTGGACTCGCGACTCCTGGTCGCGGCCGGCTTCGGCCTGCTCGCCCTCTCGGGCACCTGGATGAGCCGGCTCACCTTCGACGTGGCCTGGTCGAACATCGCGTTCGTCACCTTCATGAACGGCCTCGCCAACCCCCTCATCTTCATCGCGCTCTCCACCATGTCCTTCGCGACGCTCCGGCGCGAGCAGATGGGCGGGGCGACCGGCATCTACAACCTGATGCGCAATCTGGGCGGCAGCGTCGGCATCTCGCTGGTCGCCACGCTCCTGGCCCGGCGCGCGCAGGTGCACCAGAACGTGCTCGTGGCGAGGATGACGCCCTACGACCCGGTGTTCCAGCGGCGGCTGGAATCGCTCCGGCAGGTGCTGACGCCCAAGGTGGGGGCGAGCGCGGCCGCGCAGCAGGCGCTCGGCATCCTCTACAAGACGCTGGTGGCGCAGGCGACGCTGCTGGCGTTCGTGGACAACTTCCGGCTGCTCACGGTGCTGGCGGTCTGCAGCATCCCGCTGGCGATGCTGCTCAAGCGCGCGCGGGCGCGGCCGGTGCCCGGGGCGCACTGAGGGCCCCTCGCACCCGAGGGGTGGCTACTGGGGCGTCTGGAACTTGGAGAAGGCGGCGAGGGCTTGCAGCGACTGCGTGCCCTCGCGGCGCTCGGTGCCCATCACCCAGGTCGGGAAGGCCTTCACGCCGGCCTTCTCGCAGAGATCGGGGCGGCCGTTGATCCCATCGGCCGCGCACTCCACGTAGGGGATGTCCTTGGCCGCGTCGCCGAAGAGCGCCTTCTGCTCGATGCAGTGCGGGCACCAGTAGGCGCCGTACATCACCACGCCCTGCTCGCGCAGGTGCCGGGCCAGGCCGGCCTCGAAGCCGCCGCCGCCCCCGGCCGGCATCGCGTAGATGAAGGCGGCGCCGAACGGGACCAGCACCGCGGCGGCGAGGGCGCCCGGGACGAACGACGCGAGCCGGCGGCGCCCCGGCAGGGCGGCGCGGCGCCAGAGCAGCACGAGCAGCATCGCCACCGTGATCGCGCCCGAGCCCAGGCAGTAGGCGCAGGTGGCCTTGATGACGAGCACCGAGACCGCGGTGAGGTAGATCGAGAAGCCCACGCCCGCGGCGGCCAGGTAGAAGGCCCAGGTCCAGCGCGCCGGGGTGAGCCCGAGCGCGGCCAGCGCGCCGATCGCCGCGTAGACGAGCACGCCCCAGAGCGCGGTGGGCACGCCCAGGAGGGCGCCGTAGCGGCTCGCCTGCACGATGTCGCATCCGCTGCCCGACACGCAGAAGGCCGCGGTGGCGCCGGTCCACTTGAGCCAGGTGAGATAGGCGGCGACGGCGACCCCGGCGGCGGCCAGGCCCAGGATCAGCAAGTCCGGTCGCGCGGGCGTCCCCGCGGTAACCTCGCGTTTTCGTGCGGTCATAGCGTCTGAAACACTACCACAGGACGCGCCGGCCGCCCCCCGGTTGCGCCGGCCCACGCGGGGGCGCTACGCTAGCGGCACCCTTAGCGCCCAGGAGGCCCAGCCCGGTGTTCCCGCTCCCGCCCTTGACCGACGAGCAGCGCTCCGTGGTGGAGCGCGTGGCCGCCCTCTCCCGGGAGCGCTTCGCCGCGCGCGCGCCGCGCCACGACGCCGACTCCACGTTCCCCTACGAGAACTACGCGGACCTGCACGCGGCCGGCCTGTTCGCGCTCACCGTGCCGCGGGAGTACGGCGGGGTGGGCGCCGACCCGATCACCTACGTGCACGCCCTGCGCGAGATCGCCAAGGGCTGCTCGGCCACCGCGCTCACCTTCAACATGCACTCGACCGTGACCACGTTCGTGGCCGCGCTCGGCACCGAGGAGCAGAAGCGCCGCTACTTCGGCGAGGTCGTCGGCCGCGGGGCCCGCATCGCCTCGATCACCAGCGAGCCCGAGCAGAGCTTCCGCGACAAGTTCGTGCTCAACACCGTGTTCCATCCGACGGCCGGCGGGGGGTATCGGGTGGCGGGGGTGAAGCAGTTCTGCTCCCTCGGCGACGCGGCCGACTACTTCTTCGTCACCGGCATCGAGGCGGGCAAGACCAACGCCCGCGACGGCGTGATCTCGGCGATGATCCCGAGCCGGGACGCGGGGGTGAAGATCGAGGGCACCTGGAACGCCACCGGCATGCGCGGCACCATCAGCCACACCATCCGGTACGACTGCGCGGTGGACGCGGCCAACGTGGTGGGCCGGCCCGGCCAGTACCTCACCATCGACCTGCAGGGCTTCGCGCTCGGCTACGCCGCGGTCTACCTGGGCATCGGCGAGGCCGCCTTCGAGTTCATGGCCGAGTACGCGCGCACCAAGACGCAGCGGCCGTCCAACGAGCCCATGAGCCACCACCCGCTCGTGCAGCGCACGGTGGCCGAGGTCGGCACCCAGATCCGGGCGGCCCGGCTGCTGCTGCACGAGGCCGCCTGCGTGAAGATGGCGGGCGACCGCGAGGCCACCATGCTCGTG
>DATHSW010000022.1:0-11756 GCA_035463855.1 Candidatus Deferrimicrobiaceae bacterium | reverse complement strand
GGCTCGCCCGACTACCCCTACGTGGTCACCACGTACCGCCTCACCGAGCATCATCTCTCGGGCGTCATGTCGCGCTACCTGCCCATGCTCGCCGAGCTGTTCCACTCGCACTTCGCGGAGATCAGCAACGAGCTGGCCGCGGAGCTGGGCATCAAGAATGGGGAACGGGTCACCGTCGTGACGCCGCGAGGCAAGGTCCACGTGACCGCCATGGTCACGAGCCGGCTCAAGCCGTTCATGATCGACGGCAAGAAGACCCACCAGATCGGCATTCCGTGGCACTGGGGCTACAACGGCATCTCCAAGGGCGACATCACCAACGATCTCTCCGCGACGGTGGGAGACCCCACGGTCTACATCCAGGAGACCAAGGCCTTCCTCTGTAACGTGAAGAAGGGGGAGGTGTAGCCATGGCCCGCACGCTCGCGATGTTCACGGACACGTCGCTGTGCATCGGCTGCCGCGCCTGCCAGGTGGCGTGCAAGCAGTGGAACGAGCTGCCCATGGAAGCGCCGGAGTGGACCGGCTCCTACCAGAACCAGTCGCACTTCACCGACAAGACCTACCGCCTCGTCCGCTTCATCGAGAAGCCGCAGCCGAACGGCGAGCTGCAGTGGCTCCTGATGTCGGACGTCTGCAAGCACTGCGCGCAGGCGGGGTGCCTCGACGCCTGCCCCACCGGGGCCATCCACCGCACCGAGTACGGCACGGTCAACATCAACCAGGACGTGTGCAACGGCTGCCGGTACTGCGTCAGCTCGTGCCCGTTCGGGGTGGTCGCCTTCAACCACGACACCGGCCGGGCCAACAAGTGCACCTTCTGCAACGACCGCATCCACAACGGGCTCGGGCCGGCCTGCGCCAAGACCTGCCCGACCGATTCCATCCAGTTCGGCTTCCGCGACGAGCTGGCCGCGAAGGCCGAGAAGCGGGTGGCCAAGCTCAAGGAGATGGGCTACGCCAACGCGCAGCTCTACGGCGCCGACACCAACGGCCCCCTGGGCGGGCTCAACGCCTTCTTCCTGCTCCTCGACCGGCCCGCCACCTACAACCTCCCCGAGAAGCCGCTCCTGCCCCAGCGCAACGTCCTGGTGGACTCGGTCCTCGCGGTGGGCGCCGCGATCCTGGTCGGGGTGACCGCGGTCGTCTCCTTCCGCGAGCGGGGCGGGAAGGGGGGCGGCGATGCTTAGGAATCCCGAGTGGCATCTCCTGATCGTCTGGTACTTCTTCCTGGGCGGCATCGCGGGCGGCGCCTATTTCACCGCGGCCATCGCCGATAACTTCGGCAGCTCACGGGACCGCAACGTCGTCCGCACCGGCTACATCCTGGCGCTGCTGATGATCGTGGTCTGCGGCATGCTGTTGATCCTCGATCTGGGGACGCCGAGCCGCTTCCTCAACATGGTGATGCACTTCAAGTTCTGGGACCCGATGTCGATCGGCGCCTGGATGCTGGGCGTCTTCGGCCTCTTCGCGTTCGTGTCCTCGGCGCTGTCGCTGTCGGCCGACGAGGGGCGGGCGCCCCTGCGCCGGAAGATCAGCCTGGTCGGCACGATCTTCGGATTCTTCCTCGCCAGCTACACCGGGGTGCTCCTGAGCGCCACCGCGCTGCCCTTCTGGAGCGACGCCCGGCTGATGGGAGCCCTCTTCCTGGCCTCGGGGGCTTCCACCGGGATCGCCGCCATCTCCCTGCTGCTCTACCTGACCGGCGACGCGGCGGGGGAGGGGTTCAAGAAGGTCAAGCGGGCGGATCGGTTCGCGATCCTGTTCGAGATCGCGGTGCTGGTGCTGTTCCTGGTCCTCCTGGGCTCGGCCGCCGCGCCGCTCGTCTCCGGCCAGATGGCGCCGCTCTTCTGGGGCGGCCTGGTCGTCGTCGGGCTGGTCATCCCCCTGCTGCTCGACCTGCTGGGCACCCGATGGGTGCCCGCGGTGATCCCGGCGGTGCTCGTCCTGGTCGGCGGCTTCATCCTGCGCTACGTCGTCGTGATGACGCACGCCTGAGAACGCTCCGCCCGCCTTGGCTGGACAAGGGGCCCCGCGAGGGGCCCCTTCCCTTTATACTGAGGCCGGCAGCCACCGCGGATATGAGGACCTACTTCCACGTCAAGGGCGGCCGCCTCGAAGAGGTCAAGGGCGAGGTCGTCCGCGAGCAGCCGTTGACGGTATACGTCAACGGCGAGCGCTTCCTCACCCTGCTGTGCTCTCCGTTCCAGCTCGAGGCCCTGGTGGTGGGCTATCTGTGGATGGAGAAGATCGTCGAGGATCTCGCCGAGATCAGCCGGCTCGACATCTCCGAGGTGGATGGTCGCGCCGACGTGACCCTGACCCGCCCGGTGACCCTTCCCACCGAGCGCATCCTCACCTCGGGCTGCGGCGGCGGCGTCACCTTCCGGATCGACCCGCGCCTCTTCCCCCGCCTGCGCTCGACCCTGCGCGTGACCCCGGGCCAGCTCGCGGCGCACCTGAAGGACCTCTTCGCGCGCGCGACGCACTATCAGGCCTCTCGCGGCATCCACGGCGCGGCCCTGGCCGACGGCGAGCGGCTGCTGGTGATGGCGGAGGACGTGGGTCGCCACAACGCGGTGGACAAGGTGAAGGGCGAGGCCCTGCTCACGGGCATCTCCACCGTGGACCGCATCCTGCTGTCCACCGGCCGCGTGTCCTCGGAGATGCTGCTGAAGGCGGCGCGCATGGGGGTGCCGGTGGTGGCTTCGCGCACGTCGCCGACCGAGATGGCGGTCGGCCTGGCCGAGCAGCTCGGCATCACCGTGATCGGCTACCTGCGGCCCGACCGCCTCAATCTCTACGCGGGCGACGCGCTCGTCGGCGACTGACGCCGTGCCCGACTACGCCGCGCTGCTCGCCGATTGGCAGACGCTCCTCACCCGGCGCGTTGCGCTCGCCGAGCCGCTGCGCTTCTGGACCGCGATCCTCGAGGGGTGGGCGGCGTGGAAGCCGCCCGCGGGCCTCGTGCCGCTGTCCTGGACGGCGGAGGAGTGCCGCCGGCGCTGGGACGCCGGCCGGCCGCTCCTGGCCGATGCCGTACCCGTGATTCCCGCCGCGTCCGTGGAGGACCTGCTGGGCCCCGTGATGGAACGGCTGGCCGCCGACGGCCCCGAGGCCGCCGCCGCCCTGCGGCGCTTCGCGGAGGCCTGGGACGAGGGCGAGGTGGACGCGGCGGCCCTCCTGCCGGGGCTCGACCGCGATCCCGCCGCGCGGCTCCAGGAGCGCTTCGGTCTCGGATCACACCTGGGCGCGTTCCTGGTGCCGACCGCGCTCCGGCCCGCGCTCGAGACCTACTTCGAGGGGGTGCGCGACCTGCCGGACGGCGTGTGGACGCGCGGCGGCTGCCCGTGGTGCGGGGGCGCCCCGTCCTACGGCGATCTGATCGAAGACGGCCGCCGCCGCCTCTCCTGCCACGCCTGCGGGGGCGCGTGGATCGCGGCGCGTCTCCGGTGCCCGTTCTGCGAGACGTGGAACTCGCGGGACCTCGTCCGGCTCGTGGCCGAGGCCCTGGAGGAGGGCTATTTCATCGAGGCCTGCCGCGCGTGCCAGGGGTATCTTAAGGGCGTGGACCGCCGGCAGCGCTGGAACGCGGGACCCCCGCTGCTCGAGGACTGGGGCTCGCCCCATCTCGACGTCTACGCTGCCCGCGAAGGCTTCTGGCGCACCACGCCGTCGCTGGCCCATCTGCTGCCGCCCGAGGGGGAGGGGCCGGCGTGAACGCGGTGCTCTACGACGTGGCGCTGACCGCCTACATCCTGGCCGCGGCGGCGGCGATCGGCTCGCTCTTCGGCCGGCGCGATCAGCTCGCGTGGATCGCGCTGCTGCTGACCCAGGCCGGCTGGATCTGCCACACCGCGGCGGTGATCGTCCGCGGCATCGAGCTCGGCCGGCTGCCGTTCATGACCATGGCCGAGATGATCTCGCTGGTGATCTGGGCCGCGATCCTGCTCGACCTCTGGCTCGAGCGGCGCCAGCGCATCCGGCCCCTCAGCGCCTTCATGCTGCCGGTGATCCTGGCCCTGGGGCTCGGGCTGCCCACCGGGCTCCGGTCCATGGCGCTCGAGGCCCCGGCGCGGGGCGGCTGGATCGCGGTGCACGTGGCGCTGGTGCTGGTCGGGCTGGCCGCTCTCGTGCTGAACTTCGGCATCGCGCTGATGTACCTGCTGCGGGAGCGGCAGCTCAAGGCCAAGCGGACCGGGACGATCTACCGGCGGCTGCCGCCGCTCGAGACGCTCGACCGGCTCACGGTGGCCACGCTCACCATCGGGTTTCCCTTTCTCACGGTCGGGCTGGCGCTCGGCGTGCTCTCGGCCCCCGCCGCGTGGGGGAGCGTGCTGACCTTCGACCCCCTCGCGCTCTTCTCGCTGGTCATGTGGGGGATCTACGCCGGCACCCTGCTCGGCCGGGTGATGGGGCAGTGGGGCGGCCGGCGGGCCGCCTACTTCGCCATCGCGGGCTTCTGCGTGCTGCTGGCCACGCTGGGCGCGGGCGTCTTCCTCCACGGCCGCCACGGGTCCTGACGGTCGCCATGCCGGCACCGCATACCCTCTTCGTGGCGGGCATGAATCACCGGACCGCGCCGGTGGCGGTGCGCGAGCAGCTCGCCCTCGAGGAGGAGAAGATCCGCGAGATCCTCGCGGATCTCTCGGGCCGCGGCGTGCTCGACGAGGTCATGATCGTCTCCACCTGCAACCGGGTCGAGGTCTACGGGGTGGCTCCGGTGCCCGGCGAGGCGCGAACCGCCGCCTTCGGCCGGCTGGGCAGCCAGCGCGGGCTGGCCTGGCGCGACCTCGAGCCGCTCGTCTACACGGTCACCGGAGACGAGGCGGCGCTCCACGCGTTCCGGGTGGCGGCCAGCCTCGACTCCATGGTCCTGGGCGAGCCGCAGATCCTGGGCCAGGTCAAGGACGCCTTCGCGCTCGCGCAGTCGGCGGGCACCGCGGGGCCGGTGCTCCACGCCCTGATGAGCCAGGCCTTCGGCGCGGCCAAGCGCGTGCGCACCGAGACCGAGGTGGGTCGGCTCGCGGTCTCGGTGTCCTACGCCGCGGTCGAGCTGGCCCGGAAGATCTTCGACGGGCTCGAGGGCCGGGCGGTCCTGCTGGTGGGCGCGGGCGAGATGAGCGAGCTGGCCGCGCGGCACCTGGTCGACCAGGGCGCCCTCCCGGTGTACGTGACCAACCGGACGTGGAGCCGCGCCCAGGAGCTGGCCCGCGGCCTCGGCGGCATCGCGGTCCCGTTCGACCAGCTCGCCGCCACCCTGGCCCTGGTGGACATCGTGGTCGCCTCGACGGCGGCGCCCGAGCCCATCGTCACCGCGGACCAGGTGCGGACCGCGCTGCAGGCGCGCCGGACCCGCCCCCTCTTCTTCATCGACATCGCGGTGCCGCGCAACGTGGAGCCCGCGGTCAACGACCTCGAGAACGCCTTCTGCTACGACATCGACGATCTGCGCTCGGTGGTCGAGGCCAACCTCAAGGAGCGGCAGCGCGAGGCCCTGCGGGCCCAGGCCCTGCTGGAGCAGGAAGTGGTGAAGTTCGCCGGGCGCCTGCAGCAGCTCGAGGTCGTGCCCACCATCGTGTCGCTGCGGAAGAAGCTCGAGGCCATCCGCCGCGCCGAGGTCGAGCGGGCCCTCGGCCGCCTGCCCGCCGCCGGCGAGGACACGCGGCGGGTGATCGAGGCGCTGAGCCAGGCGATCGTGAACAAGGTCCTGCACGCCCCGATCGTCAAGCTCAAGGACTCCTCGCGCGCCGGACACGCGCGCCGCTGGACGGAGATGATCTCCGAGCTGTTCGGGCTGCGCGGCTCCGGCCGGTCCGACCCGCGCGAATGAAGGTTCGCCTCGGCACGCGCGGTAGCCGCCTCGCGCTCGTGCAGAGCGAAGAGGTGGCGGGCGCGCTGCGCGCCCGGGGAGCGGAGGTCGAGGTCGTCGTCATCCGGACCTCCGGGGACCGCCTGGCCCAGGTCGCGCTGGCGGACTTCGGCGGCAAGGCGCTCTTCGTGAAGGAGATCGAGGAGGCGCTCCTCGCGGGCCAGGTGGACGTGGGCGTGCACAGCCTGAAGGACCTGCCGTCCGATCTGCCGCCGGGGCTCGCCCTCGGCGCGTTCCCGGTCCGAGAAGATCCCCGCGACGTCCTGCTCGCGCGCGCGGGCGGCGGATGGGAGGCCTTGCCCCCGGGCGCGGTGGTCGGCACCTCGAGCCCCCGGCGCCGCGCGATGGTTCTCGCGCGGCGGCCCGACCTCCGGGCCGAGCCGATCCGCGGCAACGTCGAGACGCGGCTGGAAAAGCTGCGCGGGGGCGCCTGCGACGCCCTCGTCATGGCCGCGGCGGGGCTCAAGCGGCTGGGCTTGAGCCCTCCCCACCGCACGCCGCTCGACCCGGCCGACTTCGTGCCGGCCGTTGGGCAGGGGGTGCTCGCCGTCGAAGCCCGCCAAGCCGACCGGGAACTGCTTGAACTTCTGCGCGCCGTGGACGACACTCGGACGAGGCTCGCGGCCGTCGCGGAGCGGGCATTCCTGGCGCGGCTCGGGGCCGGATGCCATACCGCGGTCGCCGGCCACGCGCGACCGGAGGGCGAGGCCCTCGTGCTGACCGGCGTCGTCGCGAGCCCGGACGGCTCGACCGTGCTGCGGGCCAGCGCCAGTGGGCCGGCGAGCACCGGGGAGCGGTTGGGGGTGACGGTGGCGGAGGAGCTCTTGGCCAAGGGGGCGGAGGCACTGCTCGATGCGAGCCGCGGATGATCAAGTGATGGTGGAGGTGGGGGACCACAAACCTCTGGCCGGACGTGTCATCCTGGTCACCCGGGCCCGGGAGCAGGCCGGCGCCTTCGCGCGGCTGCTCGAGGCGGCGGGGGCTCAGGTCATGCTCGTGCCCACCATCGCCATCGAGCCCCCGGATTCCTGGGCGCCGCTCGACGCCGCGCTGGCGGAGGAGCATGACTGGGTCGTCTTCACGAGCGTCAACGGCGTGGCCATGGTGCGCCACCGGCTCGAGGCCACCGGTCGTGACCGCGCGTCGATCGAGCGGAGCCGCCTGGCCGCCATCGGGCCCGCGACCGCGGGGGCGCTCCGGGATTGGGGGCTGACCCCCGAGGTGGTGCCCGGCGAGTACGTCGCGGAAGGGCTGCTCGAGCGCCTGCGCCCGCTGGTGGCGGCGGGCGATCGCGTGCTCTTGCCCCGCGCGGCGGAGACCCGCGACGTGCTGGTCCGCGAGCTGACCGCGCACGGAGCCCGCGTCACCGAGGTGGCCGCCTACCGCACGCGCGCGGCCACCGAGCACGCGGCGGGACTGCGCGAGGCGCTCGCGGAAGGCCGGGTGGACGTGGTGACCTTCACCAGCTCCTCCACGGTGCGGAGCTTCTGCGCGCTGTTCGACCCCGCCGAGCTGCCGCGGCTCCTCCGCGGCGTCACCGTCGCCTGCATCGGGCCCGTCACCCGCGCCACCGCCCGGAGCCGCGGCCTCGCCACCCAGATCGTGCCGGACGACTACACGATCCCGGCCCTGGCCCGCGCCATCGTGACCCACTTCGAGCCCGCAAGGAGCTAGCGCATGCCGTTCCCCGTCTACCGTCCCCGTCGGCTTCGGGAGTCGCCGCTGCTTCGCTCGATGGTGCGCGAGACCTCGCTGCGCATCGACGATTTCGTCTACCCGCTCTTCGCGGTCCACGGCCGCGGCGTCCGGGAGCCGATCGGCTCCATGCCCGGCCAGTACCGGCTCTCCATCGACGAGCTCCTCAAGGAGTGCAAGGACGCCGCCTCCATGGGCATCCCGGCGGTGCTCCTCTTCGGCCTGCCGCGGGACAAGGACCCCCGGGGCACCGAGGCCTACGCGGAGGACGGGATCATCCAGCAGGCGGTACGCGCGGTGAAGGACACGATCCCCGATCTGCTCGTGATCACCGACGTGTGCCTGTGCGAGTACACGAGCCACGGCCACTGCGGCGTGGTGGAGGACGGCCGGATCAAGAACGATCCCACCCTCGAGCTGATCGCGCGCACCGCGGTCTCCCATGCGGAGGCGGGCGCCGACCTGATCGCGCCGTCGGACATGATGGACGGCCGGGTCGCCGCGATCCGGGAAGGGCTCGACGAGTCCGGCTTCCCGGAGACCCCGATCATGGCCTACTCGGCCAAGTACGCCTCCGCCTTCTACGGGCCGTTCCGCGAGGCGGCGGACTCGACGCCGCAATTCGGCGACCGGCGCTCCTACCAGATGGATCCGGCGAACGCGATGGAGGCGATGCGGGAGGTCGCGCTCGACGTGGACGAGGGCGCCGACATCGTGATGGTGAAGCCGGCGCTGCCCTACCTCGACGTCATCGCCCGCGTGAAGGGCGAGTTCGGCCTGCCGGTGGCCGCCTACTCGGTCTCGGGCGAGTACGCGATGCTCAAGGCGGCCGGCCAGCTCGGCTGGCTCGACGAGGACCGCGCGGTGCTGGAGGCGCTGACCGGCATCCGGCGGGCCGGAGCCGACATCATCATCACCTACTTCGCCAAGGACGCCGCCCGGCTCATCGAGCAGGGCCGCGCGTGAGGATCTCGGCGAAGGGGGAGTACGCCATCAAGGCGATGGTGGACCTCGCCCTGCACGACGGCCAGGACCTCCAGCCCATCCAGGACATCGCGGCCCGCCAGGCCATCCCGCAGCGCTACCTGGAGCAGGTCCTGCTCCAGCTCAAGCGCTCCGGGTTCCTCTACGCGCGCCGCGGATCGGCGGGGGGCTACCGGCTGAGCCGGCCCGCGGAGGAGATCACGGTGGGCGCGCTCCTGCGCGCGGTGGACGGGCCGCCCGCGGGACCCGACGCGCGGCGCGGGAATCGCGGGGAGGACGCGGCGGGGCTCCACGAGCTGTGGCAGGAGATCGCGGAGGCGGTCGCGTCCGTGGTGGACCGCACCACGCTCGACGATCTGCGCCGGCGCGCCCTCGATCGGCGGCGCGCGACGCGCCCGATGTACCACATCTAGTCAGCTCCACAGGACGGAGACGATGACGATCAAGCGAGCGACCGCGCCGTCGCGGCCGAAGACGGCGGGGTCGGTGCTGGACCTGGTGGGGGGCACGCCGCTCGTGCGCCTCAACCGTATCCCGAAGCCCGGGGGCGCCACCGTGCTGGCCAAGCTCGAATCGCTCAACCCGGGGGGGAGCGTCAAGGACCGCATCGCGCTGTCCATGGTCGAGGACGCCGAGCGCCGCGGGGTGCTCAAAGCGGGCGCGACCCTGGTGGAGCCCACCAGCGGCAATACCGGCATCGGCCTGGCGATGGTGTGCGCGGTCCGGGGTTATCGCCTGATCCTCACCATGCCCGACGACATGAGCGCGGAGCGGCAGCGCCTGCTCGCCCGCTACGGCGCCGAGATCCACCTGACCCCCGCCGTCGAGGGGATGACCGGAGCCGTCTTCGCGGCCCAGGAGATCTGTCGCGAGCATCCCGACTACTTCATGCCGATGCAGTTCGAGAACGCGGCGAATCCCGAGGCGCACCGCCGTACCACCGCGCTGGAGATCCTGGACGCGACCGAGGAGCGTCTGCACGTCTTCGTCGCGGCCGTCGGCACCGGCGGCACCGTGACCGGGGTGGGCGAGGTGCTGAAGGAGCGGCTCCCCGGGGTGCGCGTGATCGGGGTGGAGCCGGCGCGGTCGCCCGTGCTCTCCGGCGGCCGCTTCCGACCGCACGGCATCCAGGGCATCGGCGCCTCGTTCGTGCCCGGCGTCCTGAATCGTTCCGTGCTCGACGCCATCATACAGATACGCGACGAGGACGCGACGACCACGGCCCGGCGGCTCGCCCGCGAGGAGGGCCTCCTGGTGGGCATCTCCTCCGGGGCCAACGTGTTCGCGGCGTGCCAGGTCGCGGAGACGCTGCCCGCCGACCAGGTGGTGGTCACGGTGCTGTGCGATACTGGGGAGCGCTATCTGAGCGTCACCTTCTAGGAGAGCGGCCATGAGTGTTCAGGTCTACATCCCGACGCCGTTTCGCCGCGCGACCAGGAACGCGGACCGGGTCGCGGTCGAGGCGCCCGACGTGAAGGGGCTGCTCGACGAGCTGGAGGAGCAGTTCGGCGCCCTGAAGGGCCTGGTGCGCAACGATCAGGGCGAGGTGCACCACCACGTCAACATCTACGTGAACAACGAGGCCATCGAGGCGCTGCAGGGGCTCGAGACCACGCTCAAGGACGGCGACGAGGTCTCGATCATTCCTGCCCTCGCCGGGGGCGGCGGCTCCGCGCCGGCCGGCGGCCGAGGGTGATCGCGGCGGGATGGGCCTGACCCCCGAGGAGCTCGTCCGCGTGCGTACCCAGGCCGAGACCGAGTATCCTGCCGAGTGCTGTGGGGTGCTGCTGGCCCGAGACACGCCGGCGCCCGACCGGCTCCTGATGCCGTGCCGGAACATCCAGGACGAGCTTCACGCGCAGGATCGCGTGCGCCACCCGCGCGATTCCCGGACCGCCTACTTCATCGACCCGAAGGACCTCCTGGCCATCGCTCGGCGCGAGGGGCAGGGCTACCGGGTCGCCACCATCTACCACTCGCACGTGGACACCGGCGCGTACTTCTCCGCCACCGACCGGCAGAACGCGCTCATCAACGGCGAGCCCGCCTACCCGGACGCGGTCTACGTGGTGCTCTCGGTGGTCGAGGGCCGCGTCGTCGACGCGGCCGCCTTCGTGTGGGACGCCTCCGCCCACGATTTCGTGCCCACCGAGTGCCCGAAGCCCTGAGCCCGTGACCTCATCCGACGAGCTCTTCGCGGCCGCCCAGCGCCTCATGCCGGGCGGGGTCAACAGCCCGGTGCGCGCCTTCCGCGGCGTGGGCGGCACGCCCTTCTTCGTGGCGCGCGCCCAGGGCGCGCGCGTGGTGGACGTGGACGGCCGCTCCTACGTCGACTTCCTGGGCTCGTGGGGCCCGCTGATCCTGGGGCACGCCGCCGCTCCGGTGGTGGAGGCGGTGACCGAGGCGGTGCGGCGGGGGACCAGCTATGGCGCCCCGACCGCGGGCGAGGTGGAGATGGCCGAGCTGATCGGCCGCGCGGTGCCCACCATGGAGATGATGCGGCTCGTGTCCTCCGGGACCGAGGCGGCCATGAGCGCGTTGCGGGTGGCCCGCGGCGCCACCGGGCGCGACTTCATCATCAAGTTCGACGGCTGCTACCACGGCCACGCCGACAGCCTCCTCGTCAAGGCGGGCTCGGGCGGCGCCACCTTCGGCGTGCCCGACAGCCAGGGCGTGCCGCCCGCCCTCGCGGCGCTGACCCTCACCGTCCCGTTCAACGACCTGGAGGCGGTGTGCCGCCAGCTCGAGGCGCACCCGGGTCAGGTCGCGGCGGTGATCGTGGAGCCGGTGGCCGGCAACATGGGCGTGGTGCCGCCCGCGGCGGGCTTCCTCGCCGGGTTGCGCGATCTCACCACGCGCCACGGCACCCTGCTGATCTTCGACGAGGTCATCACCGGCTTCCGGGTCGCGTGGGGCGGGGCGCAGGCCCGCTACGGGGTCCGGCCCGATCTCACGTGCCTCGGCAAGATCATCGGCGGCGGCCTGCCGGTCGGCGCCTACGGCGGATCGCGCGCGCTGATGGAGCGCGTGTCGCCGCTCGGGGGCGTCTACCAGGCGGGCACGCTCTCCGGCAATCCCCTCGCGATGACCGCCGGCCTGTGGTGCCTCGACCGGCTGACGCCGAAGCTCTATGCCTCGCTCGCGTCGCTCGGTGCGCGGCTCGCCGACGGCCTCGCCGGCGCCGCGCGTGCTGCGGGCGTCG
>DATHSW010000021.1:0-14914 GCA_035463855.1 Candidatus Deferrimicrobiaceae bacterium | reverse complement strand
GAGCCCGAGGAGTTCGTGGCCCTGCTGGGGCCGTCGGGCTGCGGCAAGTCCACGCTGCTCAACATCATCGCGGGCCTCCTGCCCGCCAGCTCGGGGCGTGTCTACTTCGAGGGCGAGCGCCGCGAGGGCCGGCCGGTGGCGGCCACCGTGTTCCAGGAGTTCGCGCTCTTCCCCTGGCGCACGGTGCGGGCCAACGTGGAGCTGGGCCTGGAGGAGCTGGGTGTCTCGCGCTTCGAGCGGGCCGAGCGCACGCGGCACTACCTCGACATGACCGGCCTGGCCGGCTTCGAGGGCAAGTACCCGCACCAGCTCTCGGGGGGCATGCGCCAGCGGGTCGGCATCGCGCGGGCGCTGGCGGTGGAGCCGGCGGTGCTGCTGCTGGACGAGCCGTTCTCGGCGCTGGACGCCCAGACCCGCGCGCTCATGATGGAGGAGCTGCTCGGGATCTGGGCCCGCACCCGCCAGTCCATCCTCTACGTCACGCACAATATCCAGGAGGCGGTGTTCATGGCCGACCGGGTGATCGTGCTGTCGCGGCGGCCGGGCGAGGTGCTCGACACGGTGCCGATCCGGCTGCCGCGGCCCCGGGACGAGCACCAGCAGGGCGAGCCCGCGTTCATCCAGGCCAGCGACCGCATCTGGGGGCTGATCAAGTCGCAGGCGCAGGCCGCGCTGCTCGAGGGCGACGCGGTGACGGAGCGCGGCTGATGGACGTGCAGCGCGTCGTGGTGGAGGATCGCACCGCGTTCCTGCGACGGCCCGACTACCGGACCGTGCGCGTGTTCGCGCTGGTGGGGCTGGGCGTGCTCTGGGAGCTCGTCACCCGCACCGGCGTCGTGTCATCCCTCTTCCTGCCGTCGCCGCTCGGCGTGGTGGCGGAGGGCTGGGACATGGCCGCCTCGGGGCAGCTCTTCGTGCACCTGGTCACCAGTCTCGAGCGCCTGGCCTGGGGCTTCGCGATCGGCGCGCTGGCCGGCATCAGCGTGGGTGTCGCGGTGGGCTTCTTCTCGCTGGCCGACGCGGTGGTGCAGCCGATCATCGCCGCCACGTTCCCGATCCCGAAGATCGCGCTGCTGCCCCTGCTGATCCTCTGGCTCGGCATCGGGGAGGCCTCCAAGATCGCGGTGGTGGCCCTGGGCGTCTTCTTCCCGATGGCCATCAACACCTACTCGGGCGTGCGGCAGGCCGATCCGCTGCTGATCCGGGCCGCCGTCTCCTTCGGAGCGGGGCGGTGGAGCGTGATCCGCAAGGTCATCCTGCCCTCGGCCCTGCCGATGGTCTTCGCAGGCCTGCGGCTGGGGGCGGGGATCGCGCTGCTGCTGCTGGTGGCCGCCGAGCAGATCGCGGCCGACGCGGGCATCGGCTTCCTGATCCTCCAGTCCGGCAACCTCATGGAAACCACCAAGCTCATGGTCGGCATCGTCGTGCTCTCGCTGCTCGGGGTCCTGTCGCACTGGGGGCTCGGCGGGCTCGAGCGCGCGGTGATTCGCTGGCGCCACACCTAGACGGAGGACCCCGGCATGCGACGACTCTCCCTGCTGCTCCTGGCCACGGCCGCGCTCGCGGGCGGCATCGCCTTCTCGCCCGGCGCGGAGGCCCAGGCGCCCGCGCCGCTCAAGGTCGGCGTGCTCAAGCTGACCTCGTCGGCGCCCATCTTCATCGGCGTCGAGAAGGGCTACTTCAAGGAGTTCGGCGTCGAGCCCGAGCTGGTCTACTTCCAGGCGGCGGCGCCCATCGCCACCGCGCTCGCCGCGGGACAGCTCGACGTCGGCGCCACCGGGCTCACCGCCGCGCTCTACAACATCGTGCTGGGCGGCGAGAAGCTCTGGATCGTGGCCGACAAGGGCCGCGAGTGGCCGGGCTACCCCCTGGTGGCCATCGTGGTGCAGAAGGAGCTGTGGGACGGTGGGGCGCTGCGGTCCATCAAGGACCTCAAGGGCAAGCGGATCGGCGTCACCCAGATCGGCTCCACGTTCCACTACCACATCGGCAACATCCTGGAGAAGGACGGGCTCAGCCTCGCCGACGTCAAGATCGTGCCGCTCCAGGCCATGCCCGCCACCATGGAGGCGCTCAAGGGCAAGCAGGTGGACGCGATCCTGGTGCCGCAGCCCTTCCCGGGCGCGGCGGAGGCGCAGGG
This sequence comes from Candidatus Deferrimicrobiaceae bacterium, assembly GCA_035463855.1. GTDB lineage: Bacteria > Methylomirabilota > Methylomirabilia > Rokubacteriales > CSP1-6 > CAMLFJ01. Next base: position 12,774 of record DATHSW010000021.1, on the reverse strand, counting down.
CTTCGGCAAGATCATGGCGTGGGCGGGGGATCTCTACCCCTGGCAGATCGCGACCATCTTCTACTCCGGCAAGTTCGCCGCCGATCGCGCGCGCGCGGTCGCCTTCATGAAGGGCTACGTGAAGGCCTCCCGGCACTACCACGACGCCGCGCTGGTGCAGAAGGACGGCCGCCTCGTGCCGGGGGTCAACTACGACGACGTGGTCCAGATCACCGCCAAGTACACCGGGGCGCGGCCCGAGAACATCAAGCTGGGGTTTCCGTTCCAGGACCGCAACGGCCGGCTGCTCGTCACCGACATCGAGCGACAGATGGCGTGGTGGACGGCCAACGGGTTCATGAAGAGGCCGCTGCCGCTGCGGTCCATCGTGGACACGTCGTTCGTGGAGGAGGCGGTCAAGGCACTCGACAAATAAGTCAGCCGGGGCGCGGGTTTAGCTGCTATCATGGCTCGCAACGTGCCAGCCTCGTTTGAGAAGGTCCTCATCGCGAATCGCGGCGAGATCGCCGTCCGGGTCATCCGGGCCTGCCGCGAGCTGGGGATCAAGACCGTTGCGGTCTTCTCCGAGGCGGACCGCGACTCCCTCCACGTCCTGCAGGCCGATGAGGCGGTGCCGATCGGCCCGCCGCCCGCCACCGAGAGCTACCTCGTCATCGACAAGCTGATCGCGGCGGCCCGGAGCACGGGGGCCGAGGCGGTGCACCCGGGCTACGGCTTCCTGGCTGAGAACGCGACGTTCGCCCAGGCCTGCCTGGACGCGGGGCTGACCTTCATCGGGCCGCCGCCCGCGGCCATCCGGGCCATGGGCGACAAGATGGCGGCGCGCCGGGTCGCGATCAAGATGGGCGTGCCGGTGGTGCCCGGCACCGAGCAGCCGGTGTCGGACGACGCGGAGGCCACGCGCGTGGCGGAGCGCGTCGGCTACCCGGTGATGCTGAAGGCGGCCATGGGCGGCGGCGGCAAGGGCATGCGGCTGGTGCGCGCGCCCGGCGACCTGGCGGGCGCGCTGCGCGCGGCGCGCGCGGAGGCGGGCGCGGCCTTCGGCGACGCGGCCGTCTACATCGAGCGCTACGTGGAGGAGCCGCGGCACATCGAGGTCCAGGTGCTGGCCGACGCCCACGGCGGCGTCGTGCACCTGGGCGAGCGCGAGTGCTCGATCCAGCGGCGGCACCAGAAGCTGGTGGAGGAGAGCCCGTCGCCCTTCGTCACGCCGGAGATGCGGCGCCGCATGGGTGAGGCCGCCTGCCGGGTGGCCGCCGCCGTCGGCTACGTCAACGCGGGCACCATCGAGTTCCTGGTGGACCGCGAGCGCAACTTCTACTTCCTCGAGGTGAACACGCGCCTGCAGGTGGAGCATCCGGTGACCGAGCTGGTGACCGGGCGCGATCTCGTGCGAGACCAGCTCCGCATCGCGGCGGGGGAGAAGCTCGGCTTCGGTCAGGACGACGTCGCGCTCCACGGTTGGGCCATCGAGTGCCGGATCAACGCGGAGGATCCGTTCGCCTCGTTCATCCCCTCGCCGGGGAAGGTGACGGGGCTGCGCGCGCCGGGCGGGCCCTGGGTGCGCGACGACACCGGCGTCTACGCCGGCTGCACGATCCCGCGCTTCTACGACACGCTCATGGCCAAGCTGATCGTCTGGGGCCCCGACCGCGACGCGGCGATCGCGCGGATGATTCGCGCGCTCGGCGAGTACAAGGTGGCCGGCGTGCAGACCACGATCCCGATCCTCCAGCGCATCGTCGCGCACCCGGATTTCGCGGCGGGCCGCCTCTCCACCGGCTTCATGGAGCGGCTCCTGGCGACGGACCGGCCGGAGGGGGCCGGCCGGCATCGTTCGATCGCGCTGATCGCGGCCGCGCTGACCGCCTACGAGCGCGCGGGGCGCCCGGCCCCCGCGGCCCCGTCGCCTGCGACGACGCCGGGCGCCTGGCGCCAGGCGCTCCGACCCGGGTGGAGGAGCCGGTGAAGTTCGAGGCGCAGACCGGCGGCGAGACGATCCCGGTCGAGATCGCGGGCGCCGACGGCCGCTTCACGCTGACGATCGCGGGCGAGCGCCTCGCGGTGGACGCGCGCGAGACCGGGGAGGGCATCTGGTCCATCCTGCTGGACGGCGCCTCCTACGTGGCCGACGTGACCGAGCAGGACGGCAGCTACCTGGTGGACGTCGGCGGCGAGCGCTACACGATCCGGGTCGAGGAGGAGTCGCGCTACATCATCCGCACCCGCGGGGCCCAGGGTGGGGACCGCGGCCAGGTGCTGAAGGCGCCGATGCCCGGCAAGGTGACGCTGGTCGCGGTGACGGTGGGGCAGGCGGTCGCGCCCGGGGACGGGCTGGTCGTGCTGGAAGCCATGAAGATGGAGAACGAGTTCAAGGCGCAGGTGGCGGGGACGGTGAAGGAGATCCGGGTGGCGGTCGGGCAGCCGGTGAACCCCGGGGACGTCCTCGTGGTTATCGAGTGACCCATGGCCGCCGCCATCGAGTTCAGGGGCGTCAACAAGTGGTTCGGCCAGCACCACGTGCTGGTGGACGTGGATCTCACCGTGGAGGCGGGCGAGGTCATCGTGGTCTGCGGGCCGTCCGGCTCCGGCAAGAGCACGTTGATCCGCTGCGTGAACCGGCTGGAGCCGATCCAGAAGGGCGAGGTCGTCGTCCACGGCCAGTCCATCGGGGCGTCCGGGGGCAGCCTGGTCAAGCTGCGCACCGAGGTGGGGATGGTGTTCCAGTCCTTCAACCTCTTCCCGCACATGACGGTGCTGCAGAACATCACGCTGGCGCCCCGGAAGGTGAAGGGGCTGTCGGCGGGCGAGGCGGAGCGGATCGCGCGCGCCCTGCTCGAGCGCGTGCGCATCCCGGACCGGGCCGACTACTATCCGGCCAATCTCTCGGGCGGCCAGCAGCAGCGGGTGGCCATCGCCCGGGCCCTGGCCATGCAGCCCAGAATCATGCTCTTCGACGAGCCGACCTCGGCGCTCGATCCCGAGATGATCAACGAGGTGCTGGACGTCATGACCGATCTCGCCAAGGAGGGCATGACCATGATGGTGGTGACCCACGAGATGGGCTTCGCCCGCCGCGTGGCGAGCCGCGTCGTGTTCATGGACTACGGCCGGATCGTGGAGGTGCAGAAGCCCGAGGCCTTCTTCGCGTCGCCCCAGTCGGAGCGCGCGAAGGACTTCCTGTCCAAGATCCTGTCGCACTGAGACATCACCAAGGAGGATGTGCATGCGGAGACTAGTGGGAGTCGTGATGGTGATTGCGTTGCTGGCCGCGTCGGTGTTGCCGGCGGCGGCGCAGCAGAAGATGACGCTCGACAAGATCAGCGAGACCGGGACGCTGACGATCGGGACGCGGACCGGGTCGCCCCCGTTCGCCTACGTCAATCCCCGGAACGAGTGGGTCGGCTTCTCCATCGACCTGGTCGAGGAGCTGATCAAGCCCGCGGTCGAGAAGAAGATCGGCAAGCCGGTCAAGGTGGAGAAGAAGGAGAGCACGCCGCCGACCCGCATCCCGCTCCTGTCTTCCGGGGCGGTCGATCTGATCGCCGGCACCATGACCGACACCCGCACCCGGCGCGACAGCGTGGACTTCTCCCTCACCTTCTTCGTCACCGGCGCCCAGTTCCTGGTGAAGAAGGGGAGCCCCATCAAGGGCATCCGGAACATCGACGGCAAGCGCATCGCGGCCCAGCAGGGCTCGACCAACGCGCGCATCATCCGCGAGAAGGCGCCCAAGGCCATGCTCCGCGAGTTCCCGGACCAGCCGTCGGCCTTCCAGGCGCTGGTGCAGGGGCAGGCGGACGCCTACACCAACGACGGCATCCAGCTCGCCGGGCTCAAGGCCAAGTCGCCCAACCCGGCCCAGTGGGAGATCGTGGGGGACTTCTACTCCTACGAGCCCTACGGCATGGCCATGCGCAAGGGCGACGCCGACTTCCGCAACGTGGTCAACAACGGGCTGATGGACGGCATCGAGTCCGGCAAGTTCTTCGAGATCTACGACCGGTGGTTCGGGGCCAAGGGCGAGCTCCCGTATCCCATGTCGCCGCAGGTTCGGAGCTTCATGCTGCTGCAGGTCGTTCCGAAGTAACGCGACCCACCCCTCACCCTGCCCTCTCCCCCCTCCACAGGGGAGAGGGCAGGGTGAGGGGGACTCGACGCGATGAACTACCAGTTCAACTGGTCGGTGCTCTGGACCGGCGAGTCCGGCCGGTGGCTACTCAGCGGGCTGATCACCACGCTCGAGCTGTCCATCGTGGCGTGGCTGGTCGCCGCCGCGCTGGGCATCGTCTCGGGCGCGCTGCGCACGGTGCGCTTCTGGCCCCTGCGCGCCGCCGCCACCTTCTACGTCGAGTTCTTCCGCAACGTCCCGCTGCTCGTCTGGATGTTCTTCTGGTACTTCGCGGTCCCGCCGCTCCTGCCCCAGGGACTCCAGGACTGGCTCCTGGACCACGGACTCGAGTTCTGGGCCGCCGTCTGCGCCCTGGGCGTCTACAGCGGCGCGCGCTTCTCCGAGGTCCTGCGCTCCGGCATCCAGTCCATCCCGCGCACCCAGTTCGAGGCCGCGATGGCCGCGGGCCTCACCACGTTCCAGGCCTACCGCCACGTGATCCTCCCGGTGGCGCTCCGGCTGATCATCCCGCCGGGCACCAACGAGTCCCTGAACCTGCTCAAGAACTCGTCGGTGGCGCTCACGATCAGCGTGGCCGAGCTGACGTTCCAGACGCGGCAGATCGAGACCTACACCGCCAAGGCCATCGAGGCGCTGACCGCGGGCACGCTCGTCTATCTCGTCCTCTGCGTGTCCATCGCCTCGATCATGTCGTGGGTGGAGCGGCGCACCGCGATCCCCGGCCTCATCGTGGGCGGCCGGCAGCGACGCTAGCCATGCTCGAGCTCGACGTCGTCTGGCGCAATCTCCCGTTCCTGATGCTCCAGGGCTTCCTGGGCATCGGCAATTTCGTGGGCGGGACCCTGCGCCTGGCCATCCCGTCCATCATCCTCGGCTTCGCCCTCGGCATCTTCATCGGCCTCGCGCGGCTGGCGCCCCAGTGGTGGATCCGCGTGCCGGCGACCGCGTACGTGGAGTTCTTCCGGGGCGTCCCGCTGGTCATGGTGATCTTCTGGATGTGGTTCATCATGCCGATCGTGCTCAAGACGTCCATCCCCGAGTTCGGGGTGGCGCTGACCGCGTTCGTGGTGTTCGAGGCGGCCTACTTGGGCGAGATCGTGCGCGCGGGCATCCAGTCGGTGCCTCGTGGCCAGGTGGAGGCGGCGACTGCGCTCGGCCTGACCGGCGCGCAGGGCATGCGCCACGTGATCCTGCCCCAGGCGCTCAAGAACATGATCCCGTCGCTGGTGACCCAGTTCATCGTGCTCTTCAAGGACACCTCGCTCGCCTCCATCATCGGCTTCATGGACCTGACCAAGGCGGCCCAGGTCGTGAACAACCGCGAGATCCGCCCGTTCCCGATCTATCTCTTCATCGCGGTGGTCTACTGGGTCTGCACCTACTCCATGTCCCGCTACGCGCGCTACCTGGAGAAGCGGATCGGCCCTGCCTGAAGTGGCCCTCTAGGCACCCGGAAATGTCGGAATGTAAGACCTGACCCCATTGCGGGGCGGGTGGAGGCGGGATAGAGTCCAAGCCGCCATGGACGAGGAGCAGGCACGCATCCGGGGCTATCTGGTGGCCCAGGGAGCCAAGCTGACCCCGGCGGGCATCGTGGAGAAGGTGCGGGCCGCCATGGCCGACCTGCGGGCCGCGGCGGCGGCAGTGCCGCCGGCGCGCTTCGGCGAGCGGCCGGCGCCCGAGGAATGGAGCGGCAACGAGGTGATGGCCCACGTGGTGGCCGCCGACGGGTACTTCGGCGGCGGCATCCGGCGCGTGCTCGCGGGCCAGACACCGCCGCCGCGCCCGGGCCGGCGCGGGGTCGAGGGCGCGCCGTTGCTCCCGGCCGAGGCCTGGTACCGGACGCTGGCCGAGCAGCGCGAGGCCCTGTTCGCCGCCGTGCAGGCCGCCGACCCGGCCGCGGCGCCCGACCAGCGGATCGACCACCCGATCTTCGGGCCGCTCACCTGGCGGGAGACACTGCTCTTCACCCGCCTGCACGACCTCGATCACGCCGGCCAGCTCCAGAAGATCGCGACGGCCCTCGCGGCCGCCCCGCCCGCCTGATGCGGGTCTCGATCTCGCTGCGGCTCGCCCAGACCGACTGGGCGGAGGCGAGCGCCTACGTCATCGAGGCCGAGCGGCTCGGCGTGGACGACGTCTGGTCCGCCGAGGCCTGGGGCCACGACGGCGTGACCCCGCTGGCCTTCATGGCCGCGCGTACCTCGCGCATCCGCCTGGGCACCGGCATCCTCCAGGCGGGCACCCGTACGCCCGCCCTGCTGGCCATGACCGCGATGAGTCTGCAGGCCATGTCCAACGGCCGCTTCGTGCTCGGGCTGGGCGTGAGCGGGCCCCAGGTCATCGAGGGCTGGCACGGCATCCGCTTCGACCGGCCGGTCCAGCGCATGCGCGAGACCGTGGAGATCGTGCGCCGCGCGGTGAAGGGGGAGCGCCTCGAGTACAAGGGCAAGGTCTACGAGCTGCCCCTGCCGGGGGGCGAGGGCAAGGCGCTCCGCTCGGCGGCGCCGCCCCAGCCGAGCCTCCCGATCTACCTGGCCACGCTCTCGCCGAAGAGCCTCGAGATGACGGGGGAGATCGCCGACGGCTGGCTCGGGACCTCGTCCATGCCCGAGCACGCCCACGTCTTCACGGACTCGCTGGCCGCCGGCGCGGCCCGCGCGGGCCGCTCGCTCGCCCAGCTCGATCTGCAGGCGGGCGGCTACGTGGCCTTCGGAGACGACGTGGAGCGGCTGATCGCGCCGCGCAAGCCCGGCCTGGCCTTCAGCCTGGGCGCGATGGGCTCGCGCCAGCACAACTTCTACAACGACGCCTACCGGCGCGCCGGCTACGCGGACGCGGCCACCGAGGTGCAGCGCCTGTGGCTCGAGGGCCGGCGCGAGGAAGCGGCGGCACAAGTGCCCGACGAGCTGGTCCTCCAGACCAACCTGCTCGGCACCGAAGCCATGGTGCGCGCGCGTCTGCTGGCCTACCGGCGCGCCGGGATCACCACGCTGCGGGTCGAGCCCGGGGGCGAGGGGCTGGCGGCCAGGCTCACGACGCTGGGCCGGCTGCTGGACCTCATCCGCGCCCTGGGATAGCATGGCTCTCGGTCCCGCCGCGATCAACGACGACTCGACAGGAGCCCTGACATGGATCTGAACTACTCGCCCGACGAGCTGGCCTTCCGCGACGAGGTGCGCGGCTGGCTGCGGAGCAACCTGCCGGATGACCTGCGCGCCAAGATGGAAGGCTACCAGGAGCTGTCGAAGGACGATCTCATGCGCTGGCACAAGACCCTGGCCAAGAAGGGCTGGGTCGCGCCCGACTGGCCCAAGGAATGGGGCGGCACCGACTGGAACGTGGTGCAGCGCTACATCTGGGAGGAGGAGTGCGGGTTCGCGGCGACCCCGCCGCTCATCCCGTTCGGGCTCCGGATGTGCGCGCCGGTGTTGCTGCAGTTCGGCACCGACGCCCAGAAGAAGAAGTTCCTCCCCCGCATCTACCAGGGCGAGGACTTCTGGTGCCAGGGCTACTCGGAGCCCGGCTCGGGCTCGGACCTGGCCTCGCTAAAGACGCGCGCGGTGCGCCAGGGCGACGGGCACTATGTGGTAACCGGCCAGAAGATCTGGACGACCATGGCCCAGCACGCCGACTGGATCTTCTGCCTGGTGCGGACCGACGGCAACACCGGCAAGCGCCAGGATGGCATCTCCTTCCTGCTGATCGACATGAAGACCCCCGGCATCACCGTTCGACCGATCGTGTTGTTGGACGGCAGCAAGGAGGTCAACGAGGTCTTCTTCGACGAGGTGGCAGTGCCCGCCGAGAACCTCGTGCACGAGGAGGGCAAGGGCTGGACGGTGGCCAAGTTCCTCCTGGGCTACGAGCGGATGGGCACCGGACGCATCGGGGCCTCCAAGCGCGAGCTGGCCAAGCTGAAGGAGCTGGCGGGCGAGCAGATGAAAAACGGCCGGCCGCTCATGGAGGACCCGCGCTTCCGCGACCGGCTGACGCGGGTGGAGGTCGAGCTGATGGCGCTCGAGATCACCAACCTGCGCTTCCTCGATCAGATGCGGCGCAGCGGGCGGCCGCCGGGCGCCGACGTCTCCATGCTCAAGATCAAGGGGACCGAGATCCAGCAGGCCATCACCGAGCTGATGATGCAGGCGGCGGGCCCGCTGGCCCAGGCCTTCCGGCCGGTGGACGCCATGGACTTCGACCACTTCACCGCGCGGCTGGCCCCGCGGTACTGCAACCTGCGGAAGGCGACCATCTACGCGGGGTCCAACGAGATCCAGCGGAACATCATCGCGAAGGCCACGCTCGGTCTGTAGTGGCGGCGCGCGCGGGTAGTGGGCGGGGCCGGGGAGAGGGGGCCGGGTGGTCCTCTGACCACGACCCGCTGTTCTTCGGAAACCCGGTTGGAGTTCCCAACCTGGGCGGGTGTCGGCATCGTGCCGCGCGGCGGGAACGGGTCACCCGGACCACCCGGCCCCCTCTCCCCGGCCCCGCCCATGTGTCGGAACGGAAATCACTGACCTCAGGAGCGAAGGATGAATTTTGATTTGAGTGAGGAGCAGCAGCTCTTGGCCGACAGCCTGAAGCGGTATCTGGCGAATGAGTATTCGATCGATGCGCGGGCCAAGATCGTGGACTCGCCGACCGGGTGGAGCGAGAAGGTGTGGGCGGCGTTCGCGGAGATGGGGTTGCTGGGCGTGCCGTTCGCGGAGGAGCACGGGGGGTTCGGCGGCAACGCGGTGGACGTGATGCTGGTGATGGAGGCGCTCGGCGAAGGGCTGGTGGTCGAGCCCTACTGGGTCAACGTGGGGCTGGGCGGGCGCCTGATCGCCCGCGGGGGCTCGGCGGCCCAGCAGAAGCGCATCCTGCCGGCCCTGATCCAGGGCAAGCAGCGATTGGCGTTCGCCCACACCGAGCGCTCCGCCCGCTACGATCTGCGCCACGTGGGCACGCGGGCCAAGCGCGCGGGCGCGGGGTTCACCCTGAACGGCGAGAAGCGCGCGGTGCTGCACGGCGGCTCCGCCGACACCCTGATCGTCTCCGCGCGCACCGCGGGCGGCGACACCGACCCGGCCGGCATCAGCCTGTTCCTGGTGGACCGCGGCGCCAAGGGCGTGACCCTGAAGGAGTACCGCACGATCGACGAGCTGCGGGCCGCCGACCTCTGGCTCGCGGACGTGACGGTACCCGCGGAGGCCTTGCTGGGGGAGGAGGGCCGCGCGCTGCCGCTGATCGAGGACGCCGCCGACTACGCTACCGCGCTGCTCTGCGCGGAGGCGGTGGGCGCCATCCGCTACGCCAACGAGGCCACCCTCGAGTACCTCAAGACGCGCCGGCAGTTCGGGGTGCCGATCGGGAGCTTCCAGGCCCTGCAGCACCGCATGGTGGACATGGTGATCAGCTACGAGCAGGCGCGGTCCATGGCGTGCCTGGCGTGCGTGAAGGTGGACAGCGCGCCGCCCGCCGAGCGCGGGCGCGCGGTCTCGGCGGCCAAGGTCAAGGTGGCGGACGCCTGCCGCCACGTGAGCCAGGAGGCGGTCCAGCTCCACGGCGGCATGGGCATGACCGAGGAGCTGAAGATCAGCCATACCTTCCGGCGGCTGACCATGATCGGCCAGCTCTTCGGCGACGCCGAGCATCACCTGGAGCGGTTCGCGGCCCTCGACGGCGGGGGGGCCTGACCCGAAAAGTTGACTCGCCCCGCCGCTTCCGCCCATAGTCGGGGCGTATGGTGGAGGGGCAGGAACCCGCGGGTCGGCCGTCGTTCTTCCGCAAGCCCGCGCCTCCGGGCGCGCCCGTTCCCCGGCAGCCGCCGGCGGCGGCGCCTCCCCCGCCGCCCGTCACGCCCCCGCCGCCTCCGAGCCCGCCGGAGAGCGTGCCGGTACCCCCGTTCGGGCCCGTCTCGGGTTCGGCCCCGCTCCGGCGCCCCGGCTTCCACGGCACCGGCGGCACCCTCTTCGGGATCCACATCGTCAACACCCTGCTGACCCTGGTGACCCTCGGCATCTACTACTTCTGGGCCAAGACCCGGCTGCGGCAGTACCTCTTCAGCCAGACCGAGATCGAGGGCGACCGCTTCGCCTATCACGGCACGGGGCGGGAGCTGTTGCTGGGCACGCTCAAGGCGGTGCTCGTGTTCGGCGTGCCGATCTTCCTGCTCAACGTCGTCCGCGACGTGCTGGACGTGCCGGTGCTCGTCAAGGTCGGAGCCGGGCTGCTCTCGGCGAGCCTGCTCTTCGTGCTCTTCCCGGTCGCGATGGTGGGCGCGCGGCGCTATCGGCTCAGCCGGACCTCGTGGCGCGGCATCCGCTTCTCGTTCCGCGGCCGCGCGTGGGAGATGATGAAGATCTTCATCCTGGGCACGTTCTTCACCGGGTTCACGCTCGGGCTCTACTACCCGTTCTTCCTGGTGGCGCGGCAGACGTTCATGGTCTCGCATTCCTACTTCGGCAACGAGCGGTTCGACTTCGACGGCCAGGGCCGGGATCTCTTCTGGCCGTTCGTGCTCTCGATCCTGCTGACGCTGCCCACCCTCGGCCTGTGCTGGGCGTGGTACATCGCGCGCAAGCGGCGCTATTTCTGGGACCACACCGCGTTCGGCGCCGCGCGCTTCTCCTGCACGGTGACCGGGGCCGCGCTGCTGGGTCTCTGGGTCGTGAACGTGCTCCTGCTCGTCTGCACCCTGGGGCTCGGGTGGCCGTGGGTGCGGGTGCGGAACATCAACTTCGCCTTCCGCAATCTCGCCCTGGTGGGCCCGCTCGACCTCGCGCGCATCCAGCAGGAGGCGCAGACCGTCTCGGCCATCGGCGAGGGGCTGTCCGGGTTCTTCGACTCCGGGTTCGATCTGGCCTGAGTCGCGTGCCGGCTCCGTCCTGATGCGCACCGACTGGTCGGGCACCTATCTCGACGGGCGGACCGCGGCCCGCCAGCGCGCCACCGTCCGCCTGATGCGCGAGGGCCTCGAGATCACCACCGAGGCGGGCGGGACGCGCCTCTGGCCCTATCGCGAGCTGCGCCAGACCCAGGGCTCCTACGCCGGCGAGGAGGTGCGACTCGAGCGGGGCGGGGAGCTGCCCGAGACGCTGCTGATCCCGGACGCCGCCTTCCTGGAGAGCCTGCACGAGGCCGCGCCGCACGTGGGCCTGCGCTTCCACGACCCGCGGCGCCGCTCCGCGCGGCTTCGCTGGACCATCGTGGCGGCCGGCGGTGTCCTCGCCGCCACCGTCGCGATCTATCTCTGGGGCATCCCCCTGATGGCCGCGCTCGTCACGCCCTACGTGCCGGTGGCCTGGGAGGAGAGCGTCGGCCAGTCCGCGGTGGCCTTCCTGGCGCCGCCGGAGCGGCGCTGCGGGGATCCGGCCCTAGGCGCCGCGATGAGCGCGATCGTGGGACGGCTCATGGCGGCGCAGCCGTCGTCACCCTATACGATGCGGGTCTACGTGGTGAACCGCCCGGTGCTGAACGCGCTGGCCGCGCCGGGCGGGCACGTGGTGATCTTGCGCGGTCTCCTCGAGCGCACGCGCAGTCCGGAGGAGCTGGCCGGGGTCGTGGCGCACGAGCTGCAACACATCCTGCGGCGCCACACGACCCGCGCGGTGCTCCAGGACGTGGGCACCGGTCTGCTCCTCATGGCGCTGACCGGGGACGTGACGGGTCCGATGGCGTATGGGCTCGAGACCGCCCGCGCGCTCGGCGAGCTGCGCTACTCGCGCCGCGCCGAGGAGGAAGCCGACCTCGAGGGCATGAAGATGCTGCTCGCCGCCCGCGTGGATCCCGCCGGCATGATCGCCTTCTTCGAGACGCTCCAGAAGCAAGAGGGCGCCCAGCCCGAGGCCCTCACCTACCTCTCCAGCCACCCCATGCCCGCCGCGCGGATCGCCCGCCTCAAGGCCATGGCCGCCGCCTGGCCCGGCCCCCCCGAGCCCGTCCTCCCCGGCGAAGACTGGCCCGCCCTGACCAAGCGCTGCTAGCCGGGGTCAGGTCTTACATTCCGACATTCCGTAGCCGAGTCTGGTGCCGTCGGCGCACGGGGAGACGGGCGGGTGGCACCGGGGTGGCCCCTGCCGGGCGGCCGGAGCGGGCCCCCCGAGTCCGGTGCGCCGCTCGAAGAGCGGCGATTCCGGCGAGCGGGTGGCGCAGGCCGAGCCGGCAGGGGCCACCCCGGTGACAGGCCCCGCCCGCCTCGCGCGTTTAGCCGCCGGGGTGAATGTCGGAATGCAAGACCTGACCCCTACTTCGGCCGCCAGGTCTTGAAGCGCTCACGGAGGATTTTCTTGTCGAACTTGCCCACGCTGGTCTTGGGGACGGCGTCGATGAAGACCACGTCATCGGGGAGCCACCACTTGGCCACGCGGGGCTTGAGATAGTCCATGATCTCGTCGGCGGTGAGCGTGTTCCTGTACTCGGGCTTGGGCACGACGCAGGCGAGCGGGCGCTCCACCCAGCGCTCGTGCGGTACCGCGATCACGGCCGCCTCCAGCACCTTCGGGTGGCCCATGATCGTGGTCTCCATGTCCACGCTCGAGATCCACTCGCCGCCCGACTTGATCAGGTCCTTGGTGCGGTCGGTGATCTGGATGTAGCCGTCGGGGTCGAGCGCGGCCACGTCGCCGGTGCGGAACCAGCCGTCCCGGGTGAACTGG